>NZ_JBFUKR010000006.1:0-291561 GCF_056400745.1 Rhizobacter sp. P5_A1
GCAGTCGACGTGGGCGTAGTGCCGGTTCTTGGTCTCGTATTCGACGTGGGCGGTGTTGATGGTGATGCCGCGCGCCTTCTCTTCGGGGGCCGCGTCAATTTGATCGTAGGCCTTGGCCTCGCCCCCGAACAGCTTGCTCAGCACGGTCGTGATCGCCGCGGTCAGCGTCGTCTTGCCGTGGTCCACGTGTCCGATCGTCCCGACGTTCACGTGGGGCTTGGTACGCTCGAATTTGCCTTTTGCCATTTCCAGCTCTCCTGTGGGGGAATGGTGCCCATGGCGCGGATCGAACGCGCGACCTCTCCCTTACCAAGGGAGTGCTCTACCACTGAGCCACATGGGCACTGATCTCATCAAAATCAGTACAGGTTTGGCAACCGCCGGCAGCCAAACCTGTGCTGACATCGCATCTTCAAAACACACGACTGGAGCGGGAGACGGGAATCGAACCCGCGTCATCAGCTTGGAAGGCTGGGGTTCTACCATTGAACTACTCCCGCCCGGGAGACACCGGCTGCCGGTTCAAACGCCCTCAAAAGCCCCGCAGCCCATTTCGAAAATCCGTGAAAATCCGCTCTTGTCCTGGTGGAGGGGGCTGGATTCGAACCAGCGTACTCGTAAGAGGGCAGATTTACAGTCTGCTGCCATTAACCACTCGGCCACCCCTCCAAGACGAACCGCGGAGTATAGCAGGGAAACGCAGGGTCTCTTCTTGGCCGAGCTCAGCGCAAGCCCTTGTCGAAGGCGGCGCTGAAGCCGAGCGCGGGCACACCCGGCAGGCCGCTGCAGATCGGCGAGGCTCCCGCGGCGGGCCCCGCACAAGGCGTGTCACGATCGAGCGCCCAGAAGTGAAGGCCGGCCAAGCCTCGCTCTCGCGCATAGCGAGCGATCACCTCCGCGTCCGCTTGGTGGAAGTCATTCGCGGCCACATCGTTGACGCCGATCATCGCCGTCAGCTCGATCTGCCGGAACGGCACGCCGTGCAGCGCGTGCAGGTTCTCGGCCGCCTGGATCGCCGAGCGCCCCATGTCGCACACCCCGTTGCCGACGACGCAGTTGGCCGCCGATGGCGGCCCGTAGTCCATCGCCATCAGGTTGACCGTGAACTCGGTCAAGCCATGGCGCCGGATCGCCTCCAGCACGCTGCGCCCCTGCCCGTTCAGGCCGTTGCGCGAGCCATCGCTGGCCGCCACGGTGGGCAGCGTGAAGCTGAAGCGCAGATTCGGGTGCTTGCGTTGCGCCACGAGCACCCGGCGCACGAGTGCGTCGACGATCTCCGGCGTCTGCTTCGCCTCGATGTCGAGATCGATGCCGACCAGCCTGGGGGACGCATAGCGCGCGATGAACGCCTCCATGCCCCCATCGCTGCCGCAGCTGAAAACGCCCCCTTCGCCGCCGGTCGAGACGATGTAGTCGACGCCGGCGCGGTTGAAGGCCGCGACGTTCGCGTCGGCAACCTGCTGCGCATCGAGCCCGCCCAGTGTCTCGGCGCCGCACTCGCCGACCGCAAAGGCCCAGCTCAGCGTGCTGCCGCGCGTCAGCAGCTCGAGCACCGGAATGGCCCTGCCGCCGACGGCAGTCGCGATCACCGGGTTGCCGCGATCGATCGCGAGTGTCAGGTCCTTGTACGGCCCGTGAACGAACGCCGGCGGCCCCGGGGGCGGCACGGCACAGGCTGCAAGCGCGAACAGCGGCAGCCCCGCGATGAGTCGTCGGAGTGTCGACATGGGTCGTGATTGTCGGTCGGGGCTCCGCGCGCGAAGCCCCGGCGCGCGCGACGTTCAGAACTTGACGCGTGCGTTCAGGTAGTACTGCCGGCCACTCTGGTAGATCGAGCGCGGCTGGTCTTCGTTCAGCGCGTAGTACTTCAGTTTCGCGTTGTTCAGGTTGTGCGCATCGAACGTGACGCTGAAGTTGTCGTTGACCTTGTAGCCCAGCGACGCCGCCACGTTGTCGACTGCGGCCTGGTAGAACGCAGTGCTGCGGTCAAGGCCGCTGTAGAAGGCCGAACGGTAGTTGTACGACAGGCGGGCATTGAACTTGTCGTTCTCGAAGTACGCGCTCAGGTTGTAGGTGTTCTTCGAGGCGCCGACGAGCGGCGCACCGTTCGACTCCTTCGCGTCGGCGTACGTGTAGTTCGCCGCGACACCGAAGTTGCCGAAGATCGGTTGCTCATAGGCCAGCTCCAGGCCCTTGACCTTGCCCTTGGTGTTCACCGGCACCGTCAGCAGGTAGTCGGCGATGAAGCCCTGCGGGAACTGGCTGCTGAAGGTCATGTACTGCTTCGTGACCTGGCCGTAGCCGACATAGCTCGACAGGTCCATGTAGAAGGCGCTCGCCGACAGCAGCGACTTCGGCGCGAAGTACCACTCGATCGTCGCGTCGACGTTGGTCGAACGGATCGGCTTCAGGTCGGGGTTGCCGCCCGAGCCCGAGCCCAGAGCGCCTTGCGCTGCCGGCGGGCTCAGCGACACCGCACCAGCCAGTGCCGAGTAGTCCGGCCGCGTCATCGTCTTCGAGATGGCAAAGCGGGCCAGCAGGTCCTTGGCCAGATCGACGGTCAGGTTGGCGCTGGGCAGCACGTCGGTATAGCTGTGGCTCACGGTCACAGGCAGGAACGGCCCGAACGCCGATGCGGTGATCGCACCCGGCGTCGTCGGATCGGTCGCCATGTTGCTGGTGACGATCTCCTTGGTCTTGACCAGGCGCACGCCGACGTTGCCGCGCCAGCCCTGGCCTTCGAGGTTGCCTTGCACGTAGAACGCACTGTTGCGCTCCTTCAGTGCGAACTCGGAATTCCAGTCCTCGCGCGAGCCGTCGGTCGCACGGTTCGTCAGCGCGTTGTAGGCGGCGAGCTGGGCCGGCGAGTAGTACCAGATGTCGCGCGGAAACGAGCCGCCGAGGCCGCCGGCGAAGTTGCCGGGGTAGTTCGCACTGCCGACCGGGAAGTTCGCCGGGTCGGCCGGCGACTTCGTGCCCACCGGGCACCAGTACTGCTGCGACCAGTCGAACGCCACCGTGTTGCCGTTCGCGTCCTTGCAGCCGGGCGACTGGCCGATCACGCCGCCCGAGCTGCGCTTGTGGTCGTTGAAGCGCACGCCGAACTTCAGGCTCTGCAGCACGCCGGCATCGACGTTGTATTCGCCGTCGAGCTGGCCCCAGTTTTCCTTGTCCTTCACCTTCACGTTCTGGTCGCCGAATATCCAGCCCAGACCGACGCCGGCCGGGCTGCTGCTGTTGTTGGTCGGACCGAGGTTCCAGTTCGCCGCGCTGTTGATGCCGTTCAAGCCCCAGCCGCCGCCGGTGCCGACGCCGGTGTTCCATTCGGCCACGTCCTGGGTCGGCGTCTTGCCGGTGCCGGTCGAGGTGCCGATCTTGCTGGTCAGCGTGAGGCGGTCGTTGGCGCGCCACTTGGCGTCGAAGTTCAGGAAGTTGGCATCGGCGCTCGCGTCGGGCCGCGAGATCTGGTCGTAGACGCCGTACTGCGTTCCTGCCACCGGCGAGAAGTTGGCCTGCACCAGCGTGTTGTTGCGCACGACGTAGCCGGCGTCGGGCGACTGGCCCGCACCCTGGTTGATGAAGTGGGTGTTCCACAGCAGGTAGTTGCGGTTGTAGTTCGCCGCCTTCATCTGCGAGACGAAGCCCGAGAGATCGAGCGTCAGGTCGTCGGTCGGCTTGATCTGGATGTCGAGCAAGCCGCCGGTGCGTTCGCGCTTCTGCTCGAACAGCGCGGAGCCGATCATCGTCGGGTACCAGACGCCGGCCAGGTCGGGGTGCGCGGTGGCCACCGCACTGCCGGCCTTGATCTGCTCGTAGCCCAGCAGCTCCTGTCCGTCGCGCCGCAGATGGCGCGTCTCGGAGAAGGCCTGCAGCAGCACGCCGACCGTCTTCGCCTCGTTCTTCCAGTTGATCAGCGCGCTGGCCTGCGGGTCGGTCTTGTTCGGCTGGCTTGCGTAGACCGCGCCCAGCGAGGCCTCGAAGGTCAGCGCCTTCTTGAAGTCCAGCGGCTTGCGGGTCAGGATGTCGACCGAGCCGACGACGCCGCCTTCCACGTCGCTGGCCTGCGAGCTCTTGTGGACAACCACCGAGCCGACCAGTTCCGACGGCAGCAACGTGTAGCTGACGCTGCGGCCCACGGTGCCGGTCTGGTTCAGGATGAACCAATCGCCGGAGGCCACGTTGTGACCATTGATCAAGGTCTGCGTGAGGCTCGGGCTCGTCCCGCGCATGCTGACGCGGTCGTTCTCGTCGAAGCCGCCCTCGTTGGCGCCGGCCGAGCTGATCGTCACGCCGGGCACCCGCTGCAGCGAATCGGCGACGTTCTTGTCGGGCATCTTGCCGATGTCTTCGGCGGTGATCACGTCGACCCGCGAATCGGCGAGGCGTTTCTGGTTCAGCGATTGCTCGATCGAGGCACGAATGCCGGTCACCGTCACCGCATTCAGCTGCGCGGCCTCGGCCGCGCGCTGGGCCGCCGGTGTCGCCGGGGCGGCCGAAGCCGCTGCGGCCGGCGGTACCGGCGCCTGCTGCGCGTGAACAGGCGCGAACGCGCCGGCCCCGGCAAGGGCGAGCGCGACCGCGGATGCGATGGGGGTCCGTTTGACGTTCATGTAAGCCTCTGTGGGTTGGGGCGGGAGCGCGCCCGTGGGAGAAGAAAGACCAGTGAAAGACCGGGGAACCGCTGGTTGCGTACCAATACACTACCACTAGAGGCCACTATGCTACCAATGTCATGAAATTGCAATAACGTTTTTGCCCCAGGGCAAAGAATGTGCTGGGGTACAGTAAAGAATGAGAGTCGAACCCGCGCACGGGGCTGGTGCAGCCCGCACCACTCGTTATCAATTGGTATGGTTCGGGGCATGACCGAACCTTCCACATTCGTCAGGCCGCTGGATCCGAACGACACCTTGCCGCTCTACCAGCAACTGCAGCGCCGGGTGCGCGAGGCCATCGAGACCCACGAGCTCGGCGCCGAAGACGCCTTGCCCTCCGAGCGCCAGCTGGCCGAAGACTTCGCGGTCTCGCGCATCACGGTGCGGCGCGCGATCGAGGGGCTGGTCCAGGAAGGCTGGCTCGTCAGCCGCCAGGGCTCAGGCAACTTCGTCTGCAGCCGCGTCGAGAAGAACTTCGCGAAGCTGACCTCGTTCTCCGAAGACATGCGCGCCCGCGGCAGTCGGCCGCACAGCGTCTGGCTGAATCGCGCGGTCGGCAGCGTGACGCCCGAGGAGGCGCTGAAGCTCGCGCTGAGCCCGGGCACGGAGGTCTACCGCTTCCACCGCCTGCGCTTCGCCGACGACGCGCCGATGGCGATCGAGTACGCCACGATCGTCGCCTGGTGCCTGCCTTCGCTCGACGCGGTCGATGCCTCCCTCTATGGTGCGCTGAGCGAGCACGGCTACCGGCCGGTGCGCGCGTTGCAGCGGCTGCGCGCGTTGTTGCTCGACGACGAACAGGCGCGTTTGCTGCAGGCGCAACCGGGCGATGCGGGGCTGTCGGTCGAGCGCCTCGGCTATCTGCGCGACGGGCGGCCGATCGAGTTGTCGCAATCAATCTATCGCGGCGACACCTACGATGTGGTGGCCGAGCTGAGCGAAGCGCCCTGATCCCGTCAGATGCTGATGCGGATGCCGCGGCGCTCCAGGGCCCGTGCCGCAGCCCAGAACAGCGCGACGAAGCCCAGCGCCCAGGCGAGTGACGGCACGGACGGCCCGGCCCATGGCCTCATCCAGCCGAAGGCCGCCGCGTACAGCGGCCCGGTCCAGTGCAGACCGTCGAGCACGCAGACCGCGAGCCACGCGGCGGCATAGGCGGCAACCGCGTTGATTCCCAGGCTGCGGCCGAGCGCCGGCCAGTCGCGGCGATCGATGAGCTCGTGCGCGAGGGCCAGCACCAACATCGCAGCACCGCCGGTGCACAGCACGTACGACGAAGTCCAGAGCTGCTTGTTGAGCGGGAATATGCTCGCCCACGCGGCGCCGAGGCCCAGCGCGACGAGGCCGACGAGCGCGAGGCGAGCGATCGACCCGCTGCGCAACCATGATCCGGCGCGCAGCCCGAGGATCGTCGTCGCGATCGCCGGCAGCGTGCTGAGCAAGCCCTCGGGGTCGTTGCCGAGACCTGTCGCGGCATCGAATTCGTAGGCGAAGCGGCCGAGCAGTGCCGCGTCGATGCGGCTCGCGAGGTTGCCTTCCTTCGTCAGCGGCCCGCCCCAGCTCAGCAAGGCCCAGTAGCCGAACAGGATCGCGACACACGCAAGCCATTGCACGCGCGCCCGCGTGTGGACCGCCAGCAGCCCGACCACCGCGAAGCACACGCCGATGCGCTGCAACACGCCCAGAGGACGGAACGTGCGCGCGTCCATCAGCAACCAGGCCACCGCGTGCAGCGCGAGGCCGAGCAGCACGATGCGCAACCCACGCCAGATCACGCCTCGCGCCAGCCCCTGCGTGAATCCGGCCTCGACGCGCGGCTCCAGCGCCAGCGCGAGCGACACGCCCACAACAAACAGGAAGAACGGAAAGATCAGATCCGCCGGCGTCAGGCCATGCCAGGCCGCGTGCTCGAGCGGGGCGAACACATGGCCCCAATCGCCGGGGTCGTTGACGAGCAGCATCGCGGCCACCGCGAGGCCGCGCAGTGCGTCGACCGATGCGAGGCGCGCGCGATCACGCATCGCGCTGACCGGCCATCAGAAGTCGCACGGGCTGGGCAGCGGCGGATTCGCCGGCGGCACGCTGTCGGTCCGCGCGGTGCCGGCGTGCCGGAACGTCGCGACGCGCGACTGCACCTCGGCCGGCGACAGCACCTGATTGCGCGCGTGGAAGACCCAGTCCACGTCCTGCTCGTAGACGCGGACCGCCGTCGTCGCGGGCAACAAGCCGCCCGGCGAGAACCACAGGTTGAAGTTGATCGCCATCGGCACGACCGGATGATTGCGCCCACCGTGCTCGGCGCGCAGCGCGCCATCGATGAACCACCGCGTCTTGCCGTCGGCGACCTGCATCAGCAGCACGTGCCAGCCGTTCATCGAGCGGAACTCTTCGTGCGGCTGGTTGAACGCGAGCCAGGGCTCGACGCGCACCGTCTGCCAGCTCACGCCGTACAGGCGCGTGCGCGCGTCGCCCCAGCCGCCGTTCGGCAGGTACTCCCAGTCGAGCTCGCTGTACTCGGGGTCGAAGTCGAACTTCAGCGGCGCCACGGCGTAGAAGGTCTGCACGACCACGTCGCCGTCCGGGCCTTGCAGCGGCGCATCGCTGAAGCGCACGCGCGCGGCATACGTGCCGTCGAGGTACTTGCGCGCATGGCACAGCTGCGCGTGCCGCGTGCCCTGCGGCGTGCCGTCGGTGCGCGCGCTCAGGCGCAGCAGCCGGTTGCCCGGCGCCGCCGGGTCGTCGACCAGCGCGAGCGATGCGGCGCTCCACGACGCGCCCTCGATGCCGGGATGGCCGCGCTGCTCGCGCACGACCCAGCCGGCGCGCGCGAGCGCGGCGAGATCGGGCTCGCTGAAGTCATCGAAGAAGACGCCGGCATCGGGCGTCGCCGAAGGCGGCACGGCCGACGCGCAGCCCGCCAGCACGACGCACGCGAGCCCGCCGGTCGACAGCCGCATCGCCCTAGGCTTCGACGGGCTGTTGCGCCGGCGCGGGGCGCGCCGCGCCGTCCAGCTTCATGAAGCGCGACAGCAGCAGCACCGGCACGGCCGAGACCAGCACCCACAGGAAGAAGGTCTGGTAGCCCAGCGCGGTCTGGATGTCACCGCTGATCATCTTGAAGAACACGAAGCCGAGCTGCATCACGCCGGTGCCGAGCGCGTAGTGCGCGGTCTGGTACCTGCCGACCGCGACGACCTGCATGATGAACAGGATCACGCCGACGAACCCGAAGCCGTAGCCGAACATCTCGAGCCCGAGCGCCGTGGCGATCACCGCGAGTTTCGTCGGCAGCGCGGTGCTCAGAAAGTAGAACGCGAGGTTCGGCAGGTTCACCGCCAGGATCAGGAAGAACATCGCGCGCTTCAGCCCCAGCCACGCGGTGAAGTAGCCGCCGCAGACGCTGCCGACGAGGAACGCGACGGTGCCCGCCGTGCCGTAGACCCAACCCACCTCGTCGGTCGTCAGCCCCAGCCCGCCGAGCGCGCGCGCCTCGCGCAGGAACAGCGGGCCGATGGTCTGGATCTGCCCTTCGCCGGCGCGGAACAGGATGATGAAGAGGATCGCGAACCAGATGCCGGGCTTGCGGAAGAAGTCGGTGAGCACGTCCCACAGCGTCGGCCACACGCCGCGCGCAGAAGCCTCGCCGCGCGGCGCGTTGCGCGACACGGGCAAGGCCCACAGGTGGTACAGCGCCAGGCCCGCCATCATCGCGCCGGCCAGGCCGAAGATGAGGGCCCACGCGTGCGACGCGTCCATGCGCTTCTCGAGGTGGCCGGCGAGGATCACCAACCCGCCGAGCGAGATGAACTTCGCCGCGTTGAAGAACGCGCCCTGCCAGCCGGCGTAGGCCGCCTGCTGCTTCGCCGTGAGGCTCGCGATGTACAGGCCGTCGGCCGCGATGTCGTGCGTGGCGGCCGCGACCGCGGCGAGTGCGAGCAGCGCGATGCTCGTCGCGAACCACGCCGGCAACTGCAGCGACAGCGCGACCAGCCCGAGCGCCGCGGCGCCGGTGACCTGGAACAGCACGACCATCGCCTTCTTGCTCGGTGCCGCCTCGAGCAGCGGGCTCCACAGCGGCTTGAAGACCCATGCGAGGCCGATCAGTCCGGTCCAGCGCGCGATCTGGTCGTTCGGCACGCCCATGCTCTTGTACATCAGCCCCGCGATCAGTGCGACCGCGTAGAACGGCAGGCCTTCGGCGAAGTACAACGTCGGCACCCAGAACATCGGAGAGCGCCGCGCGGTCGGGTCGGTGGACATGGGCAACGCCTTGGTTGGATGAAAGTTCAGTGCGCGTCCGTGAGCCGGACCGGCGCCCGGCCGGTCAAGGTGCCGCGGCCTTCGAGCCAGGCCTGCAGCGCATCGAGCGCGCCGTCGGCGTAGCCCCAGGTCACGACCGTGGGCGCGGCCACGTCGAGAGCCTGGAACGGATTCCACAACACCAGGTGCAGATCGGGCCGCCAGCTTTCGCTGCGCGCGCCGTAGCGATCGCGGTGGTTCGACGCGAGCACGGTGAGCCGATCGTCCTGCGGCAACGCCGCCCAGTCGATCCGGTCGAGACGATCGAACGAGATCAGCTCGACATCGGCGAAGCGCTGGAACAGCCGCTCGACCTGCTCGCCCGACGGCCCGGCTTCGGAGACACCGTCGCAGGGCACGTTGCGCTGCGTCAGCACGCGCAGCGGCTGATCGAGGCGCGGTGCGCGCGGCGCATCCAGCGCGGTCAGGCCCTGCGCCCACGCGCGGCGCATCAGGGCGTCGTCGGTCGCGCGCTGCGCGGCGGGATAGTCCGGCCACCGCACCGGATAGCGCCCGGCCAGCGCGTCGAGCCGCGCGCGCGCCTTAAGCAGCGCGGCGTCGGGCAGCGCACCACTCGCACGCGCGGCCGTGATCGCGTGAATCGCCGCGGCCTGTTCCGCCTGCGTGCCCAGGGCCATCACCATGTCGGCGCCGGCCTGCAGCGCCAGCACCGCGGCGCGGTCGTGGCCGTAGCGTTCATGGATCGCCTTCATCACCAGCGAGTCGGTGATCACGACGCCGTCGTAGCCCCACGCACCGCGCAGCAACTCGCCGAGCAGCTTGCGCGACAGCGTGGCCGGGTGCTCGGCATCGAGCTGCGGATAGACGATGTGCGCGGTCATCATCGCCGGCGCTTCGTGCCGCAGTGCCGCGAACGGCAGCAGCTCCAGCGCCTGCAGCTCGGCCAGCGATTTGTCGACCACCGGCAGCGCGAGGTGCGAATCGACATGCGTGTCGCCGTGCCCGGGGAAATGCTTGACGCAGCAGGCCACGCCGGCGCGCAGCGCGCCGCGCATCCACGCGCCGGCGAGCCGCGCGACCTCGAGCGGGTCTTCCGAGAAGCTGCGCTCGGCGATGACCGGGTTCGCCGGGTTGTTGTTGACGTCGAGCACCGGCGCGAAGTCCCAGTTGAAACCCAGGCTGCGCACGCCGCGGCCGACCGCCTCGCCGACCGCCTCGGCCAGCGCTTCGTCACCACAGGCGCCGAGCGCCATCGCGGCGGGCGGCTGCGGCAGGAAGGTCGCGCGCACGACCGAGCCGCCTTCCTGATCGAGCCCGATCAGCGCGTGTTCGCCCATGGCTTCGCGCAGGTCGCGCGTCAGTTGCCTGACCTGCGCCTCGCTGCCGAGGTTGGCGCGGAACAGGCACACCGCGCGGATGCGGTGCGTGCGCAGAAAGCGCGCCTGCTCGGCATCGAGCACCGTGCCCGCGATGTTGACCATCACGAGCTGCCCGGAGTGAAACGCGTCGAGGCTCATGGTCAGTGCGTCCGTGTGACCTTGGCGAGATGCCGCGGCCGGTCCGGATCGAAGCCGCGGGCCCGTGCCAGCGCCTCGACCATCGGGTAGAAGCTCTGTACCGCCGAGATCGGATCGAGCTCGATCGATGCGGTCTCGATGATCGGCAGCTCGGCGCCCGGTGTGCCGGCAGGCGCCGCGAGCAGCACGCGCGCACCGCGCTGGCGCATCTCGTCGGCGAGCGCGAGCAGCCCGGCCTGCGCCGGCCCGCGCGGCGCGAACACCAGCAGCGGATAGCCCTCGCCGATCAGCGCCATCGGCCCGTGCTTGACCTCGGCGCCCGAGAACGCCTCGGCCTGGATCGCGCAGGTCTCCTTGAATTTCAGCGCCGCCTCCTGAGCGATCGCCAGGCCGGTGCCGCGGCCGATCACGAACAGGCGATCGGCATCCGCCAATGCCTCGACCGCAGCCCCCCAGTCGGCATGCGCGGCGCGTGCCAGCACGCCCGGCAGACCCGACAGCGCGGCCTGCAGCACGAGGTCGTCCTGCCAGGCCGCGACGAGCCGCGCGCCGGCGACCAGCTGCGCGATGAAACTCTTGGTCGCGGCCACGCTCGCCTCGACGCCGGCATGCAGCGGGAACACCCACTGCGAGGCCTGCGCGAGCGGCGATTCGGCATCGTTGACGAAGGCCACGGTGCAGGCACCGCCGGCCTTGAAGAAGCGCGTCGGCGCGACCAGGTCCGGGCTCTGGCCCGATTGCGAGAACGCCAGCGAGACCAAGCCGTCGCAGACGATCTGCGACTGGTACAGCGTGATCAGCGACATCGGCAGCGAGGTCACGAGCCGGCCCATGCGCGCCATGATCAGGTAGGCCATGAAGTGCGCGGCGTGGTCGGAGCTGCCGCGCGCCACCGTCAGCAGCGCGTTCGGATGGGTCGCGCGCAGCAGCGCACCGAAGTCGCTGTACGCCGGGTCGTCGTGACCCAGCTGCCGCGCCACGGCCGCGGGCGCCTCGCGGGCCTCGTCAAGCATGCGCGTGTTCAATCGACACTCCTTCCACGATCACGTCCTTCAGTTTCAGGTCGCGGTCGAGCACGACCGCATCGGCCCAATGACCCGCCTGCAGGCGGCCGCGGTCGGGCACGCCGAGGTGGTCGGCCGCATGCGTGGAGACGCGCCGGGACGCATCGGCCAGGTCGAGCCCGAGCTCGTCGACGAGGTTGCGCAGCGCCTGGTCCATCGTCAGGGTCGACCCGGCGAGCGTGCCGTCGGGCAGGCGCACGCCGCCCAGGCACTTGGTGACCTTGTGGCGGCCGAGCTTGTAGTCGCCGTCGGGCATGCCGGCGGCGGCGGTCGAATCGGTCACGCAGTACAGGCAGGGGATGGCGCGCAGCGCGACGCGGATCGCGCCCGCATGCGCATGCAGCAGGTCCGGGATGATCTCGGAGTAGGTCGCGTGCGCGAGTGCTGCGCCGACCATGCCCGGCTCGCGGTGGTGCATGCCGCTCATCGCATTGAACAGGTGCGTGAAGCCGCCTGCGCCGCGCTGCAGCGCGCGCACGCCGTCTTCGTAACTGCCCAGCGTGTGGCCGATCTGCACGCGGTAACCGGCGGCGCAGAGCGCCTCGATCGCGTCCATGTTGCCGGCGGTCTCGGGCGCGAGCGTGATCAGGCGGATCGGCGCGAGCGCATTCAGACGCGCGATCTCGTCCATCTGCACCGGGCGCGCGAAGTTGGGCTGGGCGCCGAGCTTGCCGGGATTGATGTACGGGCCCTCGAGGTGCACGCCGAGCACGCGTGCGCTGCGCGGGGCGCGCGCCGCGATCGCCGGACCGAGCGCGCCGAACGCGAGCGTCAGGTCGGGCAGCGGCGCCGTCATCGTCGTCGCGAGCATCGCGGTGGTGCCGTGACCGGCATGCAGCTCGGCGACGCGCGCGGCAGCATCGCCGCCTTCCATGATGTCGTGGCCGCCGCCGCCGTGCACGTGCAGGTCGACGAAGCCGGGCAGCACCAGCGGCGCGGCGGTGTCGCGCGCCGCAGCCAGATCCACCGGCGTGCCCTCGATGCGCACGATGCGGCCATCGGCAGCCCATTCGATGCGGCCGTCGACGAAGCCTTGCGGCGTCAGGATGCGACCGGAAAGTGTCTTGAACTCGCTCATGCGTCGCGCCTCATCTCCGCCACGAAGTCGTAATAGTCGCTGCGGCAGTACGAATGCGTCAGCTCCACCGCCTGGCCCGATTCGAGGTAGCCGATGCGGGTGATGAACAGTACCGCCTGGCCGACCGGCACGCCGAGTTGCTCGGCCAGCCGCGGCTGCGCATTCAGCGCGCGGATGTGCTGCAGTGCGCGCACCGGCGCCTGGCCGAGGCCGGTCAGGTGCTCGTACAGCGACCCCTCGACCGCCTCGGGCCGCGGCAGCGCGTTCTCGGGCAGCACGCTGACCTCATAGGCCATCACCACGTCGTCGGCCAGCCGCAGCCGCTCCAGCCGCGCGACGCGCGCGCCGGGCGACAGGCCCAGGCTGAGCTGCTCGTCGGCCACGGCCGCGGTCACGCTGCGCTTGAGCCAGCGCGACGACGGCGTGTAGCCGCGCTGGTGCAGTTCCTCGGAGAAGCTCGTCAGTCGCGACAGCGGCTGCTCGATCCGCGGCGCGATGTAGTTGCCCGAGCCGCGGCGGCGCACGATCAGCCCCTGCTCCTCGAGCTGGTCGATCGCCTTGCGCGCGGTCACGCGCGAGACGTCGACCGCCTCGGAGAGCACGCGCTCCGACGGCAAGGCCTCGTCGGCCTGGAAGCGGCCTTCGCGGATCGCCTGGCCGAGCTTGCGGGCGAGCTGCAGGTACAGCGGCGAGCTGTCGCGCGCGTCGGGCTTGAGGTCGAGCACGGCCTTCTTCTTCATGTCGGCGCCGTCTTGGGCGGGGTCGTCAGGGCCTGGCGGATCAGGGTCAGCGCGCCCGCGTCGGGGCCGTCGGCCGGGTCGACGCAGCGCGCCCGCAGCGCGGCCGACAGGCGCGGCGCCAGGCGGCGCGCGACGCTGCCCGACACGGCCAGCGGCAGCTCGCCGCGCGGATCGAGCGCATCGGCCATCTGTTCGAGCGCGTCGACCGCGCGGCCGAGCAGCTGCGCCGCGTCCGGGTCGTCGGCCTCGGCATCGAACACCATCGGCGCGAGCTGCGCATACGCGAACTGACCCGCCTGTGCACACCACGCGAGCAAGCTCTCGCGGTCGGCACCGCAGACGCCCCAGACGCGGCGCGCGAGCGGGCCGGCCGGGCGGCGACCGTCCATCGCCGCCTGCGCGAGGCGCACCGCGCGCAGACCGAGCCACGCGCCGCTGCCTTCATCGCCGACCGGGAAGCCCCAGCCGCCGACACTGCCGCGCGAGCCATCGGCCCGCAGCACTTCGCCGACGCTGCCGGTGCCCGCCGCGACGATCACGCCGGGCCGCCCGCGATGCGCCCCCAGCAGCATCGCGAAGGCATCGGTGTCGACCGCGAGCTGCCCGAAGCCGATGTTCGCGGCGACGAAGGCCTCGCGCCAGGGCGCGTGCGTCGCGCCCGCCAGGCCGGCGCCGAGCGCGCACGCGGACCAGTCGGCGGGTTGGCGCATTCCGGCCGACTCGAACGCCCGGGCGACCGCCAGTTGGACTTCGTGCCACGCCGAAGCCGCACCGCGCGCGAGGCCCGAAGGCCCCGCCACACCGTGGCCGAGCACCGCGCCATCGCGACTCGCGAGCAAGGCCCGCGTTGCGGTGCCGCCGCCATCGACCCCCACCAGAAACTCGATCATGACCCGCCCTTTTGGCGCCTCGACTGCCAAGCGGGCAAGCGCCCGCCGATAGAACCAGTTTAGTACCAGTAATACCAATCTGTCAATTGGCCGCCGATGAAAACCGGAGCGTCTCCGAATACCAGTTGAGTACCAAAACCAGGACTCTTCTCGGGGTCGGCCAGGCCGCTCACCAGCGGATCGACGCGCAGCCGGGCCGATGCTTCGCGAGGAACGCGTTGGCCTGGCTGAAGTGCTTGCAGCCGACGAACGGCACCGGCGGCCGATTGGCCGAGAGCGGCGACGGGTGATTGCCGACCAGCAACTTGTGCCTGCCTTTCCCGGCGTGCTCGATCAGCGCCGCCTTGCGCTGCGCCGAGGCGCCCCAGAGCATGAAGACCGCCGGGTCGGACTGCGCGGCGACGCGAACAAGCAGCGCGTCGGTCAGCGCCTCCCAGCCTCGATTCGCGTGGCTCTGCGCGGCGCCGTCTTCGACGGTCAGCACCGCGTTCAGCAGCAGCACGCCCTGCTCGGCCCATCGGCTCAGGTCGTCGTGGCAGATCGACGCTGCGCCGGTGTCGATCGCGACCTCCTTCAGGATGTTGCGCAGGCTCGGCGGCTTCTTGTGCCCCGGCGCGACCGAGAACGCGAGGCCTTGCGCCTGTCCGGCGCCGTGGTACGGGTCCTGGCCGAGGATCGCGACGCGCACCGTGTCGGGCGGGTTGAACTCGAGCGCACGAAATACGTGGCGCGGATAGACGGCCGCGCCGTCACGCACGCGCTGGTCGACGAAGGCCGCGAGCGCCCGGCCGGTGTCGCTGCGGATGAACGGGTCGGTAACCGGGCGCCAGGCCGACGGGACGCGCTCGAACACCTGCGCGAGCGGTTCGCACAGCCTGTTGTCAGACGCATCGGCCGCCTCGCCCGCCGCGCCGCTGTCGAACAACCCGACCTGCATCGGGCTCAGCCGAACAGCTCGGCCAGCGCCTTGCCCGGGTCGGGCGCGCGCATGAAGGCCTCGCCGACCAGGAACGCATGCACGTTCGCATCGCGCATGCGCTGCACGTCGGCGCGCACGAGGATGCCGCTTTCGGTGACCGGCAGGCGCTCGGCGGGCACTTGACCGAGCAGATCGAGCGTCGTCTGCAGCGTGACCTCGAACGTGCGCAGGTTGCGGTTGTTGATGCCGATCAGCCTTGTTTCCAGGCGCAGCGCGCGCTCGAGCTCGGCGCCGTCGTGCACCTCGACCAGCACCGCCATTCCCAGCGCCTGCGCCTGCGCCTCGAGGTCGATCATCTGCGCGTCGTCGAGGCAGGCGGCGATCAGCAGGATGCAGTCGGCGCCCATCTCGCGCGCCTCGAAGACCTGGTAGGCATCGACCATGAAATCCTTGCGCAGCACCGGCAGGCCGCAGGCGGCGCGCGCCTCGCGCAGGAACGCGGCGCTGCCCTGGAAGAAGTTGACATCGGTCAGCACGCTCAGCGTCGCTGCGCCGTGTTCTTCGTAGCTCTCGGCGATCGCGGCCGGCACGAACTTCTCGCGCAGCACGCCCTTGCTCGGGCTGGCCTTCTTGACCTCGGCGATCACGCCGGCCCGGCCCGCCGCGATCTTCGCGCGCAGCGCGCCGACGAAGTCGCGCTGGCCGCCGAGCGACTCGGCGTCGCGCCGCAGCGAAGCCAGGTCGCGTTGGCGCCGCGCCAGCGAGATCTCGTCGCGCTTGACCGCGATGATCTTGTTCAGGATGTCGCTCACAGGACCCCTTCGTCCGATGAATACATCGGCCGGCCCCCCGAGGGGAGCAGCCTTGCTTGGGGCGGCCCGGCGCGGCGGCTCATGGTGCGAGCGCCTTTGCCCGTGCGATGAACTGCTCGAGCTTCGCCTGCGCCCGGCCCGAGGCGAGCGCCTCGCGTGCGAGCGCGACGCCATCGACCATCGTCGCCGCGACGTTCGCCGCGTACAGCGCGACCCCCGCGTTCAGCAGCACGATGTCGCGCGGCGCGCCCGGCTCGTTCGCCAGCACGCTGCGCAGCAGCGCCATCGACTGCTCCGGGGTGGCGACCTTCAACGCCCGGTTGCTCGCCATCGTCAGGCCGAAGTCCTCGGGATGGATCTCGTACTCGCGGATCTCGCCGTCGCGGTACTCGCCGACCATCGTCGCGGCGCCGAGCGAGACCTCGTCCATGCCGTCACGGCCGTAGACGACCACCGCGTGCTCGGCGCCGAGCCGCTGCAGCGCGCGCACCTGGATGCCGACGAGGTCGGGGTGGAACACGCCCATCAGGATGTTCGGCGCATCGGCCGGGTTCGTCAGCGGCCCGAGGATGTTGAAGATCGTGCGCACGCCGAGCTCCTTGCGCACCGGCGCGACGTTCTTCATCGCCGGATGGTGGTTCGGCGCAAACATGAAGCCGATGCCGGTCTCCGCGATGCACTGCGCGATCGCAGGCGGCGCCAGGTTCAGCGGCATCCCCATCGCCTCGAGCACGTCGGCGCTGCCAGACTTGCTGCTGACGCTGCGGTTGCCATGCTTGCTGACGCGCGCCCCGGCGGCGGCCGCGACGAACATGCTGCAGGTCGAGATGTTGAAGGTGTGCGAGCCATCGCCGCCGGTGCCGACGATGTCGACCAGGTGCGTGCGGTCGGCGACCTCGACCTTGGTCGAGAACTCGCGCATCACCTGCGCGGCGGCGGTGATCTCGCCGATCGTCTCCTTCTTGACGCGCAGCCCGATCAGCAGCGCGGCCATCATCACCGGCGACATCTCGCCGCTCATGATGCGCCGCACCAGCGCGAGCATTTCGTCGTGGAAGATCTCGCGGTGGTCGATCGTGCGGGTCAGCGCGTCGAGATTCGTGATGGTCATGGTCGTGCCCCTTCAGGTGGACAGGTGTTCGCGCACCGCGGCGATCGCGCGGTCGATGCCGGCGACGTCGACATCGAGGTGCGTCACGAAGCGCAGCCGGTACAGGCCGGTGGCCAGGATGCCGCGCGACTTCAGGTGCTCGATCAGCCCGGCAGCGCGCGGGCCCTGCAGGTCGGCGAACACGATGTTGGTCTGCGGCGGCTCGACCGTCAGCCCGGGCAGCCCGGCGACGCCCTCGGCCAGGCGCCGCGCGAGCGCGTGATCGTCGGCCAGGCGCTCGACATGGTGCTCCAGCGCATGCAGCGCCGCCGCCGCGAGCAGGCCCGACTGGCGCATGCCGCCGCCGAGCATCTTGCGCCAGCGGTGCGCGCCGCGGATGAACGCCTTCGGGCCGACCAGCGCCGAGCCGACCGGCGCGCCCAGGCCCTTCGAGAAGCAGACCGAGACGCTGTCGAAGTGCTGCGCGATCGCGCGCGCGTTGGCCTTCGGATCACCGTCGAGCGCGACGGCGGCATTGAACAGCCGCGCGCCGTCGAGATGCGTCGCCAGGCCGCGGCGGCGCGCGAGCGCGGTGGCGTCCGCGAGGTAGGCCATCGGCAGCACCTTGCCGCCGAGCGTGTTCTCCAGGGTCAGCAGACGGCTGCGCGCGAAGTGCGAATCGTCGGGCTTGATCGCGGCCTCGATGTCGGCGAGCGCGAGCGTTCCGTCGGCCTGGTGCTCGAGCGGCTGCGGCTGCACGCTGCCGAGCACGGCGGCGCCGCCGCCTTCCCAGCGGTAGGTGTGCGCCATCTGGCCGACGATGTACTCGTCGCCGCGGCCGCAGTGGCTCATGATCGCGACCAGGTTGCTCTGCGTGCCGGTCGGGACGAACAGCGCCGCCTCCTTGCCGAGCAGTTCGGCGATGCGCTGCTGCAGCGCGTTGACGCTCGGGTCGTCGCCGAACACGTCGTCGCCGAGCGGAGCGGCGAGCATCGCGGCGCGCATCGCCGGGGTCGGTTGGGTGACGGTGTCCGAGCGCAGATCGACGACGGGGTTCATGCGGCCAACTCCAGGAAGTTCTTCAGCATCGCATGCCCATGCTCGGTCAGGATCGACTCGGGGTGGAACTGCACGCCTTCGAGCGGCGTCTTCGTGCCGGCGAGTTCGCGATGGCGCACGCCCATGATCTCGTCGTCCTGCGAGGTCGAGGTCACGTCGAGCACGGCCGGCAGCGTCGCGCGCTCGATCACCAGCGAGTGGTAGCGGATCACCGTGAAGGACTTCGGCAGCGCGGTGTAGACGCCGCGCTCGTCGGTCGTGATCACGTCGGTCTTGCCGTGCATCTGCGCCTTCGCGCGGATCACCTTGCCGCCGAGCGCGGCGCCGATCGCCTGGTGCCCCAGGCACACGCCGAGGATCGGCATCTTGCCGGTGAAGGCCTCGATCGCCGCGACGCACACGCCCGCCTCGGCCGGCGAGCACGGCCCGGGCGACAGCACCAGCTTGTCGGGGTTCAGCGCGCCGATGCCGGCGACGTCGATTTCGTCGTTGCGCAGCACGCGCACGTCCTCGCCGAGCTCGGCGAAGTACTGCACCAGGTTGAACGTGAAAGAGTCGTAGTTGTCGATCATCAGCAGCATGGTCGGCTCCTTGCGCGTCAGGCCGGTTCGCGCCGCTGGGGCTCGGACCGGTGCAGGTGGACCGTGAAGATGTCGCGCGGCGGCGCGACCGACGCACCGACCATGATGCGCCCGACGGCGCCGCGGTGGTAGCTGCCGTGGGTGATCACGTGCGCCAGCATTTCCTCGCGCGACATGCGACCGCGCGCGCCGTCGGTGAACGCGAATGCGATGACCTCGCTCAACTGCGCCGAGGACAGCGTGCCGACATGCTCGACATACCAGCGATCGGAGTCGATCACCGCGTCGCGCAGCGCCTCGAGCGTCGGCGTCTCGGCCGTGTTCGTGGCCGCATGGCCATGCGCGCGCCCGCACAGGTGCGCAGCGAAGATCCGGTCGACGACGAAGATGTGGTTCAGCAGCCGGATCGCCGCATGCCGCTCGGCCGGGTGCGCGACCGCGTCGATCTTGCCGAGCTCGGCAAAGAGCTCCTCGTTGGCCCAGGCCTTGTGCCGGAAGAGGGATTGAAGCAGTGCCGCGCTCATGTCAGAACCCCTCCTCGACCAGCTCGGCCGCGCGGATCAGTGCGCGGGCCTTCGCCTCGGTCTCCTGCCACTCGAGCTCGGGCACCGAATCGGCGACGATGCCGGCCGCGGCCTGCACGTAGAGCACCTGGTCCTTCACGATGCCGGTGCGGATCGCGATGGCGACATCCATGTCGCCGGCGAAGCTGAGGTAGCCGCAGGCGCCGCCGTAGATGCCGCGCTTGACCGGCTCGAGCTCGTCGATGATCTCCATCGCGCGGATCTTCGGCGCGCCGGTCAGTGTGCCGGCCGGGAAGGTCGCGCGCAGCACGTCCAGGTTCGTCATGCCGTCCTTCAGCAAGCCTTCGACGTTGCTGACGATGTGCATCACGTGCGAGTAGCGTTCGACCGTGAACGCCTCGGTGACCTTGACGCTGCCGGTCTTCGCGATGCGGCCGATGTCGTTGCGCGCGAGGTCGATCAGCATCACGTGCTCGGCGCGCTCCTTCGGGTCGTTGCCGAGCTCGGCCTCGAGCGCCTTGTCGAGTTCCGGTGTCGCACCGCGCGGGCGCGTGCCGGCGAGCGGCCGGATCGTCACCTTGTGGCCGTCGGCGGCGTGCTCGTGCCGCACCAGGATCTCGGGCGACGCGCCGACGATCTGGAACTCGCCCATGTCGTAGAAGTACATGTACGGCGAGGGGTTCAGCGAGCGCAGCGCGCGGTACAGGCTCAGCGGCGACTCGGTGTAGCGCTTGCGCAGGCGCTGGCCGACCTGCACCTGCATCATGTCGCCGGCCGCGATGTACTCCTTCGCGCGCAGCACCGCGGCGATGTAGTCCGCCTTGCCGAACTCGCGCTCGACACCGTGCGAGGCCCCGCGCCGGACCGCCGGCGCGGTGACGCTGTACTTGAGCTTGTCGCCGAGCTCGGCCAGGCGCCGCTTCGCCTTGTGGAAGGCCTCGGGCTGGCCCGGATCGGCGTAGACGATCAGGTAGAGCCGCCCCGACAGGTTGTCGATCACCGCCAGCTCCTCGCATTGCAGCAGCAGGATGTCGGGCGTGTCGAGGCCGCCGGGCTTGTGCATCTTCGCGAGCTTCGGCTCGATGAAGCGCACCGCGTCGTAGCCGAAGTAGCCGGCCAGCCCGCCGCAGAAGCGCGGCATGCCGGGGCGCAGCGCGACCTTGAAGCGCTGCTGGTAGGCGGCGATGAAGTCGAGCGGGTTGCCCTCAAACGTCTCGACGACCGCGCCGTCGGTCACGACCTCGGTGCGAAAGCCGGTCGCGCGCAACAGCGTGCGCGCCGGCAGCCCGATGAACGAGTAGCGCCCGAAGCGCTCGCCGCCCACCACCGATTCGAGCAGGAAGCTGAGCTTGCCGCCACCATTCGCATACGCGAGCTTCAGGTACAGCGACAGCGGGGTTTCGAGGTCCGCGAAGGCTTCGGCGATCAACGGGATGCGGTTGTAGCCCTGGCCCGCGAGGCTCTTGAATTCGAGTTCGGTGATCATGTTCAACGGCCCTCCACAGGCCGACGGGTGCCGGTGGCGACCCGCGCTGGATTTCGTCGGAGAGAGTCGGGGCCGCGAGGCCGCCGATCGCGCCGGCCATCGCGCCGTTCAGGCGCGCCGCCGACCGCAGCAAGGACAGGCGCTTACGCGCGAGCGGATGGGCTCCGCCAGGGCCAGGCTCCCCGGTCGTGCGACCCTGTCAGGCACGTCGTCGTGCGGTTGCGCGGAATGAACATGCGCAAAAGTGTAGCAGGGCCGATGCCCGGGCCGCGCCACACGAAGAATGCCGACCAATGCCCATCGCCGCGTGACTTTCGCCCGCCAGGTGCGGCGCGGGCCCACTTACCATCCGTCACCCCGTGATTTGGCGACCTTCTCGATGCGCAGACTCCTTGCCGTGACCGCTGCCGCGGCCTCTCTGACCTGGCCGCTGGCCAGCGTCGCCCAGACGACCGACGTCGCCGGCGTCAAGTTCGCGAACACCGTGCAGGTCGGCAGCAGCAGGCTGCAGATCAACGGCGCCGGCGTGCGCTACAAGGTCGTGTTCAAGGTCTATGCGGCGGCGCTGTACCTCGGCGAGAAGGCCGCCACGCCCGAGGCGGTGCTCGCCACGGCCGGCCCGCGCCGGCTGCAGATCGTGATGCTGCGCGACATCGACGCGAACGAGCTCGGCAAGCTGTTCACGAAGGGCATGGAGCAGAACGCGCCACGCGAGGAATTCTCGAAGTCGATCGCCGGCATCCTGCGCATGAGCGACATCTTCTCGAGCCGCAAGAAGCTGCTGGCCGGCGAGTCGTTCGCGGTCGAGTGGTTGCCGGGCACCGGCACCGTGATCACGGTCAACGGCAAGCCCGAAGGCGCGCCGATCAAGGAGCCCGAGTTCTATTCGGCGCTGATGAAGATCTGGCTCGGCAAGGCGCCGGCCGATCCGCAGCTGAAAGACGCGCTGCTCGGCAAGGCTCAACCCCTGCCGGGCGCCAGCACCTACAACTGATCGAGGCGCTCGATCACGCGATCGGCGCCGGCCGCGGCGACCGGTTCGCCGTGGTTGTAGCCGTAGCTCACCAGCACGACCGGGCAGCCGGCGGCGCGCGCCGCGCGCGCATCGTTGCTCGAATCGCCGACCATCAGCGTGCCCGCCGGCGGCGTGCCGAGCGCCTCGCAGGTCTTGACGAGCGGCAGCGGATCGGGCTTGCGGCGCTCGAACGCGTCGCCGCCGAAGACCGGGCCGAAGAATCGGTCCAGGCCCTTCTTGCGCAGCAGCGCGAGCGCGAACGCGGTCGGCTTGTTCGTCAGGCAGGCGAGGCGCCAGCCGCGCGAGCTGAGCCGCGTCAGCCCCTCGACGACACCCGGGTAGACCGCCGCGTGGTCGCCGTTGATCGCGAGGTAGTGCTGCTGGTACAGCGCCCACGCCTGCGCATACAGATCGGCGCTCGCACCGACCTGCCTCAGCGTGCTGCGGATCAGGTGCTCCGAGCCCTTGCCGATCGTGTGCGCGACGAACTCGCGGCCGACGCCGGGCAGTGCGAGTTCGCGCAGCACGATGTTCAGCACGACGTCGAAGTCGCCGAGCGTGTCGACCAGCGTGCCGTCGAGGTCGACGATCGCGGCCTGCAATCCGGAATGGTTCGACCTAATAGAGTTCACAACTGCGAAATAGAGTTCAAAAAGGAAGCGCGCCCTACCGCATTCTCTCAACAATAGAGTTTCAAACCACCGACGTGCCAAGCCTTGATCGCCGTCACGGCACCAAACGGTCAGAAGCATCGCGCGATATCGCGAACCCTCACATCGAAGTCGCGTCGGTCATCGCGGTGAACCCTGCTCGCTCGGGCACCCGGGCAGCGTCCGAGTCGGAGAGTCGGCAGGACGCCTCGGGTACGGTCTGAGCATCGTCAGAGTTGCGCGCCGCCGTCGTCACAGTTGGTCCGCAACTTGACGACGTAGCGGCTATGGTCAAGGCAATGTCGGTGATGGAGCACACCTCCTCGGGCTCGGCTCCGTAGGGCGCGGGCCGACGCAAGTCAGCCTCCGATCACCTGGGTGGGTCTGCCAGAGGGGTCAACGGCGTCTGGACGACATCACCGTCCCGCGAGAAGCGGACAGCAATGAGCCGTAGGAACGTGCGATGGTCTTGAGCAGCGACTTGCCTGCGAACGGACCCGCCATCTTCTCGGTCCACCAAGCAAGCGCATTGCCCTCTTCACCGCCACGCCAGGCTACGCTCAATGAGTCGGATTCCCGAGGGTTCTCCACTTCCTTTCGAACGAGGCTGCCCGCGGAGACCGCCTGTTCCGCACAAACAGTCGGAAGATAGCCCGCGCCCAACCCCTCAAGTAGCAACCGCACCTTTGACCGCATGTTCGGAACCACGACCATTGGTTGACCACTCAGCAGGCCAACGGAGCGCAGTGGCAGCCGGTGCGCCGAGTCAGCAACGACAACTGCGATGTGCTCACGCAGTTCACTTTCACTCAGTGGCCCGCGCGCCTTGGCCAAGGGATGGAACGGCGCGACGAAGAATCCGAACTCCAGTTGAGCGATCTCTTGCGAGCGAAAGCCGCCCCCGGAGGGACCCCGACCGGCGGCAATCACCAGGTCCACCCGAGCGTCCACCAGCGCCTCCCACGTGCCGGTCAGCGCCCCTTCGCTCAAGCGCAAAGTCGTGGCGTTCGCGACCTTGGTGAACTCAGCGATGAGTGGCACCAGAACGTCCGTGGGGACCAATGAGTCCACTGCAACTCGAAACTCGCTCTCCCATCCTGATGCGACACGCTTGACTCGACATTCGAGTGAATCCACTGCGTCAAGCAGCAAGCGCCCTTCCCGAAGCAGTTCTTTGCCCGCGTTCGTTATCTCGATGCGCGGGCCGTTGCGACGAAACAAGGTGACGCCCAGATCCCCCTCAATCTTCGCCACTGTGTAGGAGACCGTCGAAGGCACCTTGTGAAGCACCTCGCCCGCGGCGGAAAACGAGCCCTTGCGGTCGATCGCGTCGAGGATCTCGAACGCTTCCAGCGTCAGCTTGCGCATGTAGGCTTCTTTCGATGGGGTCGAACATGATGCCCGAGAAGTTTCGAGCTGACGGCATCACATGTCAACACAATCAGTCCGTCAAAGACGAGATGCCACTGGCGTCTCCGCAATCGACAGCCCGCCAACCACCTTCGAATCAATCGATCATGAGCTCAATCACCCACTCACTCTTTCGGATCGTCACCTCCGCAACGGCCGCGCTCGCCATTGCCAGCGCGGCGCTCGGTACTGTCAGCGCAGCGCACGCCCAAGGCGCCCCAGGGGACTCCAAACGACTACTGAACGCACAAAACTCGGCCCTCGTCTTCATCGACCACCAGCCGCAGATGGCATTTGCAGTGCAAAGCATTGACCGCACACTGCTGACCAACAACGTCGCTGGCCTTGCCGAGACGGCTGCCATCTTCAAGGTTCCGACCGTCCTGACCACGGTGGCTGCCAAGGGCTTCTCCGGCCCGATCTTCCCGGA
Organism: Rhizobacter sp. P5_A1; assembly: GCF_056400745.1. Taxonomy (NCBI): domain Bacteria; kingdom Pseudomonadati; phylum Pseudomonadota; class Betaproteobacteria; order Burkholderiales; family Sphaerotilaceae; genus Rhizobacter; species Rhizobacter sp. P5_A1. The sequence goes on from NZ_JBFUKR010000006.1 coordinate 24,181, forward strand.
GATCACCAAGGCACTGCCCAACCAGCGCGTGATCGACCGCACCACGATGAACTCGTGGGAAGACAAGAACTTCCGTGATGCGGTGAAGCAGACCGGTCGCAAGAAGCTCGTCGTCGCGGGCCTTTGGACGGAAGTCTGTGTCGTCATGCCCGTGCTCGCGGCTATCGACGAGGGCTATGACGTGTACGTTGTCACCGATGCCTCCGGCGGTGTGAGCAAGGAATCGCACGACGCCGCCGTCTCCCGCATGGTCCAGGCCGGCGCCGTGCCGGTCACGTGGATGCAAGTACTGCTGGAGTACCAGCGCGACTGGGCGCGCCAGGGCACATATGACGCCGTCGTCAAACTCGCCCAGAACCGTGGTGGCGCCTACGGCACCGGCCTCAACTATGCCAAGGCGATGCTGGGCGCTGGCGCCGGCGAAGGCAAGTAGGCGGTCGCCTCCCTGGCGACGAACCTCAGTCATGCGAGCGCATCCGCTTCGCATGGCTACTGACTTCAGTATCGAACGGAGCTGACCATGGCCTTGCTTCTCCAAGCTCTGCGAGACGTTCGGACCGTTTCCGGTGACTTCGACCTGCTTCCGCCGCTGACCGGAGGCAATTCACCTGGCGCCGACCATCTCGCACCCAGTTTCTGGGGACTGGCGCCGCTTGTGGATCGCCATGGTTCATCTTCCTTCGCGGTGAGCCGATCCTCTTTCGTCACTGGCACACCGTGTGATCCGGCTGTGGAACGTCGCTAGTTCGGAGCGGTCAAACATGGCGCGCCCCTTGATCGCACTGAGTGCGGTGCTCGTATCCATGAGCACCACGCTCAGCGCGCAACAATCTAATGCAAACTGGGCGGCCACCACGGCGACCGAAGTCTGTTTCAGCTGCCACGCCGCCGTGAGCGCAGACGCAGGTGGCGAAAATGCTGGGTTGGTTCCCAAACTGATGGGCCAGCGTTCCTCTTACATCGAAAGTGCGCTGCGAAGCTACCGTGGCTCAGGCCGCGACCAGTTCTTCATGAGAGGCATTGCGTCTGGCCTGTCGGCCAGTGAAATCACCTCGCTGGCTGACTATTTTGGCCGCAACAGCCGATCCTCTGGCGCGGGCGACAAGCAAGCAGCGGACACCTCCAAGGCGCCTGCCGTCGTGGAGCGCTGTATGGCGTGTCATGTTGCGCCAACCTTGGAGAACCGCAACGTCTTGTTCCCCGTACTCCACGGCCAGAACGAGGCCTATCTAAGCAAGGCGTTGGCCGACTATGTCAGCGGTCGCCGCAAAGAACAGGTGATGCGTTCTGTTCTGGTGCCCGAGGAAGGCAAGACTGCATTCAGCGATGTTGAACTCTCTGCCGCCGTTCATTGGTTCGCAAGTCGCCCAGGACTGACTCAGCGTTGACGCTCGCGGCGGACTTGCTCGGATGTCGTGCACATGCCCGTGGAGCCAGAGATCGGCGCGGTGCAGCAAGGGCGTCAGGGCACTGACGAATCCGGCGTTCAGCCGGTCTTCCGCATATCGCGTGCTCATCGGATGACGATGACGCCCGCGGCGACCTCCGCGGGCGATGACATCCGGATCGAACTGCGGCGTCGCGCATTGGCCGTCAACGTGACCTGGCCGTTGGACACCATGGAACACGCCAGGCGCGCTCGGCGGCGTCACGATGACAAGTTGAAGCTGAAGGTACTGAGCGAGTGCGCGGCCCCTGGCGCGTCGGTGGCGCAGGTCGCGTGGCCCATGGCTTGAACGCCAACCTCGTTCACAAGTGGCGCCGGCAAGCCGTAGGCGAGCCCAGTGTTCGGACACCGGAGATGACGACGTTCATTCCGGTGGCGATGGCACCCGCCGCGACAGCGGTGGTCGACGACATCCGGATCGAACTCCGGCGCGGTGCGTTGACGGGCGTGATCTTAGAGCGTGACAGGAGGAGACACTGCATTCAAGGGAGGACTAGTACGAAAGTCCCATGTGCGGGTGTGATCTGTACGGCATCGTAGCCCTGGGCCAACGAGACTCGTTCGCCGGCCCCAATTCAACGTCGGAACCACATGAAGACCATCGCATTCGTGATCGCGATCCTTGTCGCTGTTTTGACTTCAGGCTTGGCTTCAGCTGCCGATGCGCCGAAGGGTTTTCGTACATTGACGTGGGGCTCGTCGACGACGAACGGACTAAAGAAACTCGCGGGTCCCACAAGCGACGGAACGTCGCTCTTTGTTCCTAAACCGGGTAGAACGCTCGCACCTCTCCTGGAAATTGCCGTTGCCGAAGAAGCGTACTCACTCACCCAGGGCAAGTTCTATAGCGGCTCCGTCTGGTTAGATGGTCGACAGAACTTTGACAGAATGAAGAGCGCACTTGCCAGGTCGTCGGGGCATGCCGCTGAATGGCGTGGACAGGGGGCGAGCGCGGCTCTGAACACTTCGTCGCCGCGCGCTGGCGACGGTCAACGTCGGCAGTCCTCAGGACCGCTCGTTGAGGCAGAGACTACCTCGTCACTTGAACGTCCGGAATGAGGCTGAGACCGCGAGTTCGGCCAGGGAGTCGCTCATTCCGGCTTGAACCCGCTCTCGTCGAGCATCGCTTTCTCCTTCACCAGCTGCGCTTCGGCATACGCGCGATAGGCCTGCCCCGCCCGGTACTGTGGGGTCAGGTCGAACTCGTCGAGCATGCGCCGGTACTCGGGGTCGTCGGTCGCCTTCCTGAATGCCGCATGCAGCCGCGTGGCGATCGCTGAATCGAGGTTCTTCGGCGCGACCAGCCCGATCGCCGACTCGATGACGAGGTCATGGCCCAGCTCCTTCACCGTGGGCACCTGCTGCCAGCGCTTCAGGCGCTGCTCGGTGAAGGTGGCGAGCAGCCGCACCTTGCCGGAGACCGCCATCGGGCCGAATCCGGGATCGCCGTAAACGTCGAGGTGGTGGCCGAGCAGTGCCTGGAACGCCTCGCTGCCGCCCTTGAACGGGATCATGTTGAAGCGCACACCGGCCGATTTCGCCAGCCGCTCGGCGTAGATGCGGTTGACACTGATCGCGCCGACGTTGCCCCAGCTGATGAGGCCCGGGCGCGCCTTCGCGTCAGCCAGCAGCTCGGGCAGCGTCTGCCACTTCGCATCGGCCGCGACAGCCACGCCGGTCGACAGGCCGGCCAGGCCGATCAGGTAGCTGAAGTCCCTCAGCGGATGCCATGCGGTCTTCATCAACAAGGGCTGGCGAATCACCGAGTTGTGCATCACCGAGAGGGTGTAGCCGTCGCTCTCGGTCATCGTCGCGAGACTCGCGGTGCCGGTCACGCCGCCGCCGCCAGGCTTGTGCATCAGCACGATGGGCTGGCCGAGATCCTGCCCCGCCGCGTTGCACAACGCGCGCAGGATCGGGTCGAACGAGCCACCGGGCGGGAACGGCAGGATCAGCATGATCGGCTTGCTCGGGAACGTGTCCGCGCGCGCCGATCGGGCGGCCGTCACGCCAGCCACCGCTGCCGCAGCGGCAACCAAGTGGCCGAGCGCCTCGCGGCGGCGGGTCCCCGCGCGACGGGCCTTGTCAAGATGGGTCATCGTGTGCCTCCTGTCTTTGGGTTCAGCGATGTAACGCATGGCGGCGTGCCGCGATGTCGGCGGCCGGCCCCAACGTCACGGCGCAGCCTTTCGAACCCGCGCCCGCAACTGCGTCTTCAGCACCTTGCCGGCCGCCGACAGCGGCAGTGCCGCGATGAACTCGATGCTGCGCGGGCATTTGTAGCCGGCGAGCTGGCGCCGGCACCAGGGCCCCAGTTCGTCGCGCAGTGCCGCCTCGCCGCCAGCATGCGAAGCCCGCAGCACGACGACCGCATGCACGGCCTCGCCCCAGCGCTCGTCGGGAACGCCGATCACTGCGGCATCGGCCAGCGCCGGATGGCTGCGCAATACGGCCTCGACTTCGGCGGGGTACACGTTCTCGCCACCCGAGATCACCATGTCCTTCAGGCGGTCGGCGATGAAGAGGTAGCCGTCGGCATCCATGCGGCCGCCGTCGCCGGTATGGAACCAGCCGTCGCGCAGCGCCTGCACGGTGGCGCCGGGCTGGCCCCAGTAGCCGCCCGTGACCATCGGCCCGCGCACGACGATCTCGCCCACCGTGCCGCGGGGAACGTCGCGGCCCCGCTCGTCGACGACGCGGATCTCTGCGCCCAGCCCCGCACGCCCCACGGACGCGAGCCGCCCGTTTTCGCGCGCTCGCGCGGTGTGGTTGGCAGGCAGGTTGATGCACACCGCGCCCGCCGTTTCGGTGAGGCCGTAGGCCTGGAAGAACTCGGCATGCGGCCAGGCCGCGAGCGCGCGGTCCAGCAGGTCGGGCGGCATCGGCGCGGCCCCGAACGCGATGCGGTCCAGGCTCTTCACGCGCACCGGCGCGAACGCCGGATCGTCGAGCAGCGACTGCAGCATGCTCGGCACGACGATGATGTCGGTGATGTCGTGGCGCTCGATCGCCTCGATCGCCGCGGCCGGACGGAACTGCGGCATCGTGACGCAGCCGCCGCCGACGATGCTCTGCCCGATCAGCCGGCCCAGGCCGGCCACGTGGAACAGCGGCGCGACGAGCAGCGTGAGGCTGTCCGGAGAGTTGTTCAGCTCGGCGCCGCGTGTCATCGAAGCACACCAGAAGTTGGCATGCGACAGCATCACGCCCTTCGCATGGCCGGTCGTGCCGCCGGTGTAGAGGATGGCGGCGAGCGCGTCGCCGCCGGTGCGCGTGTCTTCCAGCGGCGCGAGCTCGTGCGCCTGCGCGGTCAGCGCGTCCGCGGGCAGCAGCGCCACAATGTCCTGCAGCTCGCTCGCCGCGCCGGCATGCGCCGCGTCGACGAGCAGCAGCCGGGCTGCACAGTCGCCCAGCGCATGGCGAAGCTCGGCCACGCTCCAGCGCACGTTCAGCGGGCACGCCACTGCGCCCAGCCACCAGCACGCAAACAGCTGCACGACGAGCGCATCGTTGTTCGGCGACAGCAACGCCACCCGGTCGCCGGCGCGCACGCCGCGCGCATGCAGCGCCGCGGCGTGGCGCGAGATCTCGGACATGAGACGCTCGAACGTGTGGTCGCGCTCCGCATCGGCGGCGACGTGGCGCAGCGCCAGCTTGCCCGGATGGCGCTGCAGCGCACGATGAAGCGCTTGCGTCAGGTACATGCTTCAGCCCTCCCGCCGCGTGGCGGCCCACGCGGCGCCGAAGTCGCGCGGCCCTGACAACGAGATGCCCCCGTCCACGGGCAGCACGACGCCGGTGATGTAGGCACCGAGCGGCGAGCTCAGCACCATCGCGATGCCGGCGATGTCGTCCAGGCTGCCGTAGCGGCGCAGCGGCACACGCTCCGTCATGCGGGCGCGTTCCGCGTCGTTGGGGGCAAGGCGCCGGATGCCTTCGGTGCCTTCGATCGGCCCCGGCACGATCGAGTTGACACGGATGCCGTCGCCGCCCCACTCCATCGCCAGCGTGCGCGTCAGCATGTCGACGCCCGCCTTGGCCGCGCAGACATGCGCCTGGTACGGCGTCGGCACGAAGGCCTGCGATGCCGAGATGCTGATGACCGAGGCGCCCGGCTTGCGCAGGAACTCGTGCGCGGCGCGCAGCACGTTGAAGCTGCCGAGCAGGTCGATGTCGACCACCGTCTTGAAGCCGTTGGCCGACATGCCGAGCGCCGGCGCGAGAAAGTTGCCGGCCGCGCCCGACACCAGCACGTCGATGGCCCCGAAGCGCGCGTGCGCCTGCTTCAGCGCGTCGGCCACTGCCGGGGCGTCGCGCACATCGGCGCTGTAGCCTTCGGCCGCAACGCCATGCGCGCGCAACTGCGAGAGCGCCGTGTCGATGCGCGGCTGCGAGCGGCTGAGGATCGCCACCGACGCGCCGTGCCGCGCGAACGCATCGGCAATGCCGAGGTTGATGCCGCTGCTGCCGCCGGCGACGAACACCGTGCGGCCCTTGAAGTCGAGGGGGTCCTTCGTCATCACGTTGCCTCCTTCACCATCCCCCGCGCGATCACGATCTGCTGGATCTGGCTCGTGCCTTCGTAGATGCGGAACAGCCGCACGTCGCGGTAATAGCGCTCGATGCCGTTGTCGGCCACGTAGCCCGCGCCGCCGTGGATCTGCACCGCGCGGTCGGCCACCCGGCCGACCATCTCCGAGGCGTAGTACTTGCAGCAGGCCGCCTCGGTGCTCACGTCCTCGCCGGCATCGCGCCGGCGCGCCGCGTCGAGCACCATCGTGCGGGCTGCGTACAACTCGGTGCGGCTGTCGGCGAGCATCGCCTGCACGAGCTGGAACTCGGCGATCGGCTGCCCGAACTGCTTGCGCTCGATCGCGTAGCGCAGCGTGTCGCGCAGCAGACGCTCGGCCACGCCGACGCACACCGCGGCGATGTGGATGCGGCCCTTGTCGAGCACCTTCATCGCGGTCTTGAAGCCGCGGCCCTCGACGCCGCCGATCACGTTGGCCGCCGGAACCCGCACGCCGTCGAAGATCACGTCGCAGGTGTGGGCGCCATTCTGCCCCATCTTGCGGTCGATCCTGCCGAGCGAGATGCCGGGCGTCTTCGCATCGACGATGAACGCGGTGATGCCGGCCGCGCCCTTCTGCGCCGGGTCGGTGCGCGCCATCAGCGTGAACATGCCGGCCTCGGGTGCGTTGGTGATGAAGCGCTTGCTGCCGTCGATCACGTAGTGCTCACCGTCGCGCCGCGCGCGCGTGCGGATCGACGCCGCATCGGAGCCGGATTCGGGCTCGGTGAGCGCGAACGACGCGATCAGCTCGCCGGCCGCCAGCCGCGGCAGCCAGCGGTCCTTCTGCTCGGGCGTGCCGTCCATCAGGATGCCCTGCGAGCCGATGCCCACCGTCGTGCCGATCAGCGAGCGAAACGCCGGCGCGGTCTGGCACAGCTCGATCATCACGAGCGCCTCTTCCTCCATCGTCAGGCCGAGGCCGCCGTACGACTCGGGGATCGTCAGGCCGAACAGCCCCATCGCCTTCATGTCGCGCACGATGTCGGCAGGGATCTGGTCGGTCTCGGCGACGCCTTCCTCGGCCGGCACCAGCCGCTCGCGCACGAAGCGGCGCACGGTGTCGAGCAGCGCGGTCAGGATCTCCGGGTCGCGGATCATCAGACCGGGTCCCAGGTGAACACGTCGGACGAACGGTCGAGCGCGTAGAACGAACCCCTCAGCGCCGGCAGCGCGTGCTGCGCCACCGTCTCGGGCGTCCAGCCTTCGCTGCGCTGCACCGAGCGGATCGGCCGCGGCTGGCTCATCAGAAAGATCTCGTTGTTGCGCACCGCGAAGACCTGGCCGGTGACGTCGGCGCCCGCATCGCCTGCCAGCGCGACCGCGAGCGGCGCGATCTTGGCCGGGGTCATCTGCTTCATGCGCTCGACCCGTGCCTTCTCGGCCTCGGTCTCGACCGGGATCGAGCCGATCATGCGGCTCCATGCGAACGGCGCGATGCAGTTCGAGCGCACGTTGAACTTGTGCATGTCCAGCGCGATCGACTTCGACAGCGCCATGATCCCGAGCTTGGCCGCCGCGTAATTGGCCTGGCCGTAGTTGCCGATCAGCCCCGAGGTCGAGGTCATGTGCACGAACGCGCCGGACTCCTGCGCCTTGAAGTGGTTCGCCGCGGCGCGGCTCACGAAGTAGCTGCCGTACAGGTGCACCTTGATGACCGAGTCGAACTCGTCGACGCTCATCTTGTGGAAGAAGCGGTCGCGCAGGATGCCGGCGTTGTTGACCACGGCGTCGAGCCGGCCGTAGGTGTCGAGTGCCATCGCCACGATGCGGTCGGCCGCCGCGGCGTCGGCGACGCTGTCGGTGTTCGGCGCCGCCACGCCGCCCGCCGCAAGGATCTCGTCGACCACGCGCTGCGCCGGCCCCACGTCGCGCCCCTCGCCGGTCATCGATGCACCGACGTCGTTGACGATCACCTTTGCGCCTTCGCGTGCCATCGCCAGCGCGATGTCGCGCCCGATGCCGCCGCCGGCGCCGGTGACGATCACGACCTTGTTGTCCATCATCCTGCTCATGTCTTCAGTCTCCTGTCGGCCACTGGAAAAGGGCCGGTTGCTTGTCGAGAAAGTGGGCCACTGCCGCCTTGTGCGGCGCGCTGCCGAAGCACAGCGCCTGCGCGTCGGCTTCGATGTCGAGCATCGTGTGCAGGTCGGTCGGGCCGGCGGCCAGCGCGCGCTTGACCAGGCTCACCGCCATGGGCGAGGCGTGCACGAAGCTCGCGGCGAGTGCCTGCGCACGCGGCAGCAGTTGCTCCTGTGGCACGAGCTCGAGCACGATGCCGAGCGCCTTCGCTTCATCGGCCGAGACTTCGCGGGCCGACAGCATCAGCTCCTTCGCGCGCTGCACGCCGACGATGCGCGGCAAGGTGTGCAGGGCGCCGAAGTCGGGCACCAGGCCGAGCCGCATGAACGACAGGCAGAAGCGCGCCCGCGGCGACGCGACGACGAAGTCGGCCGCCAGCGCGAGGCTGAAGCCGGCGCCGAAGGCCGGGCCGTCGACCGCGGCGACGACCGCGCGGTCCAGGCTCAGCAGGCGCGCGAGCCAGGCGTGTGCGCTTTTCATGCGCTCGCGCCAGCCCTCGTTGTCGAGCTCGGCCGAACGGATGCCGCGCAGGTCGCCGCCGGCGCAGAACGCGCCGCCCGATCCGGCGAGCACGACCGCGCGCACCGCACGGTCGCGTTCGATCTCGGCGACGCACGACGCGAGCCCGGCGCGCACCTCCTCGTCGAGCGCGTTCCTGTGCGCCGGGCGGTTCAGCGTGAGGGTCGCGACGCCGTCGACCAGGTCATAGAGCACCGCATCGTTCATGCGTGCTCCCGCTGCTGCAGCTCGCGCCACAGGATCTTGCCGGTGCTCGACTTCGGCAGCTCGGCAACGAATTCGACGAAGCGCGGCGCCTTGTACACGGCCATCGCTTCGCGGCACCAGGCGATCAACCCGGCGACATCGAGTACGGCGCCGGGCTTCAGCACGACCAGCGCCTTCACCGCTTCGCCCTGGCGCGCATCGCGGGTCGCGATCACGCAGGCTTCGTGGATCGCCGGGTGGCTGTACAGCGTGTTCTCGACCTCGGCCGGCCACACCTTGTAGCCCGAAACGATGATCATCCGCTTGAGCCGGTCCTTCATGAAGAAGTAGCCGTCCTCGTCGACGCAGGCGAGGTCGCCGGTGCGCAGGAAACGCCGGCCGTCGATCTCGACGAAGGCTTCGGCGCTGGCCTGCGGCTGATTCCAGTAGCCCTTCATCACCTGCGCTGCATGGGCCACGATCTCGCCCACCTCGCCTTGCGGCAGCGGCTGCAGCGTGACCGGGTCGACGACGCGCGCGTCCACGCCCGGCCCCGGCACGCCCAGCGAGCCGAGCTTCGGTCGCTGCGGCGGGTTGGCGTACAGGAACGAGGCCGTTTCGGTCATGCCGTAGCCCTCGTTGTAGGCAATGCCGAAGCGCGCCTTCATCGCGTCGGCCACCGCGGGCGGCATCGCGGCGCTGCCGCCGTTCACCAGCGTCAGGCTGCGAATCTTCTCGGGCGTGACGGCCGGGTTGGCGAAGAAGTCGATCAGCATCGCCGGCGGCGCCGCCCAGCTGGTGACGCGATAGCGCTCGATCAACGCGAGCGCGGCATCGCGGTCCCAGCGCGGCAGCATCACGACGGTGGCGCCGAGCATCAGCGGCAGGTTCATGCCGTTCTGCATGCCGAGCGCGTGGAACATCGGAGCGATGCCGAGGAACACGGCATCGCTCGTCTGGCCGCGCCACGCGACCGCCGCGCGGTTCGCGGCCTGGATCGTGCCGTGGGTGTGCATGCAACCCTTCGGACGGCCGGTCGTGCCCGAGGTGTAGGGCAGCACGGCCAGGTCGTCCGCGCTGGCGCGATGCGGCAGCGGCGCCTCGCTGCCGCTCAATGCGTCGCGCCACGGCGTGAATCGCGCATCGCGGATCGGCGCCAGCCGCTCGGCGATCGATGGCGGGACGCTGCGATCGCTGTCCGCGGTCAGCCCATCGGCGTAGTCGATCACGAGCGCAGCGCGCAACGCGCCGCGCTCCAGGCTCGGCCGCACGCGGTCCGCGAGCTCGCGCGCGACCAGCGCGACCTGCGCGCCGCTGTCGTCGACGACGTGCGCCACTTCATCGGCCGTCCACATCGCGTTGACCGGCACGACGACCGCGTCGGCGCGCAGCACCGCATAGCTCGCGATGATGAACTGCGGGCAGTTCTGGCAGAACAGAAGCACGCGGTCGCCCTGCCTCACATGCGCGCTGCGCTGCAGCCAGCCGGCGAGCGCCTCGGCCTGCCGAACCAGCTCGCCGTACGACAGCGCACTGCCGTAGAACTGCACGGCCGGCTTGTCGGGAACCCGCCGCGCCGACGCCGCGAGGCACTCCCACAGGCTGGTGGCGGAGGTCATGCGTCGCGCTCCATCGAACGCGCGATCAGCTCTTTCATCACCTCGTTGGCTCCTCCGAGAATGCGCAGCACACGCGCGTCGACATACAGCCGTGCGATCGGGTACTCGGTCATGTAGCCGTAACCGCCGTGCAGCTGCAGGCATTCGTCGACCACGCGGCACAGCTTCTCGGTCGTCGACCACTTGGCCATCGCGGCAGTCGGCACATCGAGCGTGCCGGCGAGCTGGCGCTCGATGCAGGCGTCGACGAAGGTCTGCGCGATCGTCGTCTCGGTCTGGCATTCGGCCAGCTTGAAGCGCGTGTTCTGCAGCGCCAGCAGCGCCTCGCCGAACACCTGGCGTTGCGCGACGTAGGCCAGCGTCTCGTCGACCGCGCGCTGCATCATGCCCGCTGCGCCGATCGCGATCAGCAGCCGCTCGCGCGCGAGTTGCTGCATCAGCTGCCTGAAGCCCTGGCCTTCTTCGTCGCCGAGCAGGTTCGCGGCCGGCACGCGCACCCCGTCGAAGAACAGCTCCACGGTGTCCAGCCCGTGCTGGCCGATCTTCTCCAGCAGCCGGCCGCGGCGGAAGCCGGGCAGGTCGGCGGTCTCCACCATCAGCAACGACACGCCCTTCGCGCCGCGCGACGCGTCGGTCTTCACGACGACGCACACGAGGTCGGCATGGTGGCCGTTGGTGATGAAGGTCTTGGCGCCCTCGATCACGTAGTCGCCGCCATCGCGCACGGCGCTCGTGCGCACCGCCTGCAGGTCGCTGCCCGCGCCGGGCTCGCTCATCGCGATCGCGGCGACCAGCTCGCCGGTGGCCATCTTCGGCAGCCAGCGCAGCTTCTGTTCCTCGCTGCCGTAGGCCAGCAGGTAGTGCGCGACGATGCCGCTGTGCACGTTGATGCTGAAGCTGTTGACGAGCGCGCGTCCCTGCTCCCATGCGACCACCGCCTCGTGCGCGAACGTGCCGCCCGCGCCGCCGTATGCCTCGGGGATGCTGGTGCACAGCAGGCCCATCTCGCCGGCTTGCTTCCACACGCTGCGGTCGGCGAGGTGCTGCCGGCGCCAACGCTCCTCGAGCGGCGCGAACTCGCGCTCGAACACCTTGCGCACGTTGTCGCGAAACAGCACGATGTCTTCGCTCATCCAGGAAGTCATGACAGCCCCTCGTCCGACGGGTACGTCGGCCGATCCCCCGAGGGGATGCGGGCCGGCTTGGGAGCGGCCCGGCGCTCGGCCCGCGTCATGCAAGCTCCACGATAGCCTCGCCGGCCAGCTTGACGGTGCCGCCCTGGTCCTGCGCCGTGAGCGCCAGCCGCACCTGCCGACCGGCCAGCTTCTCGGCCACCGTGCCTCGGCAGGTGATGCGGTCGCCGACATGCGTGATCGCGACGAAGCGGGTGCTCAAAGCGCGGATCGCACGCTGCGGCACCCAGGCGGTGACGAGCCGCGCCAGGTAGGCCATGCTCAGCATGCCGTGCGCGAACACGTCGTCCTGGCCGGCGGCACGCGCGAAGTCGCTGTCGACGTGGATCGGGTTGTGGTCGCCCGAGGCGCCGCAGTACAGCGCGAGCGTCAGGCGACTGATCGGCTCGGCCTCGAGCACGGGCAGCACGTCGCCGACCTGCACGCTGGCGTAGCTCATGCGATCAGCCATGGCGCACCACCGTCAGGCACTTCATCTCGGCCACGAGTGCGTCGTGCTGGTTGGTCACGCGGGTCTCGCGCAGCACGAACTCGAGCGCGCCGCCCTTCTTGTCGTAGATGTCGGCAATGCGCGGCGCGAAACGCAGCTGATCGCCGGCGTAGGCCATCGTGTGGTAGCTGAAGTGCTGCTCGCCGTGCAGGAGGCGGCGGTAGTCGATGCCGAGCAGCTCGCGCAGCGCAGCCGGGTTCGGTTGGTCCATCTCGAGGCAGAAGAAGAAGGTCGGCGGCACCGGCAGCTGCGGATGGCCGGCATCGCGCGCAGCGGCCTCGTCGATGTAGACCGGGTCGGTGTTGCCGGTCGCCTTCGCGAAGAAGCGCAGGCGGCCCGCTTCGACGGGCACCGTGAACACCGGCAGCGCGTGCCCGATGTGGCGGCGATCGATCACTGGACTTTCTCGTACAGCGTGACGACACACGCGCCGCCCAAGCCCAGGTTGTGCTGCAGCGCCAGCCGCGCACCTTCGACCTGCCGCTGCTCGGCCTGCCCGCGCAGCTGCCACACCAGCTCGGCGCATTGCGCGAGTCCGGTGGCGCCGAGCGGATGCCCCTTCGACAGCAGCCCGCCGGACGGGTTGGTGACGATGCGCCCGCCGTAGGTGTTGTCGCCGTCGAGGATGAACTTCTCGGCCGTGCCTTCGGGCGTGAGCTGCAGCGCCTCGTAGCTGATCAGCTCGTTCGCGGTGAAGCAGTCGTGCAGCTCGACCACGTCGAGCGCCTCGGGCCCGATGCCGGCCGCCTCGTAGACCTGGGTCGCCGCCGCGCGCGCCATGTCGTAGCCCACGACCTTGCGCATGTCGCCGCCGTCGAAAGTGCTCGGCATGTCGGTGGTCATCGCCTGCGCGGCAATGCGCACGCTCGTGTCGAGCCCATGGCGGCGCGCGAAGTCGGCCGAGCAGACGATCGCCGCGGCCGCGCCGCAGGTCGGTGGGCAGCATTGCAGCCGGGTCAGCGGGTCGAACACCATCGGCGCGGCGAGCACCTCGTCGAGCGTGACCGCGTTGCGGAACACGGCGAACGGATTGCGCGCGGCATGCTGGCGCGACTTCACCGAGATGCGCGCGAAGGTGTCGCGCCGGATGCCGTGCCGCTCGATGTAGTGGCGTCCGGCGCCGCCGAAGAACTGCGCCGCGCGCGGCGCCTTCTCGTCCCAGCCCTGCAGGCCGATCATCGTGTCGGCGAAGCGCGCCACCGGTGACGGGCGATCGTCGTACGCCCCCTTCAGCGCGCCCGGCTGCATCTGCTCGAAGCCGAGCGCCAGCGCACATTCGACCGCGCCGCTCTCGACGGCCTGGCGCGCGAGGAACAACGCGCTCGATCCGGTCGCGCAGTTGTTGTTCAGGTTGAAGACCGGAATGCCGGTGAGGCCCACGCCGTACAACGCGGCCTGGCCCGCGGTCGAGTCGCCATAGACATAACCCACGTAGGCCTGCTGCACGAGGCGGTAGTCGACGCCGGCATCCTGCAGTGCCGCACCGGCGGCGCGCGCTCCCATCACGGTGTAGGGGTCGCTCGCCCCGGGCTTGGTGAACGGGATCATTCCGACCCCGACGACATGGACGTTGCGGTTCACGACGGCTCCTGTGACATGGAGCTCAGGATGCCGGCGCAGGGCCGCCGCGACAATGACCGTCACGGCCAACGAGATTGGCGCAAAGTTTCAGCGGTGGCGTTCGCGGTACTCGCCGGGGGCCACGCCGGTCCACCTCTTGAAGGCGCGGTGGAAGGTGCTCGCTTCCGAAAACCCGATCTGGTCGGCGATGTCGAGCAGCGTCATGTCCGGACGCGCCAGGTAGTCGATCGCCGCGTCGCGCCGCAGGTTGTCCTTCAGCGACTGGAAGCCCTGGCCTTCTTCGCGCAGGCGGCGGCGCAGCGTCTGCGGCGTCATGCCGAGCACGCGGCCCACCTCGTCGAGCGACGGCATCTCGTCGCGCAGGTGGCTGCGCAGCAGGCGGCGGATGCGCTCGGTCACGCTGGCCTTGTCGCGGTATTTCACGAGCAGGTTGGCGGGCGCCTGCTGCAGGAATTCGCGCAGGCTCTGCGTGTTCTGCACCATCGGCAGCTGCAGCCAGCGCGCTTCGAACGACAGGCTGAAGTGCGGCTGGCCGTAGCGCACCTTGGCCTGGAACGCGCGCGCCGTCTCGGCGACATTCGGCGGCGCCGGACCGCGGTAGCCGACGGCGGTGAGCGGAATGCGCCGCGCCGCCAGCCACGACGCAAGTCCGAAGGTGAAGAACAGGAAGGTGCGCTCGGCATACAGCAGCGAGGGCTCGGGCGGCAATGGGGTCACGATGCGCACGGTCGCCACCCGGTCGGCAACGCCGAGACGGGCCACGAAGTCGGGCAGCTCGCCGTGGAAGTAGCGAAAGCCCACGCGCAGCGCATCGGCCAGCGTCGGCGTGTGGATCAGCAACCGGCAGCATTGCGCGAAGCTGCCGAGCCGCAGCGGCTGGCTGCACAGGCCCCAGAACTCGTCGCGCAGCGCACGCTGGACCACGCGCAGCAGCCGCGCATACTGCTCCTGCGACACACGCGCGCGCGGCGCTTCCAGCAAGGCGGCCGAGATGCCGGCGCGCTGCAGCAGCGGCGCACTGGCGACGCCGCGCCGCTCGGTGCCCTGCAGCACCTGAACGACGTGGTGGATCGCGATGGTGTGGTGCGTCACGCCGTGAATGCTACGACGCGCGCGCCACGCCCTTCTCCAGCAGCGCGGCGATCGACGCCTCACCGCAGCCCGCCTCGCGCAGCAGTTCGAGCGTGTGCTCGCCGGGTCGCGGTGCGTGCCGGTGGAGCGCGAACTCGTGGCGCGACATCCGGATCGGACTCGCCACTTGCGTCAGCGGACCGAAGGTCGGATGCACGCTCTCGACCACCATGCCGCGCGCGCGGAAGTGCGGGTCGGCCAGCGCTTCCTCGAGCGTGTGCACCGGCGAGACGCAGGCGTCGGCGTGTGCGAAGCGCTCTTCCCAATCGGCGAGCGAACGAGCGCCGAAGATCGCGGTGAGCTCCTTGCGCACGCGCGCTTCGATCGCAGCGTCGCCGCTGCGGTGCAAGGGCTTCAGATGGGCGCGATCGACGACGTCGCACAGCGCGTCCCAGAACTTGCGCTCCAGCGCGCCAACCGCCAGGAAGCGCTGGTCGGCCGTGCGGTACAGCGCGTAGCAGGCCAGGCCGCCGGTCAGCGTGTCGGCGCCGGCACGCCGCGTACCGCCGTGCGCGCCCAGCGTCGCGAGCGGCATCACCGCATGCGCCAGCGCGCCGTCGGCCATCGCGATGTCGAGGTGGCGGCCGCGGCCGGTGCGCGCGGCATCGAACAGCGCAGCGAGGATGCCCATCGCGGCGGTCAGCGCACCACCCATCAGGTCCGCGATCGGCAGGTTCGACAGCGCGAGCGTGTCCGCGCCGACCCCGATCTGGTCGGTCACGCCGGCGTGGCCGCAGTAGTTCAGGTCGTGACCCGGACGGTCGCGGTAGGGGCCGCTCTGGCCGTAGCCGGTGATGCTGCAGTAGACGATGCGCGGGTTGACGCTGACCACCGCGTCGTAGCCCAGGCCCAGACGATCCATCGCGCCAGGGCGAAACCCTTCGACCACCACGTCGGCACCGCGCGCGAGCTGCAGAAAAGCCTCTGCGCCCTCGGGCTGCTTGAGGTCGAGCTGCAGGCCGCGCTTGTTGCGGTTGACGAGCGCACGCAATGCGGGCGGCGCGTAGTCGCCCGCGCCGGTGTCTTCGACCTTGATCACGTCGGCGCCGAGGTCAGCGAGGTGTTGCGTGCACACCGGCCCCGGCACCAGGCGCGTGAGGTCGAGCACACGCACGCCGCGCAGCGGCGGCTCGCTCGAGGTCATTGCGGCGCGGGCTTGAACATCGGCACCGCACCGCCGCCTTCAGCCTCGCGGAACGCCACGTGCACGCGCTGGCCGATGTGCAGGGCCTCGATCTCGGCATCGACAACGTTGGTGAGCATCGTCACGCCCTCGTCGAGCGTGACGTAGGCCAGCACGTACGGCACCGGCCCGGCCTTGCGCGTGACGGTGAAGCTGTAGATCGTGCCGCGGCCGCTGGCCGGCAGCCACTCGACGTCGCCGCTGCTGCAATGCGGGCAGAACGGGCGTGGGTACCAATGCGCCTCGCCGCACGACATGCAGCGCCTGATCATCAGCACGCCTTCGGAAGCCGCCTGCCAGAACGGCGCGGTGAAGCCGTCGACGATGGGCGCCGGCAGTCCGCGTTCGGGAATCATCGTCATGCGCTCACTCCCGGCCGAGGATCAGGGTGGCGCTGCCGTGGCGTGTGCCCAGCAGGCCGCCGGTGCCGTTGACGAGCGCCAGCTCGCAGCCGGGCACCTGCACCTTCGGATGCGCTTCGCCGCGCAGCTGGCGCACCGCTTCGATCACCTTGGTGATGCCACCGCGGTTGCTCGGGTGGTTGTTGCACAGGCCGCCGCCGTCGGTGTTGACCGGCAGCCGCCCGACCCCGGCGATCAGGTTGCCGTCGGCGACGAAGCGGCCGCCCTCGCCCTTGGCGCAGAAGCCCAGGTCCTCCAGCTGCATCAGCACCGTGATCGTGAAGCTGTCGTAGATCGACGCGTAGCGGATGTCGTGCGGCGCCACGCCCGCTTCCTCGAACGCCTTCGGCCCCGACCAGGCCGCGCCTGAATACGTGAGGTCCACGCGCCCGCCGCCCTGGCCCTTCACCGCCTCGCCGGCGCCCAGCACGCTGACCAGCGGGCGCTTCAGGCTGCGCGCGATCTCGGGCCGCACGACGACCAGCGCGCCGCCGCCGTCGCTGACGACACAGCAATCGAGCTTGTGCAGCGGGTCGGACACCAGCGGCGAGGCGAGCACGTCGTCGACGGTCACCACTTCACGCAGCATCGCATGCGGGTTGTGCTGCGCATGGTGCGACGCTGCCACCTTGACCCAGGCGAGCTGCTCGGCGGTGGTTCCGAACTCGTGCATGTGGCGCATCGCTGCGAGCGCATACGCGTTCAGCGTGACCGGCGCGTACGGCGCCTCGAACGGCACCTCGGGCACGTTGGGCTTGGCCGCCGCGGCCACGCCGCTGGCCGCCTCGGAGCGCGGCCGCCCGGCGAGCGTGATCAGCGCGACGTCGCAATGGCCGGCCGCGATCGCCTGCGCGGCATGCGACACGTGGATCAGGTAGGACGAGCCGCCCGTCTCGGTGGAGTCGACATGGCGCACCCGCAGGCCCAGGTAGTCGACCATCGAGAGCATGCCGAAACCCGGCGCATCGCCGGCGCAGAAGTAGCCGTCCACGTCCTTGAACCCGAGCCCGGCGTCGGCCAGCGCGCCGCGTGCGCACTCGTAGTGCAGCTGCGCCGTGGTCTTGTCGGGCGCCTTGCGCAGCGGATGTTCCCAGGCACCTGCGATGCAGGCCTTTCTCTTGATCGTCATTCCAGAGCCTTCGTCATTCCATCCGGATGTTGGCGTCCTTGATGATGCGTGCGTACACCGCCGCATCCGACTTGACGACACGCGCGAAGTCGTCGCCCTTCAGCTCGCCCGGCGTCATGCCGAGCGACTCGATGCGCGCCACCACATCGGGCAGGCGCACGATGCGGCTCGCCTCGGCGATGAACTTGGCGGCGATCGGCGCCGGAACACCGGCGGGCATGAACAGGCCGAACCAGCCGATCGGCTCGAAGGAGTGGAAGCCGAGCTCGGCGAAGGTCGGTACGTT
Source organism: Rhizobacter sp. P5_A1 (assembly GCF_056400745.1). Classification (NCBI taxonomy): domain Bacteria; kingdom Pseudomonadati; phylum Pseudomonadota; class Betaproteobacteria; order Burkholderiales; family Sphaerotilaceae; genus Rhizobacter; species Rhizobacter sp. P5_A1. The sequence continues at coordinate 41,998 of NZ_JBFUKR010000006.1, forward strand.
GGGCAGCGCCTTGTTGCGCTGCGGTCCGGTCGCCGCCAGCACCTTCACGAACTCGAGGTGCGGGCGCGCCGTGGCCATGTCGACCAGCGCCGCCGACAACTGCCCGCCGCGCAGGTCCTGCAGCAGCGGAGCGGCGCCCTTGTACGGCACGTGTGTCAGATCCAGCCCCGCCTGCAGATTGAGCAGCGAGCCCTGGATGTGCGACGAGGTTCCGATGCCGTACGAGCCGTAGTTGTACTTGCCCGGGTGCGCCTTCACCAAAGCGATGAACTCGGTCAGCGTGTTGGCCGGCGTGGACGGGGGCACCAGGAACAGCGAATTCGTGCTGGCCACCTGCACCAGCGGCTGCAGATCCCTCAGCGCGTCGTACGGGAGCTTGGGCATCAGTGACTGCACCTGGATCAGCGCGGTGATGCCCATCAGGATCGTGTGCCCGTCGCGCGGCGCCTTGGCGACCAGGTCGTTGCCCATGGTTCCCGAGGCCCCGGGCTTGTTTTCCACCACCACGGTCTGCCGCCACGACTCCTGCAGCTTGCTGGCGACCATGCGCGCGAGCGTGTCGGTGGCGCCGCCGGCCGGATAGGGCACGACGATTCGCAGCGGCTGGCTCGGATAGGCCGAAGCGTCTTGCGCGCATACGCTGGGAGTGGCGCACATCGCGAGTGCGATGCCGCCTGCTGCCGCGAAGGCGCGCCGGGTGATTGATCTCATGCGTTGTCTCCGTTGAGTAGCTTTTGAACTCATTGGAAACGGCAGGGCGGGACGGTCGCAATGGCGCGTCGAGCCAGCGCCATTGGCCGAAATGATCACATTCGCAGCAAACCTCAGGGCAACCGAATCATGCTGAACTCGCGGCGCCACTGTCGCCGGAGCGCCGTTGTGCCTGCGTTATGCGCGGCTCAGCGGCCGGGGCTCACGCGGCGCAGGCTCGCCTTCAGCGCCTCGATCTCGTCGAGCAGATCGAGCGCGAGCGCGATGCCGGGCGGGTTGATCTCGAGCTCGCGCGCGAAGGTCGACGCGAGGCGGGCGCGCCGCAGCGCACTGCCTTCGAAGCGCCATTCGTGCGGCGCCGCGCCGCTGCTCGGCTCGAGCACGCCCTCGACGACCCAGACGCGGATCAGCGCCTCGCCCGCGTGGCAGGCGCGGCACAGCTCGTCGAGACTCAGCGAGACCTGCTCTTCGACGATCGTCGCGAGCGTGAAGTCGGTGCTGCTCATCGCGTTCAACCCTCCATCGAAGCGCGCGGCTCGAACGCGCCGAACGCCGCGGCGAATGCGGCATACGCAGCCTTCGCCGACGCGGTCTCGGCGCCCGGCAGCGCGATCGCCAGCACGACATACAGATCGCCCGCCGGCACGCTCGGAATGCCCTTGCCCTTCAGGCGCAGCTTGCGGCCGTTCGCCGACCCGGCGGGGATCGTCAGCTCGACCGCGCCGTCGGGCATCGGCACGCTGACGTGCGCGCCGAGCGCGGCCTCCCAGGGCGCGAGCGGCAGCTCGAGGTAGACATCGCGGCCGTCGACCCGGAAGCGCGGGTGCGGCCTGAATGCGATCTCGAGGAACAGATCGCCCGGCGGCGCGCTGCCGAGGCCCGGTCCGCCCTGACCCGCGAGCCGCAGGTGCTGGCCTTCGCGGATGCCCTTCGGGATGTTCACGTCGAGCGTGCGCTCGCGCATCACGCCGTGGCCTTCGTCGTCGAGTGCCGGCATGTGCAGCGAGATGCTGCGCTGCGCGCCGCGGTAGGCATCTTCGAGGTCGATCAACACCTTCGCATGGTGGTCCTGCCCGGGCATCTGCATCCCCGGGCGGTGGGCGCCGGCGCGGGCACCACGCGCGGCACGGCCGAACAGCGCCTCGAAGAAGTCGCTGTGATCGGCGCTCCCGAACGGGTCGGCGTCGCCGCGGCCGCTGAACTCGAAGCCGGCGTCCCAGCCCGGCGGCGGCTGGAAGTCGTGCGCGCGCCCGTGCGCGCCGCCCGCCGCGCGCTGGCGCTCCCACTGGCTGCCCGCGGCGTCGTAGGCGGCGCGCTTCTCGGGGTCGCGCAGGACTTCGTTGGCTTCGCCGATCTCCTTGAAGCGCGCTTCGGCGTCGGCCTCCTTGCTGACGTCCGGGTGGTACTTGCGCGCCAGCTTGCGGTAGGCGCCGCGGATGTCGTCGGCGGACGCGTCGCGCGCGACGCCGAGGGTCTTGTAGTAGTCCTTGAACTCCATCGTCGTCGGCCCTCGGGTCAGTGGCGATGCGCGGGTCGCAACGGCTCGGCAGCGGCCGGCGCGTTCTCGAGACCTTCGCACAAGGCCATGAACGGCTCGCGCACGACCTGCAGGGTCACGTGGCCGATCCTGAAGCGCTCGCGCAGCAACGTCGTCGCGCCCTCGAAGAACGGGTCGTCGGGGTGGCCGGCAGGCATCACCAGGTGCGCGGTCAACGCGACGTCGGTCGTGCCGGTGCCCCACACGTGCAGGTCGTGCACGCGCGCGACGCCGGGCAGCGCCTCGAGCAGCTTGCGCACCGCGGCCAGGTCGATGTGCCGAGGCACGCCGTCGAACATCAGCCGCAGCGACTGGCGGAACAGCCCCCAGGTGCCGACGACGATCACCAGCGCGATCAAGAGGCTCGCGACCGGGTCGAGCCAGGCCCAGCCCGTCCACAGCGCAAGCGCGCCGACAACGACGACGCCAGCCGAAACCAGCGCATCGCTCGCCATGTGCAGGTAGGCGCCGCGGATGTTCATGTCGTCGTCGCGCCCGCGCATGAAGAGCAGCGCGGTGCCGAGGTTCACGACGATGCCGATCGCCGCGACGACCATCACCGTGTAGCCCTGGATCGGCTGCGGCGCGCTCAGGCGCCCGATCGCCTCCCAGGCGAGCGAACCCATCGCGACCAGCAGCAGCACCGCGTTCGCGAACGCCGCGAAGATCGATGCGCGCTTCCAGCCGTAGGTGTAGCGCGCATCGGGCCGCAGCTTGCCGGCCAGCGCGCCGCCCCAGGCCATCACGAGCCCGGCGACATCGCCGAGGTTGTGACCGGCGTCGGCGAGCAGCGCCAGCGAGTTGACCTTCCAGCCGTAGAAGGCCTCGATCGCGACGAACAGGATGTTGACGGAGATGCCGATCGCGAACGCGCGATCGAAGTCGGCCGGCGCGTGGTGGTGATGGGCGTGACCGCCGTGACCGTGGTCGTGTCCGTGCGGGTGCGCGTGGTCGTGCGCGTGGTCGTGCGCGTGGTCGTGATGAGCGTGCGAATCTGCCATCCCGCCAGTGTGACTCAGCTTCGGGCGGCAATGTGCGCCTGGGGTTGCCGCCCTCGCGGCATCGCGCCGCGATACCGGCAGGCGCGGGCTCCGCGCCTGCCGCACGTTCGCCACCGCGGCCGCGCGGCCGCCGGCTAAGCTCGGCGCATGGACAGACACCAGCTCGATGCCTTCTCGCGCCAGCACCGCCTGGCGGCGCCGGCGATCGCCGCGGCGCTTCGGCTCACCGGGCTGCAGCCCGACGCGCCCGCGTGGCGCGCATTCGCCGCCACGCTGCTGCGTGCCGCCGGCATCGGCGCGATCGGCGCCGGCGCGCTGTTCTTCGTCGCCGCGAACTGGCAGGACTACGGCGTGCTCGGCCGCTTCGCGCTGCTGCAATGCGCGCTGCTCGCCTGCCTCTTGGTCGCGCTGTGGCGCGCGCCACCGTCGCTGACCGGGCAGGCCGCGCTGATCCTCGCGACGCTGCTGAGCGGCGGGTTGCTCGCGCTGTTCGGTGAGGCGTACCAGACCGGCGCCGATGTCCACGAGTTGTTCTTCACCTGGGCGCTGCTGGCGCTGCCGTTCGCGCTCGCGGGCCTGTCGGGGGCGCTGTGGGCCGTGTGGTGGACGGTTCTGAACCTCGCGCTCGCGCTGCTGTGCGGCTGGCTCGGGCCGGACCACTTCGTCTGGCGCTTCATCGCCGGCTGGGGCGTCGACCGCTCGGCGCTGTTGATGTTGCCTTGTTTCGTGAACCTGCTCGGGGCCGGTGCGTTCGTCGCGCTGCGCGGCACGCGCTTCGTCGAGATCGCGCCGCCGTGGCTGGCCCGTTATCTCGCGAGCCTCGGCTTCCTCTACGGCACCGCGGCGGTGCTGATGGTCATCACCGGCGGGTTCCGGCAGCGCGGCTTCGGCGCAGACAGCGGCGCGGCGATCGGCTGGCTGTTCGCCGCCGTCTCGGCCGGCATCGCGATCGCGACCTGGCAGCGCCGCCGCGACGTGTTTCCGATGGCGCTGATCGCCGCGAGCTGGATCGCGATCTCGACGACCTGGCTGGCGCACACGATGCGCTTCGACGATGTCGGCTCGTTCTTCGTGGTCGCGGCGTGGTTGATCGCCGCGTCGACCGCGACCGGGATGCTGCTGATGCACTGGGTCCGTGCCTGGCGCAGCGCGCCGGCGCCGCTCGTCGAAGGAGCCGCCGCATGATCACGACCCCGCCAGCGCTGCTCGACGCGCTGCGCACACGCGGCCTCGTCGCCGACGAGGCTGCCGCCCCAACCCCGACCGCAGCCGACGCGCCCGCCCGCCCCTGGTTCATCGGCGCGCTGCTCGGCGTCAGCGGCTGGCTCGCCGGGCTGTTCCTGCTCGGTTTCGTCGGGATGCTGTTCCACCCCGACACCGCGCCCGAAGCGGCGATCGCCGGCGCGATCCTGCTGGCCGCCGCGTGGGGCCTGTTCAAGGCGGATCGCGACGGCGCCTTCGTGACGCAGCTCGCGCTCGCGCTGTCGATCGCCGGCCAGTGCCTGATGCTGTTCGCGATGAGCGAACATGTGCACCAGCTCGGGCCGATCGCGGCCCGTGCATTGCTGCTGCAGCTCGTGCTCGCGCTCGTGATGCCGAACGCATTGCACCGCACGCTGTCGACCGCTTTCGCGACGATCGCATGGGCACTGACGGTGCGCTTCGCGCTCTTCGGCGAGCCGGAGTTCTGGCACGGCGAGCGCGAGCTCGCGCCGTCGCTCGTGCAGTCTCTTGCGGGCTGGGCGCTGGCCTGGCTGCCGGTCGGCGCCGGCATCGGGGCGCTGATCCGGCGCGAGCCGCTGTGGATGGCGCGGCGCTGGCAGCCGGCGCTGCGCCCGGTGCTGACCGGCCTGCTCGTCGGCCTCGCGTTCGCGACGCTGGCATCGCAGCCGTTCGAATCGTTCCGCTGGTTCGGCAGCGGCACGGCACGGCCCGACTGGCTCGCGCTGTGGCCGCTGTTGTCGGCACTGGCCGCGCTCGGCGGTGTCGCCGCCGCGTTCGCGCTGCGCAGCCGTGCGCTGACCGGCGCCTGCGTGCTCGCGGTGCTGCTGCATGTCGCGCACTTCTACCACGAGCTCGGCACCAGCCTGCTGCTGAAGTCGCTGCTGATGCTCGCGCTCGGCGCCGCGATGCTGGCCGCCGCGCGGCTGCTGCGCGCCACCGGAGAAACCGCATGAACAAGCGCACGACCCGGATCCGGGCCCTGATCGCGCTCGGCGCGCTGTTCGTGCTCGGCGCGGTGAACCTCGCGATCGTCGCCAAGGAACGCATCAGGCGCGACGGCGAACCCGTCTACCTCGCGCTCGCGCCGGTCGACCCGCGCTCGCTGCTGCAGGGCGACTACATGGCGCTGCGTTTCGCGCTCGTGCAAGACCTCGAACGCGGCGACGACCCGCCCGCCAGCGCGCGCCGCGAAGGCGAGACGCGCTTCGCCGCGGTCGCGCTCGATGCCCGGCGTGTCGCGGCGCTGGCCGCGCCGAACGCGCCCGCGGCGCTGCGGCTGCGCTACCGCATCCGCGGCGGGCATGTGTGGCTCGGCACGAACGCGTTCTTCTTCGAGGAGGGCACGGCCGACCGCTTCGCCGGCGCGCGCTACGGCGAGTTCCGCGTCGACCGGTCGAGCGGCGAGGCGGTGCTGGTCGGGTTGCGCGATGCGCAGCTGAACGCGCTGTAGCTCAGCCCGCCAGTGCGGCGCGCATCGCGGCAATCACCGCCGCGTAGCTAGGCTGGCCGAAGATCGCGCTGCCGGCCACGAAGGTGTCGGCGCCGGCATCGGCCGCCGCGCGGATGTTGTCGACCTTGATGCCGCCGTCGACCTCGAGCCGCACGTCGCGACCGCTCGCGTCGATGAGCTTGCGGATGCGCTCGATCTTCTTCAGCGACCCGGGGATGAAGCTCTGCCCGCCGAAGCCCGGGTTCACGCTCATCACGAGGACCAGGTCGATCTGCTCGATCGTCCACTCGAGCACGTCGAGCGAGGCCGCCGGGTTGAACACCAGGCCGGCGCTGCAGCCCTCGGCACGGATCAGCTGGATCGTGCGATCGACGTGCGCGCTCGCCGCCGGATGAAAGCTGATGCGGTCGGCGCCGGCCTTCGCGAACGCCAGCGCGAGCGCGTCGACCGGCTGCACCATCAGGTGCACGTCGATCGGCACCTTCGTGCCGTCGGCCTTGACCGCGTGCTTGCGCAAGGCCTCGCAAACCATCGGCCCGAAGCTCAGGTTCGGCACGTAATGGTTGTCCATCACGTCGAAGTGGATCCAGTCAGCGCCGGCCGCGATCACGTCGCGCAGCTCGTCGCCGAGGCGCGCGAAATCGGCCGAGAGAATGCTGGGGGCGATGCGGTAGGTGCGGGCGGTAGTGGGCATGGCGGGACGGCAGGACGCTCGGGGCGGCGCGTTCGATTCTAGGTGTCACCGATAGCACCCCTGCTTGCTGCAGAATCGACCGCATGCCCAAAGCCGAACTGACCTGCAGCGTGGCGGTGCGCCACCTGCCCGAGCAATCCGACCCCGCGACCGGCAAGCACGCGTTTGCCTACACGATCACGATCCGCAACAGCGGCGACATCACCGCGCAGCTGATCGCGCGCCACTGGATCATCACCGACGCGAGCGGCCACACCGAGGAAGTGCGCGGCCTCGCGGTCGTCGGCCACCAGCCGGTGCTGAAGCCCGGCGAGAGCTTCGAGTACACGAGCGGGACCCGCCTGGCCACGCCGCAGGGCACGATGCGCGGCACCTTCTTCTGCATGACCGAGGACGCCCACGCGTTCGAGGCGCCGGTCGCCGAGTTCGGCTTGACCGTCGCGTCGTCGCTGCATTGAATGGCGAAGGCGCGTCGTTCGTCCTGGGACCTGACCGCGCTGCTCAACGCGGCCGATCCGAAGGCGAGCCTGCCCGAACGCCACCTGTGGCTGATCCGGCTGCTCGAATGGTTGCGGCATGCGCCGGTCGAAGCGCCGGCGCGTTCGTCGGACCAAGCGATCGACGAGCCGAACGAAACAAGCGCGACGCCGCGCCCGGTGCTGCGGCTGCGCCACCTGCTCGGCGTGCTCGATCGCCACCCGGAGCACCACGAGCGCGTCGCCGGGGTGCTGCTGCGCATCTGGGCCGAGGTCGACAACGCCGCGCTGCTCGCCGATTTCGGCTTCGCGCCGCGCATGGACCTGTGGGGCGAGCTCGGCCGGCGCATCCGCGCGCGCGTGCTGCCGCTGACCCCCGCGACCACCGACCTCGGCGAACTCTTCGCGCTGCTGTTCCCGCACGGCGACGATGCCGACTGGCTGCTCGCGATCGACGCTGCGACGCTCGCCCGCGTGCGCCGCTTCGTCGCGCCCGAGCGCAGCAGCCTGGCATGGCGCGCGCCCTTTCTCGAGGCGATCGTGTTCCTCGCGAGCGCGGTGCGCGCGTCGGGCTTCGCGCCGGCGATCCGCCAGCGCATGAGCCCCGAGCTGCTCGTCGACCAGCCGTTTCGCCAGCTCGCGCGCGTCGCCGAGCAGGTCAGCGACCATGCGCAGGCGCTGAGCGCCGACCCGACCACGCCGACCGACGCCGCGAGCGAGGGCCGCGCCACGCCGGCCACCGAGGCCGCGCTGCTGCAGGAGGCGCAGTACCTGCGCGCGCTGCTCGACACCTGCCGGCGCTGCGCCGCGAGCGTGCACGATCACCTCGAGGCGCACGGCGTCTCGGTCGACGTCGTGTTCGAGCTCGACCAGCTCCGCGAACGCACGCAGCGCATCGATGCGCTGCTGACCTGCGTGATCAGCCCCGAGCCGGCGCGCGAGATCGCGCGGCTGCTCGCCGAGCTCGTGCGCACCGCCGACGAGCGGCGCAGCATCCGCGGCCTGATGTCCAGCCACTACTCGCTGCTCGCGCGCAAGGTCGCCGAGCGCAGCGCCGAGACCGGCCAGCACTACATCACGCGCAACCGCGCCGAGTACCGCGAGATGCTCGCCGCGGCGGCCGGCGGCGGCGCGGTGCTCGCGGCCACGACCTTCATCAAGTTCGCGGTGCTGGCGTTCGCGCTGTCGGCGTTCTGGGGCGGCTTCTGGGCCGGCGTGAACTACGCGGCCAGCTTCGTGCTGGTGCAGCTGCTGCACTTCACGGTCGCCACGAAGCAACCCGCGATGACGGCGCCGGCGATGGCCGAGAAGCTCGCCGACCTGTCGACCGACGCGCACGTCGAAGGCTTCGTCGACGAGGTTGCGCAGCTGATCCGCTCGCAGGCCGCCGGCATCTTCGGCAACCTCGCGCTCGTGACGCCGCTCGTGCTCGCACTGCAGCTCGGCGCGCAGGCCGTGTTCGGCGCGCCGCTCGTCGGCCGCGACGACGCGCAGCACGTGCTGGAGTCGCTGACCCTGCTCGGGCCGACGGCCTTGTTCGCGGCGCTCACCGGCGTGCTGCTGTTCGCGAGCTCGCTGATCGCCGGCTGGGTCGAGAACTGGTTCGTCTGGCACCGGCTCGACAGCGCGATCGCGTGGAACCCGCGCATCGTCGCCAGGCTCGGCGCGGCGCGCGCGCAGCGCTGGGGCGCCTACTGGCGCGCGAACATCTCGGGCTTCGCGTCGAACATCTCGCTCGGGCTGATGCTCGGCATCCTGCCGGTCGTCGCGCTGTTCTTCGGGCTGCCGCTCGAGGTGCGGCACGTCACCTTGTCGACCGGCCAGCTCGCCGCCGCGGTCGGCGCCGAAGGCTTCGGGCTGCTGGCGCACGCGCCGTTCTGGTGGTGCGCGGCCGGCATCGTCGCGACCGGCGTGCTGAACCTGTCGGTGAGCTTCTTCATGGCCTTCCGCGTCGCGCTGCGCTCGCGCGGCATCCGGCTCGTCGACCGCAGCCGCATCTACCGGGCGATCCGCGCGCGGCTGCGGGCGAAGCCGCTGTCGTTCATCTGGCCGAGCGAGTGATCGTCAAGAATCGCGATGACGCTCGCCCTTGCTGCGCCCATGGAACATCGTCCACCAGACGATCAGCAACAGCAGCACGACCGCGCCGAACGCTTCCAGTAAGAGTACCCACATGTCGAATGTCCTCAGGGCCCTGCCGCCGGCCGCGATTCTAGGAGCGCTGCTGCTCGCCGGGTGCGCGAGCCCGCCGCTGCCGCCGCAACCGCCGCCGACGCCGGCCGACAAGCCTGTCGTGGTCGCGACCAACCCGCTGGTCGTGCCGATGGTCAACGCGACGATCGTGCGGGCCCGCGCGCGCTGGGTGCCGGTCGACTGGACCGAGCTGCCGGCCTGGGAGGCCGACCGCGTCAGCGAGCTCTGGCCCGCGCTGCTGCGCGGCTGCGACCGGCCGGCGTTCGACTGGGTCGCGCTGTGCACGCAGGCGCGCGCGGCAGCGACGCCGGCGTTCAGCGACGACGCGGCGCGCGCCTGGCTGCGCCAGCGCCTGCAGCCGTACCGCGTCGAGGCGCTCGACGGCGCGCCCGAGGGCCTGGCGACCGGCTACTTCGAGCCGCTCGTCGAGGCGACGCGCACGCCGCGCGGCGCGTTCCAGGTGCCGCTGTACGGGCCGCCCGCCGACCTCGCGACCCGCAAGCCCTACTGGACGCGCCAGCAGATCGATTCGCTGCCGGCCGCGAAGGCGAGCCTGAACGGCCGCGCGCTCGCCTACGTGGCCGACCCGCTCGATGCGCTGATCCTGCAGATCCAGGGTTCGGGGCGCCTGAACATCGCCGAGCGCAACGGCCGGCGCACGCTGGTGCGCGTCGCGTTCGCGGGCCACAACGACCAGCCGTACAAGTCGGTCGGCCGCTGGCTGATCGACCAGGGCGAGCTGACGCCGGCGCAGGCCTCGTGGCCCGCGATCAAGGCCTGGGCGCGGCAGAACCCGAAGCGGCTGAACGAGATGCTGTGGGCGAACCCGCGCACCGTGTTCTTCCGCGAAGAGCCGCTGCCCGATCCGCAACTCGGCCCGAAAGGCGCGCAAGGCGTTGCGCTGACGCCGGGCCGCTCGATCGCGGTCGATGCGCTGAGCATCCCGTACGGCACGCCGGTCTGGCTCGACACGACCGAGCCGCTGTCGAGCACGCCGCTGCGCCGGCTCGCGATGGCGCAGGACACCGGCACCGCGATCACCGGCGCGGTGCGCGCCGACTACTTCTGGGGCTGGGGCGACGAGGCCGAGAACCTCGCCGGCCGGATGAAACAACCACTGCGACTGTGGGTGCTGTGGCCGCGGCCATGATGACGATCGTGCTGAAAGATTCGCGCCGATCATCCGACCTACCGGCTCCCGCACGATGGAGATTCACGCCATGACCCGCCGCCCCTTGCTCGCGCTGCTCTGCACGCTCGGCCTCGCGCCGAAACTCTCGAAGGCCCAGGGCCCGACGCCGGCCGGCGCGCCGAAGGTCGAGCCGCTGCGCCTGTCCGACGCCGAATGGAAGAAGCGCCTGAGCGCCGACCAGTACGCGGTGCTGCGCCAGGAGGGCACCGAGCGCCCCGGCAGCAGCCCGCTGAACGACGAGCACCGCAAGGGCCGCTTCCACTGCGCCGGCTGCGACCTGCCGCTGTTCTCGTCCGAGACCAAGTTCGACAGCGGCACCGGCTGGCCGAGCTTCTTCACGTCGCTGCCCGGCGCGGTCGCGATGAAGACCGACTACAAGCTCGTCGTGCCGCGCAGCGAGTACCACTGCGCGCGCTGCGAAGGCCACCAGGGCCATGTGTTCGACGACGGCCCGCGCCCGACCGGCAAGCGCTATTGCAACAACGGTCTGGCGCTGAAGTTCGTGCCGACACCCGCCTGACGCACGCCAAACCAGTGCACGCCCGGCCGTGGCTCAGGCCGGAACGCTAGCCGCTTCCTTCATCGTCGTCGCGAGCACGCCATAGACGTCGATCCAGGCCTCCTCGACCTCGGGGGTGTAGGCCACGCCGAGGCCCTGGTACAGGGTCTTCAGCAGCGCGGTGCCCACGGTGTCGTAGTGCGCGTCCTGCACGCCGTAGCCGGCATGGCGCTGGCCGAGCTGGCGCAGCAGCGGCTGCAGCACCTCGGGCTGATCGAGCCGGCCGATCGCGATCGCGACCATCTGCATCAGCTTCGCGCTCTGCGCGGCGATGTCGCCGTTGAACAGGCGCTTCAGCGATGGGTCGGCCTCGAACAGGTTGACGTAGAACAATGCGCCGGCCTGCGGTGCGATCGGTTCGATCAGGTCGAAGCTCTCTCTCACCAGCGCGATCGTGTGGTCGTTCATGGCAAATCCTCCGAACGGTGCATGGGCTGAGGGACGCGGCGAGTTCATGCAAGCGCGATGCCGCCCCGGCGCGGTGCGCTGGGCGGCCTCAGAGGCGCGAACGCAGCTCGCGCACGCCGCGGCCGAGCTTGCGCCGCAGCAATGTCCGCAGCGTGACGCCGTCGGCATAGCCGATCTGCGCGGCGATCCGGTCGACGCTGTCGGTGCCGGTGCGCAGCAGGTGCAGCGCGCGCTCGACGCGAAGGTCCTGGAAGTACGACAGCGGCGTCTTGCCGAGCACGCCACGCAGCCGCCGCGCGAGCGTGCGCTCGCTGGCGCCGACTGCGCGGGCGGCCTCGGTCAGCGAGAAGCCGCTCGCGAGCCGCTGGCGCGCCCAGGCCTCGAAGCGCTCGACGATCGGATCGGCGTGCGCCAGGTGATCCGGGATCACGAACTCGGCCTGCGAGCCGCGCGCCTCGACGAGCAGGTAGCGCGCCGCGAGCGCGGCCAGCGCCGGGCTGCGCTGGCGCAGCACGCCGAGCGCGAGATCGAGGTGCGCCATCGCGGCACCGGCGGTCGTGAAGCCGGCCGAGTTGACGAGCATGCGCGATTCGTCGAGCGCGACGCGCGGGTAGCGCTGGCGGAACATCGGCGCGAGCCACCACGAGGTGGTCGCGTGGCGGCCGTCGAGCAGCCCGCTTTCGGCGAGCAGGAAGGTCCCGGTGCAGGCCGCACCGAACATCGTTGCCCCCTTCGACCAGTGCTGCAGCACGCCGAGCGCATCGGCCACGTCGCGGCCTGCGAGCCGCGCGGCGAGGGCCTCGGGCATCTTCGCGCCGAGCGCGGGCACGAGCACGACATCGGGCGGCGCCGCGCGCTCGGCCGGCTGCACCGGCACGGTCAGGCCCTGCGCGGTGCGCACGCGGCGGCGCACGCCGATCAGCGTGTAGTCGATCGGCGGCGGCGCGTCGGGCAGCGCCGCGCCGAGCTCGTTCGCGGTGGCCAGCGTGTCGGTCAGCGCGGCCAGGCCGAGATCGAACACGCCATCGAGCACGAGCAGGTGCAGTCGCATGGCAGGAATGATAGCAATGTTGTCGTTCTCGCCACTCGCCACGTGGCCCTCCGGGAACCAGACTGCGGCCCTCGCAACCGTTCACCGAAAGGAACCCACCATGGTCAAGCTCGCACTGTTCGTCCGCCTCGAAGCCAAGCCGGGCAAGGAGTCCGCCGTCGCCGATTTTCTGGCCGGCGCCTTGCCGCTCGCGAACGCCGAGGCGCGCACCACCGCGTGGTTCGCGCTGCGCTTCGGTCCGTCGACCTTCGGCGTCTTCGACGCGTTCGCCGACGAAACCGGCCGCCAGGCGCATCTCGACGGACCGATCGCCGCGGCGCTGATGGCGAACGCGGCCGCACTGCTCGCCGAGGCGCCGAAGATCGAGAAGATCGATCTGCTGGCGGCCAAGCTGCCGGGTCAGTGAGCCCCGGGGATCGAACGCGGGGATCGAGCGCGCTTCAGCGCAGGAGATCCCCGATCATCATCACGACCGCGGCGGCCATCACGAGCGCCGCGCCCCAGCCGAAGAAGCGCGTCCTGCGCGTGACCGGCAGCGCGCCCATCACGCTGCGGTGGCTCGACAGGATCATCATCGCGACCATGATCGGCACCGCCACGACGCCATTGATCACCGCGCTCCAGTAGAGCGCCTTCATCGGGTTGATCGGCGTGAAGCCCAGCGCGGTGCCGACGATCGTCGCGGTGACGATGATCGCGTAGAAGCCGCGCGCCTCGTACCAGTGCCGCTCCAGCCCTTCGGGCCAGCCGAAGGCCTCGGCCACCGCGTACGCGGCCGACGACGCCAGCACCGGCACCGCGAGCAGCCCGGTCGCGACGATGCCGAGCGAGAACAGCGCGAACGCGAGGTCGCCGGCCAGTGGCCGCAGCGCCTGCGCGGCCTGCGCGGCGCTCTGGATGTCGGTGATGCCGGCGCCGTGCAGCACGACGGCCCCGGTCAGCATCACGAAGAACGCGATGCCGTTCGAGAACACCATGCCGATGATGGTGTCCAGCCGCATCCGGCGCTTCGCGCGGCGCAGCGTCTTGCCGCTCTCGGCGCCGGCATGCACGCCATGCAGTCGCATCTCCTCGACCTCCTGCGCCGCCTGCCAGAAGAACAGGTACGGCGAGATCGTCGTGCCCAGAATCGCGACGATCGTCATCCAGAACGCCGTTCCGGGCTCGACCTGCGGCAGCACCAGGTCGTGCAGCACCTGGCCCCACGGCACCCTGACGGTGAACGCCGTCGCGACATAGACGAACAGGCTCAGCGTCAGCCACTTCAGGATCGGCGCGATGCGCCGGTACGGCACGAAGATCTGCAGCAGCAAGGTCGCCACGCCGAACGCCGCCGCGTGCCACCGGCTGCCGCCGCCGATGACCAGCTGCAGCGCTGCGCCCATCGCCGCGAGGTCGGCCGCGATGTTGATCGTGTTCGCGACCAGCAGCAGCCCGACGACCGCGAACAGGAACGCCTTCGGCGTGTGCTCGCGCAGGTTCGCCGCGATGCCCTGCCCCGACTGGCGCCCGATGCGCGCGCTGACGAGCTGGATGCCGATCATGAACGGCAGCGTCAGGAACACGGTCCAGAGCACGCCGGTGCCGAACTGCGCGCCGCCCTGCGTGTAGGTCGCGATGCCCGACGGATCGTCGTCCGCTGCGCCGGTGACGACGCCGGGGCCGACGTGGCGCAGCACCGACGGGATGCGACGGCCCGTCGGGGGGTTCGCCGGATGCGCGGCCCGGGTTCGTGACATGGCCGCGATGATCCCATGCAAAGCTGTGCAAACCCGGCACGCGCCGGCCGGTGGCCGGCGCCGGGCGGCGACAATCGCCGGCTTTGCCGCGCCCGCCACGGGCTTCATTTCTGGCATCCCGATGATCGACAAGCGCCTCCTTCCCCATCGCGTGCTCGAGTCCGGCGGCAACCGCTGGGACTGGGCCTTGCTGCCGCTCGTGCTCGCGCTGCTGATTGCGCTCGCGTACGGCGGCGCGCAGATGGCGCGGCCCTACGCGCTCGGCGAGGCGCTGCCGCTGACGCTGGACCCGGCCTACCTGCCGTACTACCTGCTGCGCACGACGCTGCGCATGTTCCTCGCGCTCGGCGCGTCGCTCGTCTTCAGCGCCGTGTTCGCGGCGATCGCGGCCAAGTACCGCGCCGCCGGGCGCGTGATGGTGCCGCTGCTCGACATCCTGCAGTCGATCCCGATCCTGGGCTTCCTGTCGATCACGGTCACCGGCTTCATCGCGCTGTTCCCGGGCAGCCTGTTCGGCGTCGAGTGCGCCGCGATCTTCGCGATCTTCACGTCGCAGGCCTGGAACATGGCGTTCAGCCTGTACCAGTCGCTGCGCACCGTGCCGGCCGAGCTGCGCGAGGCCGCGGCCGTGTTCCAGCTCTCCGGCTGGCAACGCTTCTGGCGGCTCGAACTGCCGTTCGCGATGCCGGGGCTGCTGTGGAACATGATGATGTCGATGTCGGGCGGCTGGTTCTTCGTCGTCGCCTCCGAAGCGATCTCGGTCTCGAACCAGAGCATCAAGCTGCCCGGGGTCGGCTCGTACATCGCACTGGCGATCGAGGCGCGCGATCTCGGCGCGATCGGCTGGGCGATCGGCTGCATGCTGGTCGGCATCGTGCTGTACGACCAGCTGTTCTTCCGGCCGCTGCTCGCGTGGGCCGACAAGTTCCGCTTCGAGGAAGGCACGGGCGACGCCGCGCCGAGCTCGTGGCTGCTGACCTGGCTGCGCCGCACCGACGCGCTGAGCGCGTTGGCGCAGCGCGTCGTGCGCCGGCTCGAAGGCTCGCTGCTGCTGTTCCGCCGCGAGCACGACGGCACCTCGATCCGCGCCCGCGCGAGCGCGGCGA
Source organism: Rhizobacter sp. P5_A1 (assembly GCF_056400745.1). Classification (NCBI taxonomy): domain Bacteria; kingdom Pseudomonadati; phylum Pseudomonadota; class Betaproteobacteria; order Burkholderiales; family Sphaerotilaceae; genus Rhizobacter; species Rhizobacter sp. P5_A1. The sequence goes on from NZ_JBFUKR010000006.1 coordinate 57,339, forward strand.
ACCCGGCCTGGTCGCGTGCCTGGGATGCGCTGGTCGCGGCCGCGGTGCTGCTCGCGCTGTGGCGGCTCGTCGGCTTCGTGCACGCCGAGGTCGGGCTGGCCGAGGTGCTGCGCGTCTTCGTGCTCGGCCTGTACACGATGCTGCGCGTGCTGGTGCTGATCGCGCTCGCGGCGATCGTCTGGGTGCCGGTCGGCATCTGGATCGGCATGAACCCGCGCTGGGCCGGGCGGCTGCAGGCGCTGGCGCAGTTCCTCGCGGCGTTCCCGGCGAACCTGATGTTCCCGGTCGCGGTCGTCTTCATCGTCAGGTGGCACCTGAACCCGAACCTCTGGCTCGCGCCGCTGATGGTGCTGGGCACGCAGTGGTATCTGCTGTTCAACGTGATCGCCGGCGCCTCGACGATCCCGACCGAACTGCGCTACGCCGCGCACAACCTCGGGCTGACCGGCTGGCTGAAGTGGCGCCGCTACCTGCTGCCCGCGGTGTTCCCGAGCTTCGTGACCGGCGCGATCACCGCCAGCGGCGGCTCCTGGAACGCCAGCATCGTCGCCGAGTACGTGAGCTGGGGCGACACGACGCTGCAGGCGCAAGGCCTGGGCAGCTACATCGCCCACATGACCGCCATCGGCGACTTCCCGCGCATCGCGCTGGGCATCGGCGTGATGTGCGTGTTCGTGATGGGCATGAACCACTTCGTCTGGCGGCGCCTGTACCGCATGGCCGAAGATCGCATGCACTTTTGAAGGGTGGACCCATGGCCCGAGCCATCGTCGAATTGAAGGGTGTCGGCAAGTCGTTCAAGTCGGCCGACGGTCACCTGCGCTCGGTGCTCGAAGGCGTCGACTTCCGCCTCGCCGAGGGCGAGATCGTCTCGCTGCTCGGCCAGTCCGGCTCGGGCAAGTCGACGATGCTGCGCATCATGGCCGGGCTGATCGCGGCCGACACCGGCGAGGTGCGCCTGCGCGACCAGCCGCTGTACGGCCCGGCGCGCGGCGTCAGCATGGTGTTCCAGTCGTTCGCACTGTTCCCGTGGCTGACGGTGCAGGGCAATGTCGAGCTCGGACTCGAGGCGCGCGGCATCGCGCCGGCCGAGCGCGCGCGGCGCGCCGACGCGGCGATCCAGCTGATCGGCCTGACGGGGTTCGAGGGCGCCCTGCCGCGCGAGCTCTCTGGCGGCATGCGCCAACGCGTGGGCATCGCGCGCGCGCTCGTCGTCGAGCCCGAGGTGCTGCTGATGGACGAGGCCTTCTCGGCCCTCGACGTGCTGACCGGCGAGCGGCTGCGCGAAGACATCCTCGATCTGTGGACGCGCAAGGCCATGCCGACGCAGGCGATCCTCGTCGTCTCGCACAACATCGAGGAGGCGGTGCTGATGGCCGATCGGGTGCTGATCTTCGCGAGCGACCCGGGTCGCGTGCGCTTCCAGCTCGCGGTGCAGCTGCCGCGGCCGCGCCACCCCGACAGCCCCGAGGTGCGCCAGCTGATCGACGAGGTCTACGCGCTGATGACGGTCGGCCGCGCGGGCCGGGGCCGCGCCGCCGAGGAGCCCGCGACGCTGGGGCTCGCCGAGCGCCTGCCCGACGCCGACATCGCGCGCATGGAGGGCCTGCTCGAGCTCCTCGCCGGCGACATGTTCAAGGGCCGCGCCGACCTGCCGCGCCTGGCCGAGGAGACCGAGCTGACCGACCACGAACTGCTGCCGCTCGCGCAGGCCGTGTCGTTGCTCGGACTGGCCCAGCTCGCCGAGGGCGACCTGCACATCACGCCGCTCGGCCAGCGCTACGTGGCCGGTGAACACGCGTTGCGGCAGGATCTGTTCGGCCAGCAACTGCTCGCGCACGTGCCGCTCGCCGCGCACATCCGCCACAGCCTCGAACAGGAGGAATCGGGCGAGCTGCCCGAAGAGCCGTTCCTGCGCCTGCTCAGCGAAACCCTCAGTGCCGACGAGGCCGAGCGCGTGCTGCGCACCGCGATCGAGTGGGGCCGGCATGGCGAGGTGTTCGAATACGACTACACGACCGGGCTGATCCACCTGCCCGAGGGCAAGGACGCCACCGACCCGGGCAGCTGATATCCGCTCACACACAGGGCAACGCGACACGATGAACCCGCGCCACATTCCGCTCGGCCTCGCACTGGCCTTCGCGCTCGGCATCGGCGGCGCCAGCGCCGGCGCCGCCGAGGTGAAGCTGCGCCTCCTGGAGACCACCGATCTCCACATGAACCTGCTCGGCTACGACTACTACCAGGACACCGCGACCGACCGCTACGGCCTGGCGCGCACGATCACGCTGATCAAGGCGGCGCGCGCCGAGGTCGCGAACAGCCTGCTGCTCGACAACGGCGATCTGCTGCAGGGCACCCCGCTCGGCGACTGGGTCGCGAAGATCCAGCCGTTGCGCGACGGCCAGGTCCACCCCGCGTACAAGGTCATGAACGCGCTCGGCTACGACGCCGCGAACCTCGGCAACCACGACTTCAACTACGGTCTGCCGTTCCTGCGGCGCGCGCTGCAGGGCGCGGCTTTTCCATACGTCAATGCCAATGTCTACATCGACGATGCCGACAAGGACGGTCCGCGCCCCCGCCACGCCTTCGCGCCCTACGTGCTGCTCGATCGCATGCTGCGCGATGCCGACGGCAAGATGCATGCGATCAAGGTCGGCGTGATCGGCTTCGTGCCGCCGCAGATCATGCAGTGGGACAAGGCGAACCTCGAAGGCCGCGTCGTCGTGCGCGACATCGCCGCGACCGCGCGGCGCTACGTGCCGCAGATGCGGGCCGAGGGCGCGCAGCTCGTGATCGCGATCCCGCACTCGGGCTTCGAGCGCGGCGCCGTCGAGGCCGGGGCCGAGAACGAGGTCGGCCAGCTGAGCCGCGTGCCGGGGATCGATGCGATCCTGTTCGGCCATTCGCATGCCGAGTTCCCGAGTGCAGATTTCGCCGACCGGCCCGGCGCCGACATCGTGCGCGGCACGATCAACGGCGTTCCGGCCGTGATGCCGGGCCGCTGGGGCGACCACCTCGGCCTGATCGATCTGACGCTCGACGACGCCAGCGGCAGCTGGCGCGTGACGAGCAGCCAGGCCTCGATCCGCCCGATCTACGACCGCGCCGCGAAGCGCTCGGTCGCCGCGGCCGACCCGATGGTCGAGCAGCTGATCGGCGCCGAGCACGCGCGCACGCTCGACTACATCCGCGGCCGCGTCGCGGTCGGCAGCGCGCCGATCTACAGCTACTTCGCGCAGGTCGCCGACGACCCCTCGGTGCAGATCGTCGCGAACGCGCAGATGGCCTACGTGAAGCGTGCGCTGCAGGGCACGGCCTATGAAAAGCTGCCGGTGCTCTCGGCCGCCGCGCCGTTCAAGACCGGCGGGCGCCAGGGCTGGAACTACTACACCGACATCCCGGCCGGGCCGCTGGCGATCAAGAACGTCGCCGACCTGTACATGTACCCGAACACGCTGAAGGCCATGCTGCTGAACGGCGCGCAGGTGCGCGAATGGCTCGAGATGTCGGCCGGCCAGTTCCGGCGCATCGACCCCGACGGCCCGGCGCAGCAGCCCTTGCTCGACGAGAGCTTCCCGTCGTTCAACTTCGACACGATCGACGGCGTGAGCTACGAGTTCGACCTGACGCAGCCGGCGCGCTACGACCGCGGCGGCAAGCTCGTCGCGCCCGACGCGCACCGCGTGCAGAACCTGCGCCACGAAGGCGCGCCGGTCGCGCCCGACGCGAAGTTCATCGTCGCGACCAACAACTACCGCGCCTTCGGCGGCGGCAACTTCCCCGGCCTGGTCGCCGCCAACGTCGTGCTCGACGCGCCCGACGAGAACCGCCAGATCGTCGTCGACCACCTCGCGCAGGTCAGCGCCGCGACACCTGGCGGGCAGGTCAACCCGAGCGCCGATGGCAACTGGAAGATCCGCCCGGTGCCGGGCGTCGCGATGACCTTCGTGACCGGCAGCGGCGCGATGCGTTACCTCGCGCGTCACCCCGGCATCCGGCTGCTCAAGGACAACGGCGACGGCTCGGCGCTGTTCGAGCTCGGGAACTGACGCGGGTCACTCGCGCCGCAGGCACCGACCGCTATCCGGCGCGCCGAAACGTCAGGTTGATGCGCTCGGCGCCGAGCAACGCATGCTCGCCTTCCGCGAGCGGCAGCACGCCGTGAAAGCGCAGCCGCGACGGCCCGCCCCAGACGACCACGTCGCCGTGCCGCAGCGGCACGCGCAGCGCCTTGTCGCTGCGCTGCAGGCCACCGAACAGGAACACCGCCGGCAGGCCGAGCGAGACCGAGACGATCGGCGCGTTCAGCTCGCGCTCGTCGCGGTCCTGGTGCAGTGAGAGCCGGGTGCCGGGCCGGTAGCGATTGACCAGGCAGGCGTCGGGCGCGAAGCCGTCGAAGCCGGCTCGCGCGGCCGCCTGCGCCGCGAGCGTGCGGAACGATTCCGGCATCGCCGGCCACGGCGCCGCGCGTTCCGGATCGATCGCGTCGTAGCGGTAACCGCGGCGATCGCTGACCCAGCCGAGCGCGCCGCAGTTCGTCATCGCCACCGACATGCGCAACCCGCCGGGCGTGACCCAGTGGCGCAGCGGCGCCGCGGCGACCACGCGCTGCACATCGGCGAGCAACGCGTGCTGCGCCGGCCGCGCGAAACCGCGCAGCAGCAGCGCGCCGTCGGCCAGCGGCTCGATCGCCGGCTCGGCGGACTCGATGGCATCGAACAGGTCGAAGGTCATCGTGCGATTGCCAGTGTCAGGCCCTCAGGCGGCGTCGTGGAACACGATGCCCGCGGTGTGGCGCAACCCCGAGCGGACGCGGCTCACGCCATGGCGCAAATTCACGCGGTAGACGCCGCGCGTGCCCTGCACCGGCCGGTGCTGCACCGCGATCAGCGCAGCATCGCCCTGCCGCAGCGGCACGACCTGCGCACGCGACTGCATGCGCGGGCGCTGCTCGGTCATCACGAACTCGCCGCCGCTGAAATCGCGCCCCGGTTCGGACAGCAGGATCACGACCTGCAGCGGGAACACCTGCGCGCCGTACAGATCCTGGTGCAGGCAGTTGTAGTCGCCTTCGCGGTATTGCAGCAGCAACGGCGTCGGCCGGCACTGGCCTGCCGCGTGACAGCGTTCGATGAAGGCCGCGTGGCAAGCGGGGAAACGCGTGTCGATGCCCATCGCGGCGTGCCAGCGGTTCGCGATCGGCGCGAGCCGCACATACAGCGCGCTGCGCAGCGCGGCGACCGGGTCCGGCAGCGGATAGCCGAAGTACTTGTACTCGCCGCGGCCGAAGCCGTGCCGCGCCATCACGACGCGGCTGCGAAAGCGCGCGTCGTCCGCATACAGCGCCGCGAGCGCCGCGCACTCGGGCGGCGCGAGCAGGCCCGGGATCACGGCGCTGCCCTGCGCGTCGAGCTCGGCGCCGATGGCCGACCCGTCGAGCGCATCGATGCGCTCGCTCGCCGATCTCGGTTCGTCCGTCTCGATCGACGGCGCCGCTGGGTCGCGCGCATTCATGCCGCCGCCTCGCGCTCGAGCAGCGCCCGCTTGCGCGCGACGCCCCAGCGATAACCCGACAACGCGCCGTCGGTGCGCACCACGCGATGGCACGGGATCGCGATCGCGAGCGGGTTCGCGCCGCAGGCCTGCGCGACCGCGCGCACCGCCTTCGGTGCGCCAATGCGCGCGGCCACGTCCGCGTAGCTCGCGGTCGTGCCCGCGGGCAGTTCGCACAGCGCCTGCCAGACGCGCTGCTGGAATGCCGTGCCGCGCACATCGAGCGGCAGTGCCAGGCCGAGCGCCGGCGCCTCGACGAAACCGACGACCTGCGCGACCGTGCGGGCGAAGGCCGGGTCGTCGCCGATCAGGCGCGCGTTCGGGAAGCGGTCTTGCAGCTCGCGTGCGAGCGCGTCCGGATCGTCACCGAGCGCGATCGCGCAGATGCCGCGCGCGCTCAGCGCGACCAGGATCGCGCCGAGCGAACAGGCGCCGATCGCGAAGCGGATGTCGGTGTCGGTGCCGCCGGCGCGCAGCTGCGTCGGCGTCATGCCGAGCACGCGGTCGGCCTCGGCGTAGAAGCGGCCGTTCGAGTGGTAGCCAGCCTCGAAGATCGCCGCCGTCACCGACGATTCGCGGCGCGCCAGCTCGCGGCGCACGCGCTCGGCGCGTTGCGCGGCCGCGTAGGCCTTCGGCGTGACGCCGGCGACGGCTTTGAACAGGCGATGCAGGTGGTGCGGGCTGAGCTCCGCGCGGGTCGCGAGCTCGTCCAGCGTCGGCGGCTGCTCGGCGCTGTCGATGAAGCGGCAGAGTTCGGCGATCAGCGCGGCGTTGCGCTCGGCGCGCGGCGCTTCGTCGGGCCGGCAGCGCTTGCACGGGCGGAAGCCCGCGCGCTCGGCGTCGGCCGCGCTCGCATGGAACGCGACGTTCTCGGGCCGCGCCGGCCGGGCCGCGCACGAAGGCCGGCAGTACACGCCGGTGCTCCTCACCGAGTAGAAGAAGCGGCCGTCGGCCTGTGCGTCGCGCGCGGCGACCTGCGCCCAGCGCGGGTCGGCAACGGTCGCGGCGGCCTGCCATTCGGTTCGGGTGCTCATGTTCATCGCAGAGTCCTCGTCATTGAAGCATCGATGGAGAGACTCTAGATTTCGCAGGCCCTTGGCGCACTCCGCTGCTTGCTTTCGAATTCGATCCCTTGCGGCTCAGGATCAATTCCGGGCCCGCAGATGCGCCAGCGGCAACGCGGCGCCGGCCTTGACCTCGCCGAGCGAGAAGCTGGTGTGCAGGTCCTTCACGTGCGGCAGGTGCAGCAGCGTGTCGCGCGAGAATTTCGAGAACGCGTCGAGGTCGGTCGCCATCACCTGCAGCTCGAAGGTGCCCGAGCCCGAGATGTAGTGACACGAGATCACCTCGGGGATGCGGCGGATCTTCTCCTCGAGTTCGCGCGTCGACGCGGCGGTGTTGCGATCGGCATCGATGCGCACGAACGCGAGCACGCCCAGGCCGATCTTGCGGCGGTCGATCTCGGCCCGGTAGCCGGTGATGAAGCCCTGCTCCTCGAGCCACTTGACGCGCCGCCAGGTCGGCGCGGCCGAGATGCCGATGCGCGTGGCGAGCTCGGTGTTCGACAGCCGCGCGTCGCGCTGCAGCTCGTGCAGGATCAACAGATCGTAACGATCGAGATCGGCGCCGTGCGCCTCCGGCGCTTCGGCAGCCAGCGGGGAGGATTTACCCGAAGTCGTCTTTTTGAGCGCCATTCGATATCCATTCGCGTTTTTCACGCACGATTATTGCCGGAACCCCGCCAATCCGGACAAAGATAGAAAAGACATCACGCGGCCGTTTCCCTAAACTCTGCAGGGCGCGCCGCGGCCACGAGCGGCGGAACGCGCGCCTCGAAGACCCCGCCCGAATCCTGGAGTGTTGAACGATGAATGCACCGCTACCCGAGTCGATCCGCAAGGCGATCGAGACCGTTTCTCTGGATGACAAGTACGCACTCGAGAGCGGCCGGGCCCTGATGAGCGGTGTGCAGGCGCTGGTGCGCCTGCCGATGCTGCAGAAGGCGCGCGACGCGCTGGCCGGGCTGAACACCGCCGGCTTCATCAGCGGCTATCGCGGCTCGCCGCTCGGCGGCTACGACCAGGCCCTGTGGCAGGCCAAGAAGCACCTCGCGGCGCGCGACATCGTGTTCACCCCCGGCGTCAACGAAGAGCTTGCGGCGACCGCGGTCTGGGGCTCGCAGCAACTCGATCTTTACCCGAAGGCCAACAAGTTCGACGGCGTGTTCGGCATCTGGTACGGCAAGGGCCCGGGCGTCGACCGCTGCTCCGACGTGTTCAAGCACGCCAACATGGCCGGCACCTCGAAGCACGGCGGCGTGATCGCGCTCGCCGGCGACGACCACATCGCGAAGAGCTCGACCGCCGCGCACCAGAGCGACCACATCTTCAAGGCCTGCGGGCTGCCGGTGTTCTTCCCGAGCAGCGTGCAGGACATCCTCGACATGGGCCTGCACGCGTTCGCGATGAGCCGCTTCGCCGGCGTCTGGTCGGGCATGAAGACGATCCAGGACATCGTCGAGTCGACCGCCAGCGTGTCGGTCGACCCGGACCGCGTCGAGATCGTGATCCCGACCGACTTCCAGATGCCCGATGGCGGCCTGCACATCCGCTGGCCCGATGCGCCGCTCGAGCAGGAAGCGCGGCTGATGGACTACAAATGGTACGCGGCGCTCGCCTACGTGCGCGCGAACCGGCTGAACCACAACGTGATCGCGAGCGCCCACGACCGCTTCGGGATCATCGCGTCGGGCAAGGCCTACAACGACACGCGGCAGGCCCTGCACGACCTCGGGCTGGACGACGACGAGTGCCGCCGGCTCGGCATCCGGCTGCACAAGGTCAACGTCGTCTGGCCGCTCGAGGCGACGATCACGCGCGACTTCGCGCAGGGCCTGCAGGAGATCCTGGTCGTCGAAGAGAAGCGCCAGGTCATCGAGTACCAGCTGAAGGAAGAGCTCTACAACTGGCGCGCCGACGTGCGCCCTACTGTGCTCGGCAAGTTCGACGAGTCCGACGGCGCTGAACTGACGACGCCCTTCGGTGGCGGCGGTGGCGAGTGGAGCCAGCCCAACCCGAGCAAGAACTGGCTGCTGCGCGCACAGGCCGACCTGACGCCGGCGATCATCGGACGTGCGATCGCGAAACGGTTGAAGAAGCTGGGAGTCGACGCCGACACCGCCGCGCGCATCGACGCACGCATCGCGCTGATCGAGGCGAAGGAGCGCGCGATGGTCGTGCAAAGCATCGACACCAGCGACCGCACCCCATTCTTCTGCAGCGGCTGCCCGCACAACACCAGCACGCGCGTGCCCGAGGGCTCGCGCGCGGTTGCCGGCATCGGCTGCCACTACATGTCGGTCTGGATGGACCGCAGCACCGTCACCTTCTCGCAGATGGGCGGCGAAGGGGTCTCGTGGGTCGGCCAGGCCGCGTTCACGACCGACAGCCACGTGTTCTCGAACCTGGGCGACGGCACCTACTACCACTCGGGGCTGCTCGCGGTGCGCCAGAGCATCGCGGCCGGCGTCAACATCACCTACAAGATCCTGTTCAACGACGCGGTCGCGATGACCGGCGGGCAGCCGGTCGACGGCACCCTGAAGGTGCCCGAGATGACGCGCGAGCTCGACGCCGAGGGCGCCGCGAAGATCGCCGTCGTCACCGACGAGCCCGAGAAGTACACGGCGAGCGAGATCGCCTCGCGCCTGGCCAAGGGCGTGACCGTGCACCACCGCGACGAGCTCGACGCGATCCAGAAGCAGATGCGCGAGCTCAAGGGCTGCACCGTGATCATCTACGACCAGACCTGCGCGACCGAGAAGCGGCGCCGCCGCAAGCGCGGCACGATGGTCGATCCGGCGAAGCGCGTGATCATCAACGAGCTGGTCTGCGAAGGCTGCGGCGATTGCTCGGTGCAGAGCAACTGCCTGTCGGTCGAGCCGGTCGAGACCGAGTTCGGCCGCAAGCGCCGCATCAACCAGAACACCTGCAACAAGGACTACTCCTGCGTGAAGGGCTTCTGCCCGAGCTTCATCACGGTCGAGGGCGGGCAGCTCAAAGGCAAGAAGAAAGATGCGGCGCGCCCGGACCCGTTCGCGCTGCCACCGCTGCCCGAGCCGTCGCTGCCGCTGGCCGAGACCCCGTGGGGCATCGTCGTCGCCGGCGTCGGCGGCACCGGCGTGATCACGATCGGCCAGCTGCTCGGCATGGCCGCGCACCTCGAAGGCAAGGGCATCGTCACGCAGGACGCCGCCGGCCTCGCGCAAAAGGGCGGCGCGACCTGGAGCCACATCCAGATCGCGAACCGACCCGACGCGATCCTGACGACCAAGGTCGGCACCGCCGAGGCCGATCTGGTGATCGGCTGCGACCCGATCGTCGCGGCCAACAAGAGCACCCTGGCGGTGATGCGCGAGGGCCGCACTTTCGTCGCGATGAACACGCACGGCGCGCCCACCGCGGCCTTCGTGACGAACCCGAACTGGCAGTTCCCGGCCGCGAATTGCGACGCCGCGGTGCTCGGTGCGGCGGGTGCCGCGAACGTCGGCACGCTCGACGCCGACCAGCTCGCGGTGCAGCTCGTCGGCGACTCGCTGTACACGAACCCGCTGATGCTCGGCTACGCGTGGCAGAAGGGCAAGGTGCCGCTGAGCCTCGCCGCGATGCTGCGCGCGATCGAGCTGAACAACGTGCAGGTCGAGAACAACAAGCTCGCGTTCGAGTGGGGCCGGCGCGCGGCGCACGATCTGGCCGCGGTGCAGGCCTTGCTCAAGCCGGCGCAGGTGATCGAGTTCGTCAAGAAGACCGCAAACCTCGACGACATGGTCGCGCAGCGCGTCGAGTTCCTGACCGGCTACCAGAACGCCGCGTACGCCGCGCGCTACCAGGCCTTCGTCGAGAAGGTACGCGCCGTCGAAGCGCCGCTGAACAGCAAGAAGCTGACCGAGGCCGTCGCGCGCTACCTCTTCAAGCTGATGGCCTACAAGGACGAGTACGAGGTCGCGCGGCTGCACAGCGACCGCAGTTTCCTCGACAAGGTCGCGGCCCAGTTCGAAGGCGACTACAAGCTGAACTACCACCTCGCGCCGCCGCTGACCGCGAAGAAGAACGCCGCGGGCGAACTGAAAAAGTCGAAGTTCGGCCCGGCCATGCTGACTGGCTTCCGATGGCTCGCGAAGCTGAAGGGCCTGCGCGGTACCGCGTTCGACCCGTTCGGCCGCACCGAAGAGCGCAAGACCGAACGCGCGCTGATCGGAGAGTACCGGGCCTCGGTCGACGAGCTGCTCGGGTCGCTGAATGCCGGCAATCTGCGGCTCGCGACCGAGATCGCGCGGGTCCCGGAAGACATCCGCGGCTACGGCCACGTGAAGGATCGGCACCTCGCCGCGGCGCGCCCGAAGTGGGCCGCGCTGATGCAGGAATGGCGCACGGGCCAGCAGCGCGCGGCCTGAAGCCGCTCGCGTCACTCGGCGCGTTCGCGCTGTGCGGCGTCGCGCTCGCGGCGCTCGCGCAGCCGTCGCCGGCTTCGGCGCCGGGTTCGATCCCGACCTGGCGGCTCGACCCGACGCACACCTTGGTGCACTGGGAGGTCGTGCACATGGGCACCTCGACGATCCGCGGCCGCTTCGACAAGGCGAGCGGCAGCGTGCAGTTCGATCCGAAGGGCCAGCAGCTCGATGTCAGCATCACGGTCGACACCGCGTCGGTGAGCAGCGGCGTGCCGCTGCTCGACGCGCAGCTCAAGGGCGGCGAGATGCTCGGCGTGGCGGCGAACCCGCAGGCCTTCTTCGTCGCCCGCCATGCGCGCTTCGACGGCGAGGCCCCGCGCGAGCTGCGCGGCGAGTTCACGCTGCGCGGCATCAGCCAGCCGCTGACGCTGCGCGCGCTGCGCTGGAACTGCGGCCTGAATCCGCTGTTCCGCCGCACGGTCTGCGGCGGCGACTTCGAGGGCGAGCTGGTGCGCAGCAGCTTCGGCATCACGCACAGCCTGCCCTTCGTCGCCGACCGGGTGCGGCTGCTGATCCAGGTCGAGGCCATCGCGCCGTAGCGGATCGACCTGTTTTTCTATTCATTTTGCATTCATATAGAATGCATCATCGACAGCAACCTCCTGATTTCAAAGAGCTTTCTGTCATGCCATTCTATTCATGAATCCTCTCGAAGGCGCCATCATTGCCGCGCTGACCGCGCGTGGTCCCACCGACTCCACGGCGCTGCAGTCACTCACCGGCAAGAGCCAGCCGACGCTGTCGCGCGCGCTGCGTGCGCTTGGCGGACCGGTCGTCCCGCTGGGGCAAGGCAAGTCCACCCGCTACGGCATCCCGCAGACGATCCGCGGCCTGCCCGCTCGGCAACCCCTTTGGTGGACCGACACGCGCGGTTTGACCGAACGCTGGGGCGTGCTGACCTTTCTCGCGGGCGACATGCTGCACGTCGGTGCCAAGGGCATCGACATGCTCACGCGCGGACAACTGCCCTGGTTCCTCGCCCCGCTGAAGCTGCACGGGTTCCTCGGCCGCGAATGGGCGCTGCGGCTCGGCCTGGGCCGCGACCCGGAGCGCTGGCCGCTGGATCAGATCCTGTTCGCGGCCTTGCGCATCGATGACCCGATCGGCGCGATCTCCATCGGCGAGCCGATGGGCGAGATCGTTCCCGAGGCCCCCGCCGCAGCATTCGAGCGCGCTGCGCACTACGACACGCTCGCGGCCGATGTCGCCTCGACGCTGCCCGCCGGTTCGTCGGCCGGCGGCGAGCAGGCCAAGTTCCTCACCGGCCTCGCGTCGGGCGAGCGCGTGCTGGTGAAGTTCTCGCCGCCGCGCGGCACGCCATTCGGCGAACGCTGGCACGATCTGCTGCATGCCGAAGCACTCGCACTGCAGTTGCTGGGCGAGCACGGCGTGCCGGTCGCACGCACCCGCATTGTCGAGAGCGCGCAGCGCACCTACCTCGAATCGATGCGTTTCGATCGCGTCGGCCCCAATGGCGAGGGCCGGCGGCATGTGGTCGGGCTCGACGCGATCCACGCGCAGTTCGTCGGCGGCGCGCGCCAGAACTGGCCCGCCACCTGCGACGCGCTCGTGCTGCAGCGGCGCCTCTCGCCGATCGACGCGGCCGGCGCGCGCGCGCTGTATGACTTCGGCCATCTGATCGGCAATGCCGACATGCATTTCGGCAACCTGAGCCTCTGGGTGGACGAGCCGGCGAACGGCCGATTCGCGCTCGCGCCGCTCTACGACATGCTGCCGATGCGCTGGCGCACCGATGCGTTCCACGGCCTGCAGGACTACACACCGTTCGAGCCGCTGCGGGCCCGCGCACGAGACGATGGCGGCGGCATCTCCGCGCGCAGCGTCGCGGTCGAGTTCTGGCGCCGGGCGTCGAGGCGTGCGTCGCTGAGCGCCGCATTCCGCGAGGTGGCCGCGCAGATGGCGCAGCGCCTGTCGTCCTGAGCACCCCAGGAAATGTCGCCGCGCGTCAGAACGCCCAGGTGCCGGCGACGTAGCCCACGCGCCGCGTCGGCAGCTGCGCGAGCACCGCATCGCCCGGGCCGCCGTAGAGCCGCAGGCCGGCATCGATGCGGACACGATCGCCCTGCCATCCCAGCGATGCGGTGAGCACGCGGCCGGCGTCGGCCGGCGTGTACAGCAGGTCGAGCGCGGGCTGCCACTTGTCGTGGGTCCAGCTGGCGCGCGTGAACAGGTTGGCGCGGCGCAGGCTGGTCGAGGCATTGAACGCGCGGCCTTGCCACGCGAGGTTGCCGGCGACCGCGACATCCGGCGCCGGCGTGCCGATCAGCGCCGCGAGCGCCCGGTTGCGCGCGGACCAGTCGCGCCATTGCGCGTTCGACAGCGCGCTGCCATCCCACCAGGCTTCGGCGAGCAGGCTCAGCTGCGCGGCGTTGGTCCAGGTCGCACCGACCAGCGCCTGCGCGCTGCGACGCACGCTCGCGTCGCGCCATGGGTCGCTGCGCACGAGTCCCGCCGTGGCTGGATCGATCGCGACAGAGTCGGCCGCATGCAGGTAGCGCACCGACGCGTGCAGCTCGACGGCCTCGCTCGCGACCCAGGCCGCGGCCGCGCCGAGGCTGGCGCCGGTACGCACGCCGTAGCGCGCAAAGCCGAATGCGTCGAGCGCACCATCACGACGGTAGACGCGCACCGCAAGCGCCGGCTCTTCGGCGCCGCGCGCCTCATGCGCCTTCGTCGGGTTCACGAGCACGAAGGACCACGCGGTCTGGGCGTCGAAATGCTCGGCCATCAGCAGCGGCCGGCCTTCGGGCGTGACACTGAGCAAGGTGCGCCGCACTTCCTGCTCGACCACGTCGTTCGGCCGGAAGCCGTAGCCGACGTCCCAGCCGACGATCTTCTTGCCGGCACTGAACTGCCAGCCGGCGCCTTCGCCGGAGGCGTACAGCTCGTTGACCCAGGCGTCGCTGCGCAGCCGATCGCCTTCGAGGCGCTGCTGCTGCAGCGTCACGGTCGCCGCGAGACCGTGGGCGCTGCCGCGCAGTTCGGTCTCGAGCACCGGGCCGGACGCGGGCAGCGCGACGATGCCGGGCGCGAGGCTCGCCGCCTGAGAGAGCGGGCCGCGCGCAGCGGGCTGCCGATCGATGTACGCGGGCCGCAGCTGGCCGCTGAACTCGGGTGCAGCGCGGCACGCGCCCGCCAGCGTCATCCCCGCCATCATCGCCATCGCCGCGAACGACACGTGCCGCACGCCGCGTCACTCCAGCGCCGGGTTGCGCGCGAGGAACATCGGGTTCAGCCAGGCCTCGGGCAGCGTGCGCTCCTTGCGCGCGAGGTAGCGCACCTGCGTCTCCTTCTTGTTCGTCAGCTGGTCGCGCAGCAGCATCGACGTGACCAGCGGCGCCGCCGCCGAACCCGAGGGTTTGTCGATCACGAAGCGCGCCTGCTTCGCTAGCTTGTCGGACTGCACGTACAGGTCGGCCCTGACCGGCTCGTGCCGCGCCTTGCCGAGCCACAGCTCGATGCGCTGGTAGGTCACCGCCTTGCGCGCGGCCTGCAGGCTCAGGCGAATGCAATCCTGCGCGGGTTCGCCGCAGCGCTCTTCGCCGGCGATGCTGCCGCCGTAGTCATCGGCCCAGCTCGTCGTCGCGATGTCGCCGACGCTGGCGTCGCCGAGCAGCTTCTGCATCGGCGTGATGCGCAGCGGCCGCTGGCTGCCGGGCATCAGCAGCCAGAAGTCGTCGCCGAGCATCAGCAGCTTCTGGCCCTTCTCGGCCGGGCTGCGCATCAGCACCAGCGACTGGTGCCCGGCCTGCGCAAACACGGTGTAGCGGCGCTCCTTGTCGGGCGCTCCGTCGGCGTCGAAGACGGTGATCTGCGTGTCGACCTGCAGGTTCTCGCTGCCGAGGCGGTATCGGTCGGCCGCCTTCAGCAAGGCCGGCACGTCCTGCGCGAAGGTCGGCGCCGCGAGCAGCGCCAGCAGCGCCGCGGCGATCGAACGAAGGGTGGATGTCATCTCGAAATCTCCAGTGTTCAGGTGTGGGCGAGCGCGTCGACGACCGGCGTGTGGACGGTCCTGCGCGCGATCCAGGCCGACGCGAGCATCGCGAGCACGACCATCGCGAGCACGGTGCCGAGGTACAGCGCCGGGTCGATCTCGATGTTCAGCGGATAGCCGCGCGAACTGCCGGGCGGTGGCGGCATCTGCACCGGCACCAGGTACAGCAGCAGCGAGACGCCGAGCGCGAGCGCCGCACCGACGAGCGCGCCGACGCCGCCGAGCACCATGCCTTCGAGCGCGAGCGTGCGCAGCAGCTGCGACGGCAAGGTGCCGAGCGCGCGCAGGGTGCCGATCTCGCGGGTGCGCTCGATGATCGCCATCGCCATCGCATTGGTCACGACGAAGACGACGATCACGCCGATGATCAGCCCGAGCGCGCCGAAGATGCGGTTGTAGAGCGCGCGCACCGAGCGGTAGAAGAAGGCCTGGTCGAGCCAGGTCTGCACCGTCAGCTTCGGATTCAGGCGCGCGATGCGCTGCTGCGCGGCGTCGGTCGCCTCCATGCGCCTCAGGAACACGCCGAGCGTCGAGACGCGCGTGGTGTTGAGCAGGCGCTGCGCGGTCAAGAGGTCGGTGTAGACGAGGCGCTTGTCGATGTCGGGCACGCCGGTCGAGAAGACGCCCTTCACCGTCACGTCGAGCGCGTTCAAGGCACCGTCGGTCGTGCTCGCGAGCAGGGTCAGGCTGCTGCCGGGCGCGGCCTTCAGGCTCTTCGCGAGGCCTTCGCCGAGCATCACTTCCGCTTGCTTCGCACCGCTGGCCAGCACCTCCCCGGCGACCATGTTCAGGAACGGCCCCTTGACGGCGAACTCGCTGTCAGGCTCGACGCCGGTCGCGATCATCACGGTCGACTTGTCGCCGTTGCTGATCAAGCCGCTGAACGCGACGCGCGGCAGCACCTGGCGCACGGCCGGGTCGGCGAGCAGCGTCGCACTGAGCGCGGCATGGTCGTCGAGGCCGTGCTGCAGCGGTGTGTCCTCGTCCTGCGTGAACTGCGCCGGCAGGCCGACGATCAGGTGCCCGGTGCTGCGTGCCGCGGCCTGCGCGAGGGCCTGGTAGGTGAACAGCGCGAAGCCGCCGGCGAGCAGGATCGCCGCGGTGCCGAGCGCGGCGATCGCGACCGTGACGAGCGAGCGGCGCCGATTGCGCAGGGTGTTCTGCAGCGCGAACTTCAGCCATCTCATTGCAGTGTCCCGTCGAGCAAGGCGAGGACGCGGTCGCAGCGGCGCGTGAGCCGGCTGTCGTGCGTCGCGATCACGAAGGCGGCGCCTTCGGCGTGGCAGCGTTCGCGCATCAGGTCGAGCATCTGGTCGGCGGTCGCCGAATCGAGGCTCGCGGTCGGCTCGTCGGCGATCACGAGCAGCGGGCGCTTGATCAGCGCGCGGGCGATCGCGACGCGCTGGCGCTGGCCGCCGGAGAGCGCGTCGGGCCGGTGCCGCGCATGCGCGTGCAGGCCGACCGCGGCGAGCTGCGCTGCGACGCGTTCGCGCCGCTCGGCGGCCGGCACGCCGGCGATGAACAGCGGGTAGTCGACGTTCTCGGCGACCGTCATCACCGGCACCAGGTTGAAGCTCTGGAACACGAAGCCGAGCGCGTCGCGGCGCAGCAGCGTGCGGTCGGTCTCGTCGAGACCGCCGATCGGGCGGCCGCCGAGCACGATCTCGCCGCTGTCGGGCGCGTCGATCAACCCGGCGAGATTCAGGATCGTGCTCTTGCCGCTGCCCGACGGGCCGGTCAGCGCGAGCAGTTCGCCGCGCCGCACCGCGAGGTCGACACCGCGCAGCGCCAGAATCACGTGCTGACCGAGCCGGTAGGTCTTGTGCACGCCGCGCAGCTCGACGACCGCGTCGGGCGAGTCCGACGACGCACTCACGCGGCTTCCTTCAGCTTCGCCTTCGCGGCCTCGGCCTGCGGCGCGCCTTGCGCGATCACCTCGTTCAGGAAGCGGCGCGCGTCGGCGGCACGCTGTTCCTTGATCGCGAGCGACGCGGCGCGCATCCACACGGTGCCCTTGAACGGCAGCGGCGCATGCGCGAACAACGGGCTCTCGAGCACCTCGTCCAGCAGCTTCGCGCCGCGTGCGCCACGGTTCATGAAGCCGGGCACCGCCAGGAAGGTGTTGGCCGCAACGAACTTCACCTCGAGCACGCCCGGCGTGCCGCGCTGGACCGGGCCGTCGTGCGCCGGCGTCAGCAGCGCGAGCGACTTGTCGAGCAGCGCCAGCCCGTCTTCGGCGTAGCCCATCTTCTTCATCGGCAGCAGCGTCGTGCTGGCGCGCAGCGCGGTGCTGGCGCCGGCGTAGGCCATCAGCACCGGGTTCGCGGGCTCGGCCTTCAGCAGCGCGTCGAAGGCTTCGGCGGCCGGCTCGGCACGTGCGCTGTCGCCGGCCGAAGCGGCCACGAAATTCTGGAACGCGCTCTGGAACGCCGCCTCGGGCGCCGCCCGGGCGCTGCCCGATGCGGCGAGCGCGATCGCGGCGAACGCCGCCAGGCTGAGGAGTTTCACGCCGGCGACCGCCATGAAGGTGATCCAGCGGGCGGATTGGGGGGTCAATGATTTCATCGTGGGCTCCGGGTCGGGTGATCGAACAGTCGGCCGAAGGCTATCGGCGCGTCCCTGCCCGCGCTGCCGCGCTGCGACCGGTGGCGGCGATCCGGCGCGAAACGCCGCCGGCGCGGCGCGAGATGCGGGGCCGAACTGACGCCAGGAGCCGTCCAGGCTCCGAGGGCGCGCCGGCCCGTCCGCAGCCGTTGCAGCCTGTCGGCCCGCCGGCGCAGACCGTCGCAGCCCGCTGGGCGCGCGGCGGCGCCGCCCTTAGAGTGCGAGCCATCCCAGAACCGCGCCCCGACCGAGCCCCGCTGTCCATGTCCGACTTCGCCACCCCCGCCGCCAGCACCTGGAAGAGCGTCTCCTCCGGCGCGGTGCGCCTGTTCCACCAGTACGGCAACTGGCTCGTCGGCATCAGCTGGTGGCGCTTCGCGCTGCTCTCGCTGCTGCTGCTGATCCTGGCCAGCATCCTGCAGAAGCTGCCGCCGTTTCGCACCTCGTCGACGTGGAGCGAGATCATCGAGGACGTGCCGATTCCGGCGATCCCGCCGGTGCCGAAGATCGATATCCCGCCGGTGCCGAAGATCCCGAACGTCCGGATCGAGACGCCGGGCGGATCGGCCAGCGGCGCGAAGGATGACGACGATGTCGTGATCTCGATCGACAAGAACGGCGTGCGCATCTCGCCGCGGGCCACGCCCGCTCCTCCCGCGACGCCGGCAACGCCAGCCCAGGCGGCGTCCGCCGCTTCGGCGGCACCGGCCGTGCCGGGCTCGGCGGCGACCCCGAGCGCCTCGGCAGCGAGCGGCGCCGGCAGCCGCATCGACATCGCGTTGCCCGGCGCGAGCCGCGAGGCGATCCGCGAAGCGGTGCGCGCGGCCCGTGAAGCGGCGCGCGAGGCCGCCCAGGAGGCCCGCCAGGAAGCCGAGGAGGCGCACCGCGAAGCGCAGGAGGCCGTCGAGGAGGCGCGCCGCGAGGCCGAAGAGGCGCGCCGCGACGCCGCCGAGGCCAACGCCCAGGCGCGCAAATACAAGCGCCGCGTGACGCATGTCGGCGACTCGCTGACCGACCTCGCGTTCTTCTGGATCATCGCGTCGGCGCTGCTGAAGATCACCTACAAGGGCCGCATGCAGGCCGAGGTGAAGGCCGCCGCGGCGACCGAGACCGCCGAGTCGGAGCAGCTCAAGCGCCAGGTCGTCGAGGCGCGCATGGCGGCGATGCAGGCGCAGGTCGAGCCGCACTTCCTGTTCAACACGCTGGCCAGCATCGACCACCTGATCGAGACCGACCCGCCGCGCGCGAGCCAGATGCAGAAGAACCTGATCGCGCTGCTGCGGGCCTCGATGCCGACGATGCGCGAGAACCACCCGACCGCGCACAACCTCGGCCGCGAGATGGCGGTGATCCGCCCCTACCTCGAGATCCTGAAGGTGCGCATGGAGGATCGGCTGCAGACCGAGATCAACGTGCCGGACGGGCTGCTCTCGGCCGACTTCCCGTCGATGATGATCCAGAGCCTGGTCGAGAACGCGATCAAGCACGGCCTGGAGCCGAAGGCCGAGGGCGGCAAGCTGACGGTGCGCGCCGAGATCGTCCACGGCAAGCTCGCGGTCACGGTCGCCGACACCGGCCTGGGCTTCGGCAAGGCGGCGACCGCCGGCACCGGCGTCGGGCTCAACAACATCCGCGAGCGGCTGCAGCTGCTGTACGGCAACAAGGCCTCGATGACGGTGGCCGAGAACACCCCCAGCGGCACGCTGGTGACCCTGACCGTGCCCTACCAGGCACAGACGCGCGAAGGAGAGGCAGCATGAAACCGGCGCTCAAGTTTCTCGGCTGGGCGATGCTCGCGAGCCTGGTGCTCGGCGTCGCGCTCGTCGTCACCGCGGTGTCGGTGGCGGGTTCGATCGACCCCGGCTCGATCCAGATCGACGGCGAGCCGCTGAGCATGACGCTCGACGCCGGCGACTGGCTGATGGCGGTCGGCGGGGTCGCGCTGGCGCTGCTGATCGCCGCGCTGGTCGTGCCACTCGCGGTGCTGCTGCCGCTGGCGATCGCGGCCGTCGCACTGCTCGGCGCGCTGCTGGCGGTGGCCGGCGTCGTCGCGATGCTGTTCTCGCCGCTGATCCTGCTCGTCGTCGTGATCTGGCTGATCGTGCGGCTGGTGCGCCGCGACAGGAAACGCCGCGAGGCCGGCGCTACGATCGCGGCATGAACACGCCCAGCCGACCCGCGCGCGCCCTGATCGCCGACGACGAACGCCTGATGCGCGAGCAGCTGCGCGCGCGGCTCGCGGAGGTCTGGCCCGAGCTCGAGATCGTCGCCGAGGCGAAGAACGGGCTCGAGGCGGTCGAGCTGACCGAATCGCAGCACCCGGACCTGGTCTTCCTCGACATCCGCATGCCCGGCATGACCGGCGTCGAGGCCGCGCGCGCGATCGCGCAGTTGCCGGTCGATGACGACGACGATGAGCGCGGCGAAGCCTGGCACGGCTGCGAGATCGTCTTCATCACCGCCTACGACCAGTACGCGATCGAGGCCTTCGAGCAAGGTGTGGTCGACTACGTGCTGAAGCCGGCCGAGCGCGAGCGGCTGCTGGTCACGGTCGGGCGCATCCGGAAGCGGCTCGCGCAGCGCCGCGGTGGCGCGCCGGCCAGCGACGATGCGCCGCCGGCCGCGCTGCAGCAGCTGCTGCAGAAGCTCGCCACCCGCATGGACCCGGCCAAGGCGCCGCAGCTGCGCTGGATCCAGGCGACCGTCGGCCAGAACATCCAGATGATCCCGGTCGACGAGGTGCTGTTCTTCATCTCCGACGAGAAGTACACGCGCGTGCAGACGGCGACGATCGAGGCGCTGATCCGCAAGCCGATCAAGGAGCTGATCGAGGAGCTCGACGCCGAGGTCTTCTGGCAGATCCACCGCTCGACGCTGGTGAACACCCGGTTCATCGCCGGCGTCAGCCGCGATCTGCGCGGGCGCCAGCTCGTCGCGGTGAAGGGGCACCCCGAGAAGCTCGAGGTGTCGCGCAGCTTCACGGGGCTGTTCAAGGGGATGTAGGGCGACGCGGCCCGGTCGAATCCCGCAATAGTTAACGGATCGCTCGACAAACCACTCAAGCACCGCGCGGCCCGGCCGAAGACGGTTCAGCGCGGGGCCCGATCGTCATCGACGGGCCGTCCCCGTGCGCGGCGCGATGCGCCGCCGTTGTAACCGGGCTTGGCGATGACACCTTTCACGACAGCGGCTTTCGAGCGCGCGCCGGCATGGGGCCGGCGATGCGCATGAGCGCGTTCGGCGCCCTGCGCAACAACCGGCGCCAGGCGGCCGTGCTCGCGTTGGCGACGCTGCCGATGCTGTACCTCTGGGTCGTGCCGGTGCGCCTGCCCGAGGTCTGGGGCGGCCTGAGTTTCACGCAGTGGCACACGCTGCTCGAACTGGTCTCGATGCTGGTCTGCGGCGCGATCGCCGCGGTCGCCTGGAACGCCCGCGAGCTCGAGGTGCCGCGCAGCGTGTATGTGCTCGGCAGCGCCTGCGCCGGCGCGTTGCTGCTCGACCTCGTGCACACGCTGTCGTTTCCCGGCCTGCCGGACCTGCTCGGCGCCAACACCCCGACCCGCAGCGCGGCGCTGTTCATGGCCGGCCGGCTGCTGATCGCGTTCGCGACGCTGTGCGTGGCGACGCTGCCGTGGCGGCTCGACCACGACCCGCGCTGGGTCCGATTCGTGCCGGCCGGCGTCGCGGCCTACGTGCTGCTGATCGTCGGCTGGGTCTTCGGCTGGCCGCACAGCGTGCCGGCGCTGGTCATCGACGGCCAGTCGCTGACTGTCGCGAAGCACGCCGGCGAGGCCCTGATGGTCGCCGCCTTCCTCGTCGCCAGCGCGTTGTTCGCGCGCCGGCTGGCAACGCCGCAACCGTTCAACGTTCCCTCGCTGCTCGGCGCCGCGGTACTGATGGCGATCGGCGAGGCGGTGTTCATGCTGTTCACGCGGCTCACCGACCTGGCGCTGGTGGTCGGGCACGTCTACAAGGTGCTGGGCTTCTGGCTCGTCTACCGCACGATCGTCGCCGACAGCATCCGCTCGCCGTACCAGCGCCTGGTGGACTCGCGCCAGCGCCTGCACCACAGCGAGGAGGAGCTGCGCACGATCACCGACAACATCCCGGCGATGGTCGCGTTCATCGACAGCGAGCAGCGCTATCGCTTCGTGAACCGCAACTACCAGCGCTGGCTCGGCCTGGACCCGGCCGCGATGCTCGGGCGCACCGCGCTCGAGGTCTACGGCGAGGAACACTACCGCGCGCTGCAGCCGCACATCGAACGCGCGCTCTCCGGCCAGACCTTCGCGATCGACCACCGCGTGTCCGGCATCGAATACGCGCGCGGCCGCTGGCTCAACATCATGTACATGCCGAAGGTCGCGCCCGACGGCAGCGTCAGCGGCGCATACGTCCTGAGCAGCGACGTCACCGACGTGATGGTCGCCGAGCGCCGCGCGCTGTTCCTCGCCGAACACGACGAGCTGACGACACTGCCGAACCGCGCGTCGTTCCAGGTCGCGGTCGGCAAGGCGCTGGTGCACAGCGCGCGCGACATGAGCCACTTCGCGGTGATCTTCGTCGATGTCGACCGCTTCAAGGTCGTCAACGACACGCTCGGCCATGCCGCCGGCGATCACCTGCTGCAGACGCTGGCGACGCGCATGAAGCAGGTCGTGCGCGGGCAGGACCTGGTCGCGCGCATGGGCGGCGACGAGATGTGCCTGCTGCTGCACGACGTGCGCGATGCCTCGCACGCGAGCGAGATCGCCGAGCGCATCCTCGGTGCGCTGCGCGCGCCGGTCGAGCTGCGCACCGGCATCCAGCACCACGTGACGGTCTCGGCCGGCATCGCGATCTTTCCGCAGGACGGCACCGACGTCGAAACCCTGCTGCGCCACGCCGACATCGCGATGTACCGCGCGAAGGCGGCCGGCCGGGACGGCTTCGCGCTGTTCGGCGCGCACGACGGCGGCCCCGCCGAAGCGCGCCTGAACCTCGAGCTCGAACTGCGCACCGCGATCGACGCCGGCCAGCTCGTGCTGCACTACCAGCCGCGCGTCGATGTCGGCAGCGGCCGGCCGGTCGGCATGGAAGCGCTGGTGCGCTGGCAGCACCCGCAGCGCGGGCTGCTCGCGCCGGGCCGCTTCATCGACATCGCGGAGGAAACCGGCCTGATCGTGCCGATGGGCGCGTGGGTCATGCGCCAGGCCGGCCAGGCGCTGAAGCGGCTGCAGCAGATCGGTGCCGGCGGGCTGACGATGTCGGTCAACGTCAGCGCACGCCAGTTCAAGAACCCGCGCCTCGTCGACGAGGTGGCCGAGATGCTGCTGCTCTCCGGTTGCGCGCCGCACCAGATCGAACTCGAGCTGACCGAGAGCGCGGTGATGGATCAGCCGGACATGGCCGAATCGACGATGCGCCGCCTGAAGGCGCTCGGCGTGCGCCTGGCGATGGACGACTTCGGCACCGGCTACTCGTCGCTCGCAGCGCTGAAGCGCTTCCCGGTCGATTGCGTGAAGATCGATCGCTCGTTCGTCAACGACATCCCGGCCGACACCGACGACGCCGCACTGACCCGCGCGATCATCGCGATGGGGCATTCGCTCGGCCTGCACGTCGTCGCCGAGGGCGTCGAGCGCCGCGACCAGCTCGAGTTCCTGCGCCGTGAAGGCTGCGACGAATACCAGGGCTACTTCTTCGCGAAGCCGATGCCCGAGGCCGCGCTCACCGCGCTGCTGGTCGAGGCACCGCGCGCCGCGCTGGTCGCTGTCAGCTGAGATGCCAGCGATGACCTTCGCCCAGCTCCTTCGGCACCGCGGCGCGCGGCGGCGGCTCGCGGGCGCCGCGCTGCTGCTCGGCCTGCTGCAGGCCGGCCCCGCGCTCGCGCAGGCCGGCATACCGACCGACGCGACCGCGCGCATCCTCGCGCTCGAGCGGCAGGGCCGCGCGCAGCCGTTCCCGGCCGCCGCCGCGCTCGAGAAGCTGCTGGCCGATTCACCGCCGCAAGGCGCGCAGCGGCTCGAGCTGCTGACGGTCGAGGGCCTGATGCTGGCGACGGCGGCGGCGCCGGATGCGATGGAGCCGACCGCCGCGCGCCTCGAGGCCTGGGGCCGCGACCCGAACGCGGCGAACGCCGGCGCTGCGGCGCTCGCCGCGGTGCTGGTGCGTGCCCGTTCGCTGGCGCGCGACGGCAGCCTGCAGCGCGCCGACCTGATGCTGCGCGACGCGATCGCGAAGCTTCCGGCGACAACGCTGCCGCGCGACCGCCTGCGCTTCGTCGCCGCGCACGGCTACATCCTCAACCACGCCGGCCAGCTCGAAGAAGCGGTGCGGCTGAATCACGCGGCGCTCGAACTCGCCGACGCGCAGGGCGAGCCGTGGCAGCAGTCCGAGGCGCGCACGGAACTGGCCTATGCCTACTACGGTGCGAAGCAGCTGGAGCGCGCCCGTGCGCTGACGCTGGAGGCGCTCGCGCTGGCCGAGAAGGCCGACGACGCGGTCGCGCTGGGCCGCGCCCACAACACTGCGGGCATCGTGCTCGACGGCCTCGGCGACCAGGCCGGCGAGCGCCGCTCGTTCGAGGCAGCGATCGCCTGCGCACGGCGCGTCGGCGCGCAGACCGACGAGATCCGCTACCTGGCGAACCTGGCCGACTTCTTCCTGAAGAACGGCGACTACAAGACCGCGCTGGCCCATGCGCAGAGCGCGCTGCCGCTGGCGCGCGAGCTGAAGGATCCGAACAGCGAGATGGTCGCGCTGGCCAACATCGGCCTGGCGCACATCTCGTTGTCGCACCTCGAACTCGGCAAGCGCTACGTGCGCGAGGCGATCGAGATCGACGCCGGGCGCGGTTCGGTCAGCGGCGTCGCCGACACCTGGCGCGAGCTCGGCATGTACCTCGAGAAGGCCGGCGACCTGGCCGGCGCCGTGGCGGCCTACCACCAGCACCGCCGCATCGCGACGACGCTGCTGCGCGAAGACCAGCAGAAGGCGATCCTGGCCATGCAGGAGCAGTACGACGCCGACCACCGCAACCGCGCGCTGGTGTTGCTGAACCGCGAGAACGACATCAAGGCCGAGCAGCTGCGGCGCCGCGATCTGCAGCAGCGGCTGTGGTGGCTGCTCGCGACGGCGTTCGTGCTGTCGTTCGCGGTCGTCGCGCTGCTCTACCGGCGCGTGCGCCAGACGAACCGCCTGCTGACGAGCAGCAACGAGTTGCTGAAGGTGCAGAGCGAGCGCGACCCGCTCACCGGGCTGGCGAACCGCCGCCACTTCCAGGCCGCGATGCGCCGGCTTGCCGACGACGGCAAGCTCAGCGGCACCGTCTACCTGGTCGACATCGACCACTTCAAGCACATCAACGACCGCCACGGCCATGGCACCGGTGATGCGGTGCTGGTCGAGGTCGCGCGCCGCCTGCGCGAGACGCTGCGCGAGCAGGACCTGATCGTGCGCTGGGGCGGCGAGGAGTTCCTGGTCGTCGTGCAGGCGCTCGCGGCGGATCAGGTCGACGCGCTCGCGCAGCGCATGCTCAGCGTGCTCGACCGCGCACCGGTCACGGTCGGCACGCAGCGCGTGCCGGTCAGCGCATCGATCGGTTTCGCGACCTTCCCGATCGGGCCGAGTTCGCTGCGCGTGTCGTGGGAGCGTGCGATCAACCTCGTCGACACCGCGATGTACCTCGCGAAGGCGCACGGCCGCAACCGCGCGTACGGCGTGCGGCTGCTGCAGGCCAGCGACGAGGCCTCGCTCGAGGCGATCACCTCGTCGCTCGAATCGGCCTGGCGCGACGGGCAGGTCGCGCTGACGCTGCTGCAGGGCCGCGCGGCGCTGGCGGTGGCGGCATGAAGACGATGCCGCTGCGCGCACTGTGCTGCTTCGCGCTGGCCCTGCTGGTCGGCGCCGCATCGGCCGCGCCCGTGCCAGCGCCGTACCGGTCGACGCCGTTCGGCGAACAGGTCGACGAGCTGTTGCGCCAGGGCTTCGAGCGCCCGGCCCATGCGCTGCTGACGCTGCGCGCGATGCAGCTCGGCCAGGCCGTCACGCCCGCCGAGCAGCGCACGCTGCTGCTCGCGATCGGCGCGATCGAGGCGCAGACGGGTGGCACCGCGCAGGCCAGCGCCGCCGCCGACAAGCTGCTCGCGCTGGCGCCCGACGATCCTTCCGGCCGTGCGGTCGCGGCCGCGAACCTGGTGCGCGCGCTGGTGGCCGAGAACGCGGGCCAGCTCGACGTCGCCGCGGCGCTCGCGCAGACCGCGCTGCCGGCCTTCCTCGCCGGGTGTCCCGGCGGGCCGGCGAGCCCGATCGAAGGCATCGAATGCGCCTACCGCGCGTCCTGGCGCGTACTGCAGATCCTCGAACGCCGCGCGCACAGCCAGGGCCTGACGGTCAGCGCGACCGCGCATGCGCAGGCCGCGCTGGCGCTGTCCGAATGGGCCGGCGATGCGCGCCGGCGTGCCATCGACCTGAGCGCGCTGGCGGTCTATGCGGGCGGCCGCGGCGAGCGCGAACTCGCGCAGCGCATGGTCGCGCAGGCCAAGCGGCTCGCGGCACAGACCGACGATCAGGCCGAGCAGGCGCGCGTCAGCAACACCGAGGCACGCCTCGCGAAGATGCAGGGCGATCCGCGCGCCGCGCTGCGCTTCTATGAGGAGGCGCTCGCGCTGGCCCGGCTCGCGCAGGCGCCGCGCCTCGAGGCCCAGCTGCTGAACAACCTCAGCGACGCGTACGCGAGCCAGGGCCGCCCGGCGGAGGCGCTGCGCGCCGCCGAGCGCGCGCTCGTGATCGTGCGCCGCCACAACGACCTGCGTGCCGAGCGCATTCTGATCAACAACGCTGGCATCGCGAAGATCGGCCTCGGCCGCATCGCCGAGGGCCGGAATGATCTCGCGCGACTGCTCGAGCTCTGGGAGCAGAGCGGCGAGACCGGGCGCCAGGTCGCGACGCTGCTCGAGTTCGGCGAGGCCCTCGCGGCCGCCGGCGACGCGCGCGGCGCACTCGAGCTCTACCACCGCGAACGCGCGCTCAGCGCCGAGCTGATGCGCGCGAACCGCAGCATCGCGCTGAAGGAGATGCAGATCCGCAACGACGCCGATGCGCGCCAGCGCGACATCGAGCTGCTCGGCCGCGACAACGCGCTGAAGACCGCGGCGCTCGCGAACCGCGACCTGCTGCAGCGCCTGTGGTGGCTGCTCGCCGCGGTGATGCTGCTCGCCACCGTGCTGGTCACGATCCTGTACCGCCGCGTGCGCGAGACGCACCAGAAGCTCGAGGCCAGTCACGAGCAGCTGCAGGCGCAGAGCGAGCGCGATCCGTTGACCAACCTCGCGAACCGGCGCCACTTCCAGGCCGTGATGACGAAGCTGTGCAGCAGCGGCGGCTTCGAGGGTGCGCTGCTGCTCGTCGACATCGACCACTTCAAGCACGTCAACGACGTGCACGGGCACGCGGCCGGCGACGAGGTGCTGGTCGAGGTCGCGCGGCGCCTGAACGAGGCGGTGCGCAGCGACGACCTGGTCGTGCGCTGGGGCGGCGAGGAGTTCCTGATCCTCGCGCCGCGCGCCGGGAACGAGCAGGCCGAGCAGATGGCCCTGCGCGTGCTGCGCGCCCTCGGGCGAGCGCCGGTGACGGTCGGGGCGCAGGCGCTGCGCGTCACGGCGTCGATCGGCTATGCGCGCTTCCCGCTGCCGCCCTACGCGGCCGAGGTGCCGTGGGAGCAGGCCGTGAACCTGGCCGACATGGCGCTGTACACCGCGAAGAACCAGGGCCGCAACCGTGCGGTCGGCATCACGTCGTCGACCGCGTCCACGCCCGAGGCACTGCGCGATGTCGAGGCCGATTTCGATCGCGCCTGGCACGAGGGGCGGGTCACCCTGCTGCAGACGCCCGGGCCGGAAGCGCGAGACAACGTGCGCGCAGCCTAGTAGGGGCTGTCAACGCGACCCCTAGCGCGCCGGCGTGTCCTCGGCCGCCTTCTGCGCGCGCGCCGCGGCAGCCGCGCGCAGGGCCTTCAGCTTCTCGCGTGGGTCTTCCTTGGCCGTCACCTCGCTCAGTTTCATTTCGGCGACGAAGCGGCTCGGCACGCCGGCGATGAAATCGCGCCCGCGCTTGCGACGGCGCAGCACGCTGACGCCGAGCGTGCTGCGCGCGCGTGTGATGCCGACATACATCAGCCGGCGCTCTTCCTCGAGCCGCTCGGCGGTCATGTCGTCGTCTTCGCTGCGGAACGGCAACAGCCCTTCGTTGACCCCGGCGAGCACGACGTGCGGCCACTCGAGGCCTTTCGCGGCGTGCAGCGTCGACAGCGTCACGACGTTCTGGTCGTCGCCGCGCTCGGCCAGGCTGATGATCACCGAGATCGTCTGCGCGACCTCGATCACGCTCTTCTTCTCGCTCTCGATCGCGATGCCGCCGTCGTTCTCGATCTCGCCCCCACAACGCTTCGCGATCCAGTCGACGAAGTCGAGCACGTTGCTCCAGCGCGCGGTCGCGAGCTTCTCGCTGTCTTCGCCGTCGTGCAGGTGCTGCTCGTAGCCGATGTCCTTGAGCCAGCCGGTCAGCAGCGCCTTCGCGTCTTCGGCGCCGGTGGTCTGGCGCGCGCGGTACTCGAAGTCGTTGAGGTAGCGGCCGAACTCGTGCAGGGAGCCGAGCGCGCGGCCGCTGAGCACCGAACCGAGGCTCTCGGCGAAGAGCGCTTCGTACAGGCTCGTCTTCCAGCGGCCGGCGAATTCGCCGAGGCTGGCGAGCGTCTGGTGGCCGATGCCGCGCTTGGGCGTCGTCACCGCGCGCAGGAATGCCGGGTCGTCGTCGTTGTTGACGATCAACCGCAGCCAGGCGCACAGGTCCTTGATCTCGGCCCGGTCGAAGAAGCTCTGCCCGCCCGAGACCTTGTACGGGATGCCGGCCTTGCGCAGCGCCTTCTCGAACACGCGCGCCTGGTGGTTCGCGCGGTAGAGCACCGCGAAGTCCTTGAACTCGACCGCCGACACGCCGCTCGGCGACGCCGCCGATGCGCCCGCGACCGTGCCGCCGCGCAGCGCCTGGAACCGCGCAACCACGCGCTCGGCCTCGTGCTCCTCGTTGTCGCACTCGAGCATGCGCACCGGATCGCCGTCGCCGAACGCGCTCCACAGCTTCTTCTCGAACAGCTTCGGGTTGTGGCCGATCACCATGTTCGCGGCGCGCAGGATGTTGCCGGTCGAGCGGTAGTTCTGCTCGAGCGCGATGACCTTGAGCGTCGGGTACTCCTGCGGCAGCCGCTTCAGGTTGTCGATCGTCGCGCCGCGCCAGCCGTAGATGCTCTGGTCGTCGTCGCCGACCGCGGTGAAGAGCGCACGCTCGCCGACCAGCGACTTCAGCATCTCGTACTGGATCGCGTTGGTGTCCTGGTATTCGTCGACCAGCACGTAGCGCAAGGTGTCTTGCCATCGGGCGCGAACCTCGGCGTCGCGCAGCAGGAGCTTGTGCGGCAAGCCGATCAGGTCGTCGAAGTCGACCGCCTGGTAGGCCGCGAGCCGCTCCTCGTAGCGTTGCATCACGCGCGCCGCGACCTGCTCGTCGGCATGGCTCGCGGCGCTCTCGGCCTGCGCGCTGTTCAGGCCCTGGTTCTTCCACAGGCTGATCGCCCATTGCCAGCGCCGCGCGAGCGCGTTGTCGCTGCTCGCGCCGGCTTCCTTCAGAATGCCGAGCACGTCGTCGCTGTCGAGGATGCTGAACTGCTGCTTCAGCCCGAGCTTCTCGAACTCGCTGCGCAGGATGCGCACGCCGAGCGAGTGGAAAGTGCTGATCACCAGGTTCTTCGCGGCCCGCGGGCCGACCAGCGATTTGGCACGCTCGCGCATCTCCTGCGCGGCCTTGTTCGTGAACGTGATCGCGGCGATCTGGCCCGGCGCGTAACCCGCCTGCAGCAGCCGCGCGATCTTGTGCGTGATGACGCGCGTCTTGCCCGAGCCGGCGCCGGCGAGCACGAGGCACGGCCCGCTCAGGTGGTGCACCGCTTCGAGCTGTGCGGGGTTCAGGGGATCGGGAGCGGAAGAAGACACGGTGCTGTTCGGCGGAAGGGCGCCATGATAACGAGGGCCCCGAGAGGGCCTGCTGACGCCACGGGCGCTTGCGATACTCGCAGCCCATGCAATCCATCCTGACCGTCACGATCCCGTTCTTCGCGCTGGTGCTGCTCGGCTACGCAGCCGCACAGCGCCAGGTCCTGCCGGAGGAGGCGATCCCCGGGCTCAACGTCTACGTGCTGTTCTTCGCGCTGCCGTG
Source organism: Rhizobacter sp. P5_A1 (assembly GCF_056400745.1). Taxonomy (NCBI): domain Bacteria; kingdom Pseudomonadati; phylum Pseudomonadota; class Betaproteobacteria; order Burkholderiales; family Sphaerotilaceae; genus Rhizobacter; species Rhizobacter sp. P5_A1. The sequence goes on from NZ_JBFUKR010000006.1 coordinate 87,278, forward strand.
CCTGCTGTTCCGCTTCGGCGCGAGCCTGCCGTTCGGCCGTCTGTTCGATCCGCAGCTGCTCGGCATCTACACCGTGTGCGCGCTCGCGATGATCGCGGTGACGATCGCGCTGACCTGGCGGCGCGGCGGGCAACGCGACGGCGTCGACCTGAAGGACGCGTCGTTCGGCGCGCTGGTCGCGGCGTTCCCGAACTCCGGCTTCATGGGCGTGCCGCTGCTCGTGGCGCTGCTCGGCGACAACGCCGCCGGCCCGGTGATCGGCGCGATCCTCGTCGACCTGATCCTCACGAGCACCTTGTGCCTGGCGCTCGCGCAGGCCAGCGCGCAGCGCTCGGGCGACAGCGATCGCGGCGTGCTGGCCGCGGCGCTGCGCTCGCTGCGCGGTGCGATGACCAACCCGCTGCCGTGGGCGATCGTGATCGGCGCGCTGTTCGCGGCCTTCGACCGCGAGCTGCCGGGCCCGCTCGGGCAGGTCGTGCGCATGCTCGGCGATTCGGCGACGCCGGTCGCGCTGTTCACGATCGGCTCGGTGCTCTCGCGCGCCGGGCGCCACGCGCACTCGCGCACGCCGCTCGCGCACTACCTGCCGGTGGCGCTGCTGAAGCTGGTGCTGCACCCGGCGCTGGTGTTCGGCCTGGGCACGGCCGCCGCGGCGCTCGGCGCGCCGGTGCCGCGCTTCGGGCTGATGGTGCTGACGCTGGTCGCGGCGCTGCCGAGCGCCAGCAATGTCTCGGTGCTCGCCGAGCGCTACGGCGCCGACAACGGCCGCGTGACGCGCATCATCATGGCCTCGACCATTCTCGCGTTCGCGAGCTTCTCGGCGCTCGCGTGGGCGTTCGGCGTCGGGCGCGCGGCGGGTTGATGGGCCGCTGACGAACCGGGCGTGCCGACGAGCGAGCGTCGGCCCCGGGTTTGCGCGGCTGGCGATCGGCGCGGCATCCGCCTCTGCCATTGAAAAAGCCGCCGGGCGGGTGCCGGGCGGCTCTTGGAATGTCGGCGGGTCCGGGGCCCGGGCAGGGCTGCGCCGGCGCCGTCTAGCGGCGCCGTTTACTTGCCGCGAAATTTTCGGATCGCTGCGATCTGCGCCGCCATCGCCGCGAACTCGCCTTGCGCCTTTGCGAAGTCAATGTCGCTCTTCGCGTTCTTCATCGCGTCTTCGGCCAGGCGCTTGGCCTCGTTCGCCTTCGCCTCGTCGAGGTCCTTGCCGCGGATCGCGGTGTCGGCGAGCACGGTGACGGTGCCCGGCTGCACTTCGAGAATGCCGCCGGCGACGAACACGAACTCTTCCTCGCCTTCCGGGTCGGCGCGCTCGATGCGCACCGCGCCCGGCTTGATGCGCGTGATCAGCGGCGTGTGGCGCGGCAGGATGCCGAGTTCGCCGGCCTCGCCGGGCAGCGCGACGAACTTCGCTTCGCCCTCGAAGATGCTGCCTTCGGCCGAGACGACGCTTACGTGCAGGGTGGCCATCAGGGGGTCCTTTGTGAGCTCAGACGATCATCGGGAAGGTCAGGCGACCTTCTTGGATTTCTCGATCGCCTCGTCGATCGTGCCGACCATGTAGAAGGCCTGCTCGGGCAGCGAATCGCATTCGCCGGCGACGATCATCTTGAAGCCGCGGATGGTTTCCTTCAGCGGCACGTACTTGCCCGGTGAACCGGTGAAGACCTCGGCGACGTGGAACGGCTGCGACAGGAAACGCTGGATCTTGCGCGCGCGCGCCACGGCCAGCTTGTCTTCGGGCGAGAGCTCGTCCATGCCGAGCACCGCGATGATGTCGCGCAGTTCCTTGTAGCGCTGCAGCGTGCCCTGCACCGCGCGGGCGGTGTTGTAGTGGTCTTCGCCGACGACGTTCGGGTCGAGCTGGCGCGATGTGCTGTCGAGCGGGTCGACGGCCGGGTAGATGCCGAGCGAGGCGATGTCGCGCGACAGCACGACGGTCGAGTCGAGGTGGGCGAAGGTCGTCGCCGGCGACGGGTCGGTCAGGTCGTCCGCCGGCACATAGACAGCCTGGATCGACGTGATCGACCCGACCTTGGTCGACGTGATGCGCTCCTGCAGGCGGCCCATTTCCTCGGCCAGCGTCGGCTGGTAGCCGACCGCCGACGGCATGCGCCCGAGCAGCGCCGAAACCTCGGTGCCGGCCAGCGTGTAGCGGTAGATGTTGTCGACGAAGAAGAGAACGTCCTTGCCCTCGTCGCGGAACGACTCGGCGATCGTCAGGCCGGTCAGCGCGACGCGCAGGCGGTTGCCCGGCGGCTCGTTCATCTGGCCGTAGACCATCGCGACCTTCGACTCGGGCAGGTCGTCCAGGCGCACGACCTTGGAGTCGGCCATCTCGTGATAGAAGTCGTTGCCCTCGCGGGTGCGCTCGCCGACGCCGGCGAACACCGACAGGCCGCTGTGCGCCTTCGCGATGTTGTTGATCAGCTCCATCATGTTGACGGTCTTGCCGACGCCGGCGCCGCCGAACAGGCCGACCTTGCCGCCCTTGGCGAACGGGCAGATCAGGTCGATGACCTTGATGCCGGTCTCGAGCAGATCCTGCGACGGGCTCAGCTCGTCGTACGACGGCGGCTTGCGGTGGATCGGCATCGTGAGCTCCTGGCTCACTTCGCCGCGCTCGTCGATCGGGCGACCGAGCACGTCCATGATGCGGCCGAGCGTCGCGCGGCCGACCGGCACCGAGATCGGCAGGCCGGTATTGGAGACCATCAGTCCGCGGCGCAGGCCGTCGGAGGAACCCAGCGCGATCGTGCGCACGACGCCGTCGCCGAGCAGCTGCTGCACTTCGAGCGTCAGCGCGCCGCCGTCCATCTGCAGCGCGTCGTAGACGCGGGGCATCTGGTCGCGGGGGAACTCGACGTCCACCACCGCGCCGATGCACTGGACGATCTTGCCCTGCGCTTGAGATTGCATTTGCACGTCAGCCATGATTTTTCCTTTGACTCAAATCTTGTTCACTCAAACCGCTGCGGCGCCCGCAACGATTTCAGACAGTTCTTTGGTGATCGCCGCCTGCCGCGTGCGGTTGTAGATCAGCTTCAGCTCGGCGATCAGGTTGCCGGCGTTGTCGGTCGCGGCCTTCATCGCGACCATGCGCGCCGAGTGCTCCGAGGCCATGTTCTCGGCCAGCGCCTGGAACACGAGGGCTTCGGTGTAGCGCACCAGCAGCTCGTCGATCACGGTCGCGGCATCGGGCTCGTAGATGTAGTCCCAGCCATGCGCCGGGCCCTCGGCGGCCCGCTCGGCTTCACGGACTTGCGCGACCATGCTCTCGCTCGACAGCGGCAGCAGTTGCACGACCACCGGTTCCTGCTTGATCGTGTTGATGAAGCGCGTGTAGCACAGGTAGACGGCCGAGAGCTTGCCCGCGGCGTACGCGTCGAGCAGCACCTTGACCGGGCCGATCAGCTTCTCGAGCGTCGGCTTGTCGCCGAGGTGTGTCGCGTGCGAAACGACCTTCGCGCCGATGCGGTTCAGGAAGCCGAGGCCCTTGTTGCCGATCGCCACCGCTTCGCTCGTCTGGCCGGAGGTTTCGACTTCCTTCAGCTTGTTCGTGACCGCGCGCAGCACGTTGGTGTTGAGACCGCCGCACAGGCCCTTGTCGGTCGTGACCAGGATGAAGCCCGCCGTCTTGGCGGCTTCGTTCTTGACCATGAACGGGTGCTTGTACTCGGGCGTCGCGGTCGACAGATTGGCCGCGAGGCTGCGAATCTTCTCGGCGTACGGGCGCGCCGCGCGCATGCGTTCCTGCGCCTTGCGCATCTTCGCGACCGAGACCATCTCCATGGCCTTGGTGATCTTCTTCGTGTTCTCGAAGCTCTTGATCTTGCCGCGTATCTCTTTGCCTGCTGCCATCTATTGGCTCCTTGTTAGGCCGCGCGGCCGAGGCCGGCGCCGGGCCGCCCCAAGGCGGCCGAGCGCCCCCTCGGGGGGCAGGAACGAAGTGACGTGGGGGCCGTCATTTCAGGCGAAAGACTTCTTGAACGCGGCGATCGCGCCGCTCAACTCGGCTTCGGCATCCTTGTCCAGGGCCTTGCTGTCTTCGATCTTCTTCAGCATCGCGGCATGGCTGGTCTTCAGGTGCGTGTGCAGGCCGTGCTCGAACGCGAGGATCTTCTTCACGTCGACGTCGTCCATGAAGCCCTTGTTGACCGCGAACAGGGTCGCGCCCATCAGGCTGATCGATTGCGGCGAGTACTGGTTCTGCTTCAGCAGTTCGGTCACGCGCGCGCCGCGGTCGAGCTGCTTGCGCGTCGCCTCGTCGAGGTCGGAGGCGAACTGCGCGAACGCCGCGAGCTCGCGGTACTGCGCGAGGTCGGTACGGATACCGCCGGACTGGCCCTTGATGATCTTGGTCTGCGCCGACGAGCCGACACGCGACACCGAGATGCCGGCGTTGATCGCCGGGCGGATGCCGGCGTTGAACAGCGAGGTCTCGAGGAAGATCTGGCCGTCGGTGATCGAGATCACGTTGGTCGGCACGAACGCGGAAACGTCGCCGGCCTGGGTTTCGATGATCGGCAGCGCGGTCAGCGAACCGGTCTTGCCCTTGACCTCGCCCTTCGTGAAGGCCTCGACATAGTCGGCATTCACGCGCGCCGCACGCTCGAGCAGGCGCGAGTGCAGGTAGAACACGTCGCCCGGGTACGCTTCGCGGCCCGGCGGGCGGCGCAGCAGCAGCGAGACCTGGCGATAGGCCACGGCCTGCTTCGACAGGTCGTCGTAGACGATCAGCGCGTCTTCGCCGCGGTCGCGGAAATACTCGCCCATCGTGCAGCCCGAGTAGGCCGAGACGTATTGCATCGCGGCCGATTCGGCGGCGGTCGCGGCGACGACGATCGTGTACTCCATCGCGCCGTGGGCTTCGAGCGCGCGCACCACGTTCTTCACCGACGAGGCCTTCTGGCCGATCGCGACGTAGATGCAGGTCATGCTCTGACCCTTCTGGTTGATGATCGCGTCGATCGCCACCGCGGTCTTGCCGGTCTGGCGGTCGCCGATGATCAGCTCGCGCTGGCCGCGGCCGATCGGCACCATCGAGTCGATCGACTTCAGGCCGGTCTGCATCGGCTGGTCGACCGACTTGCGCGCGATCACGCCCGGCGCGATCTTCTCGATCGGCATCGACATCTTCGCGCCGACCGGGCCCTTGCCGTCGATCGGCTGGCCGAGCGCATTGACGACGCGGCCCTTCAGCTCGGGGCCGACCGGCACTTCGAGAATGCGGCCGGTGCACTTGACCGTGTCGCCTTCGGAGATGTGTTCGTACTCGCCCAGAATCACCGCGCCGACCGAGTCGCGCTCCAGGTTCAGCGCGAGGCCGAAGGTCGGCGAGCCATCGGGGGCCGGCGCGAATTCGAGCATTTCGCCCTGCATCACGTCCGACAGGCCGTGCACACGGCAGATGCCGTCGGTCACCGACACGACGGTGCCCTGGTTGCGAATGTCGGTCGCCGCGCCGAGACCCTCGATGCGGCTCTTGATCAGTTCGGAAATTTCTGCGGGGTTCAGGTTCATGACTGTCTCCAGTTCAAGGAGGTCCGGTGGACGAAACTCAGGGCGTCAAGCCGTGAGCGCCGCCTTCATTTGTTCGAGGCGTGCCTTCACCGAGGTGTCGAGCACTTCGTCGCCGACGACGACACGGATGCCGCCGATCAGATCGGGCTGCAGCTGCACGCTGGCGTTGAGCTTGCGCTTGAAGCGCGACTCCAGCGCGGCGACGACATCGTCCAGCGCGGCCGGCTCGATCGGGAACGCGCTGTAGACGGTGGCGTCCGACACGCCCGAGCGCTCGCCGACCAGCGCGTGGAACTGCGCGGCGATCTCGGGCAGCACGCTCAAGCGGCCGTTGTCGATCACGGTGCGCAGCAGGTTTTTCGAGGCGTCGCTCAGCGGCCGATTGGCCACCGAGGTGATCACGTCGAACACCTGCGCGGCGCCCGACTTCGGCGCATCGGCGAACTGGCGCAGCTGCGGATTCGCGGCAACGGATGCGAGCGCCTCGAGCTCGATGCTGGCCTGCTTCAGATCGCCCTTTTCGGCGACCTGGAACAGCGCTTCGGCATACGGCCGGGCAAGGGTGGCGAGCTCGGCCATGGGGTCAGAGCTCGGTCTTGAGTTGCGCCAGCAGCGCGGCATGAACCTGCGGGTTCACTTCCTTGCGCAGGATCTGCTCGGCGCCCTTGACGGCCAGCGCGGCGACCTGGTCGCGCAGCGTTTCGCGCGCCTTGATCGACTCCTGCTCGGCCTCGGCCTTCGCCGACGCGATGATCTTCGCGCCCTCCTCAAGGGCGCGGCCCTTGGCCTCTTCGACCATCGACTGCGCGAGGCGCTCGGCATCGGCCAGGCGTTGCGTCGCGTCCTTGCGGGCCGACTGCAGCTGCTCTTCGACGCGCTTGTTCGCGTTGCTCAACTCGGCCTTGGCCTTGTCGGCGGCCGACAAGCCGTCGGCGATCTTCTTCGCGCGCTCGTCGAGTGCCTTGACGATCGGCGGCCACACGAATTTCATCGTGAAGCCGACGAGGATCAGGAACACGATCATTTGCACGATCAGCGTTGCGTTGATGCTCACGTTCTTGCCTCTGTAGGAAGAAAGGGGGATTCCGGTTCGCCGGGCAACCCGGCGACGAATGCGCTTACTTCGGCAGGTTGGCGATCTGGGCCAGGAACGGGTTGGCGGTGGCGAACCACAGCGCGATACCGGTGCCGATGATGAATGCCGCGTCGATCAGGCCGGCCAGCAGGAACATCTTGGTCTGCAGCTCGTTCATCAGTTCGGGCTGGCGCGCGGCCGACTCGAGGTACTTGCTGCCCATGATGCCGATGCCGATACAGGCGCCGACGGCACCCAGACCAATGATCAGGCCAGCGGCGAGGGCAACAAAGCTAATGACTTCCATGGTGACTCCAGTTGAGGTTTGCTAGTTGAAAAGGAAAAGTGAATCTCGAGGATGAGATGCCGCGGAGAAATGCGTGAGAGAGCGTGGGAGGGTCGCGGGGCTCAGTGGCTGTCGTGCGCCTGGCCGACATACACCAGCGTCAGCATCATGAACACGAAGGCTTGCAGCGTGATGATCAGGATGTGGAAGATCGCCCACACGGTGCCCGCGACGATGTGACCGATGGTCAGCAGGATGCCGGTCGCCGAGAGCGCGAACGCACCGCCCATCAACGCGATCAGCATGAAGATCAGCTCGCCGGCGTACATGTTGCCGAACAGCCGCATGCCGTGCGAGACGGTCTTCGCGACGAACTCGATGATCTGGAATGCGAAGTTGACCGGGTACAGGAACCACTTGTCGCCGAACGGCGCGGCCAGCATCTCGTGCAGCCAGCCGCCTGCGCCCTTGATCTTGACGTTGTAGATCAGGCAGACGAGCAGCACGCCGATCGACAGGCCCATCGTGATCGACAGGTCGGCGGTCGGCACGACGCGCAGGTGCTCGAGGCCGAACACGTGCTCGCCGATCCAGGGCAGCAGATCGACCGGCAGCAGATCCATCGCGTTGAGCAGGAAGATCCACACGAACACCGTCAGCGCCAGCGGCGCGACCAGCTTGCGGCTGGTGGCGTTGTGCACGATGCCCTTGGCCTGGCTGTCGACCAGCTCGACCAGCATCTCGACGGCGGCCTGGAAGCGCCCCGGCACGCCCGAGGTCGACTTGCGCGCGGCCAGCCAGAGCAGCCAGCAACCGAGCGCGCCGATCACGATCGTGAAGAAGGCCGAATCCCAGTTGATGATGGAGAAATCGGCCGGACCATGCTGATGCTGGTTCTGCAGGTGGGTCAGGTGGTGAATGATGTATTCACCAGCGGTTGGGGCATTCGCCGCCGCGCCTTCAGCTGCCATCTTGTTGCTACGCCTTGTTGTCCGAACGTCGGCCGCGCCACAGCAGCGCGACCCAATTGACCTTGATGCACACGACCATCGTCACCAGCAACGCCGGCCAACTCAGATTCGGCACCACCCTCACCGCAATCGCCAACATCGCGACCGCGACCCCGATCTTCAGCATCTCCCAGAACATGAAGCCCGCGGCCGCAGCCACCGGGTTTCGCATTCCGCGTGTCATCCCGCGCGCCAGCAAGGCACTCGGGAGGACGACGGCCGCCGCACCGTACAGTGCCGACCAGGCCGCATCGAAGCGCCGCGTGATTGCCCACACCACGGCAGCGCACACGAGCCCCGCCACGGCCTGCGCCGCAACGACCCGCCACGGCGACGACGACGGGTTTCTTCTTCTCCAGGCCTCGGCTTCTGCTCGAGACCAAGGCTTTGAGCCTTCGTCCTGCCCCTCATCCTGCACCCTGCTGTCACGGTCTGCGCCGGACGGATCCGGCGGTTTGCGTGTCGCACCGCCTGTTGCACCACCCTTTGTCGTCGAACTCATCGAATCCACCGTGGTGTGACAACCCGCGCTTGCAGCAAAGCCTCGGAATTATATGGGGAAAGTACCAGGGCTCCGGACACCCGAGCGCCACGCGCGGACTTGGCGCCACACCGCGCACCGCGGGTCCGGCGCGCACGGGCAGGAACTCAGGCCGCGAAGTTCACCGGCAGGCCCGGCACGTCGACCTCGAGCGCGAGCACGCAACCGGCGTACGGTTGCTCGATGAGCTCGGTCGGCGGGCGCTTCTCGCGCGAGCTCGTGATGTAGAGCGTGCGCAGGTCCGGGCCGCCGAAGCAGGGCATCGTCGGACAGCGCACCGGCAGCACGACCTCGCGCACGACCACGCCGTCGGGCGACAGGCGCAGCAGACGCTGGCCTTCGAACATCGCGACCCAGTAGCAACCCTCGGCATCCATCGCGGCGCCGTCGGGCCGGCCGCCGTAGGTGTCGAGCGCCTGGCCCGGCTGTTTCGGCGGAAAGCTCGCGAACACGCGCTGGCGACTCAGGCCGCCACTGGCCGGATCGAAATCGGCGGCGTAGATCGTGTGCGCCTTGGTGTCGCTCCAGTGCATCGTGCGGCCGTTCGGGCTCCACGCCAGGCCGTTCAGCACCGTGACGCCGGCGAGTCGACGCGTCAACTTGCCGTGCTCCCAGCAGTTCAGCGATGCGAGCGCCGGGTCGCGCGGTTCGTAGATCGTGCCGACCCAGAAGCGCCCTTGCGGATCGCACTTGCCGTCGTTGAAGCGCTCGAGCGCGGGGTCGTAATCGGGCGCAGCGACGCGAGCCCGCTCGCCGCTCGAAGGATCGAAGCGCCACAGACCGTCGCGCATCGCGAGCAGCAGCGTGCCGTCCATCCGCGGTGCGAGGCTCGCGACATCGGTGTCGAACTCCCAGTGTCGCAACTCGCCACTTTTCGGGTCGAAGCGCTGCAGCTTGTGACCGGGGATGTCGGCGTAGTAAAGCGCCTGCTCGCGCGAATGCCAGACCGGCGATTCGCCGAGCAGCGCGGCCGATGCGACGGCCACCCGCACCTCGTCGCCACGCACCATCAGAGCACCGCCACCTCGAGCTTCATCGTCGCTTCGAGGCTCTCGCCGGGCGCGACGCTGCGCAGCCCGTGGGCGGCCGGGTCGGCCATGTGGATCGCGTTCGAGACATGGCTGACCGGCTCGACGCAGAAGTAGTCGCGTTGCTGCGGCGTGAAGACGACCAGGTGGTCGAGCGACGAGCTCAGCTGCAGCGAGAACTTCTCGTCGCGGATGCGCGCCGGGCCCTTCCAGCCATCGAAGCAGTTGTCGAACGCCAGGTGCGAGACATCGCTGTCGATGCCGGGCTGCGCGACCTTGCGCACCGGCAGCTCGGCGGCGTCGGCATCCCAACGACCCGCGAGCTCGATGTGCAGCCGGCTGCGCGCACGCTTCGTGAAATACGGGTGCCAACCGAGGCCGACCGGTTGCGCGATCTCGGCGGTGTTCGTGAACACGATCTGCAGGCTCATCGAATCGGGCGTCAGCGTGAAGTACTGGGTCGCCTCGAACGGGAACGGCCAGTCGGCATCGCCCGCGTGCACGAGCCGGGTCACGAGCTCGAGCACGCTGCTCGAGACGATCTCCCAGGGCCGTTGCCAGCCGATGCCGTGGACCGAATGCGGGCTGGCGTCGAAGTTCGGCCGCGTCGTGTAGTCGCGGCCCTTCCAGCGGAACTTGCGGTACGCGAGGCGATTGGAATACGGCAGCAGCGGGTAGCAGGCCGACGGGCGCGAAGCCTCGAGAAGCCCCGGCTCGGTCGAGCGCAGGATCGGCGTGTCGCGGTACCAGAACCCGGCGATGCAGCCGCCGAGATCGGGCCGCAGCGCCAGGCGCAGCGCACCCGCATGCAATTCAAACGATGGCTTGGCTGATCCAGTCATGGCCCTCCCGGCGCGTTGAGATCTGCGGCCGATCCTACGCCGGTCGGCCGCGCATCAATCGAGCTCGGCCTTCAGGTAGTGCGCGCCGGGGATCGGGTTGAAATAGTACGGCGCGATCTCCTCGAAGCCGAGCGTCGCGTAGAGGCCGCGCGCCGACTCCATCTCGTCCAGCGTGTCGAGCAGCATCACCGAGTAGCCGGCGCGGCGCGCCTCGTCGAGCAGCGCTTCGGCCAGCACGCGACCCAGGCCGAAGCGCCGGAGGGCCGGACGCACATACAGGCGCTTCATCTCGCAGGCGTTGGCGTAGTCGACATCGTTCAGTGCGCGCAGCCCGCCGCAGCCGGCCAGCGCGCTGTCGACGAACGCGAGCAGCAGCTGCCCCGACGGCGGCGCGTACTCGCCCGGCAGCGAGGCGAGTTCGGCCTCGAAGTTCTGGAAGCACAGGTCGATCGCGAGGCTGGCCGCGTACTCGCGCAGCAGCTCGCGGGCCTGCTCGATCAGCTCGAGCGACTCGACACGCACGAGCGTGATCTCGGGCGGCGCGGTGGCTTCGGCGGCGGTCATCCCAACGTCGCTTCAGCGCCCCAGGCTGACGACCCAGCCGACCGCGCCGGCGCACAGCGCGAGCAGCAGCGCCGCCAGCGCGCGCGAGCGCGCGTTGTCGATCGCGTGCGGGGCCGGCGCGACGAGCTGCTTGTCGCCGGTCAGCATCGGCCGGACCAGGTTGCGCTGCTTGGCGAGCAGGTAGTACGCGATCGCCGCGAGGTGCAGCGTGATCATCGCGAGGATCAGCCACTGGCCGTAGCCCTTGTGCCAATGCGTCATCGCCAGGCTGCGGTCGCCCGAGACCAGGGTGACGAGCGGCCCGCTGTTGGCGATCTCGTCGTCCGCGAACAGCCCGGTGCCGACCTGCAGCGCGAGCAGCGCCAGTACACCGAACACAGCGAACGCGCCGAGCGGGCTGTGGCCGACCTCGTGGTGCTCGTGCGGCCGGCTCGCGCCACGCAGATAGCGCCAGACGCTCGCCGGCGCGAACACGAAGCTGGCGAAGCGCGACCAGTGCCCGCCGACCAGCCCCCACAGGACCCGGAACGCGAGCAGCGTGAACACCGCATAGCCGATGCGGAAGTGCCAGACCATCGCGTTGCCGCCGATCCAGGCGCTCGCGATCGACGCAGTCACGCAGCCCGCCAGCGCCCAGTGGAAGGCGCGCGTCGGCAGGTCCCACACGCGCACCGTCGTCTGCTGCTGTTCGTTCATTGCCCTGGGATCCGGTTGCCTTGCACCGGAAGATAACTCCAATCGCCGAGCCGTTGCGTGCAACGGACTTCTCCGCAGATCGGAATTTATCGGCCGGCGCGTGCGTACACTCGCCGGCGCCGCAGGTTCCACGGCGGCGCGCGCATCCCCAACCCATCTTCTTTTCAGGCCAGGAGAAACTGCATGAAACGCTTCGTCCCGACACTGCTGATGACCGGCGCCGCGCTGCTCGGCACCGCGATCGCTCTGCCTGCCGCGGCGCAGTTCGCCAAGCCCGAAGACGCGGTCAAGTACCGCAAGGCCGCGTTCAACGTGATGGCCGCGCACTTCGGCCGGGTCGCCGCGATGGCCAATGGCCGCATCCCGTTCGACCCCAAGGCCGCGGCCGACAACGCCGAGATCGCCACGATGATGTCGAAGCTGCCCTACGCCGGCTTCGCGCCCGGCACCGACAAGGGCGAGACCCGCGCCGAGGCCAAGATCTGGACCGAGATGGACAAGTTCAACGCCGCCGCCTCCAAGATGCAGGACGAGATGCTCAAGCTGAACGTCGCCGCGAAGGGCGGCAACCTCGACGCGATCAAGGCCGCGGTCGGCGAAACCGGCAAGAGCTGCAAGGCCTGCCACGACAACTACCGAAAAGAGTAAGCCGCGCTCTGAGGACACGCCGCGGGGCCTGTGCCACACGATGGCGCGGGCCCTTCGCGTTTCGGGGCGTCGCCGGTTGCCGCCGGACGGCGGATCGCTTCCGCTAAACTCGCGCGCTGGCCGATCTTGCGGCCAGCAACGTGCCGCGCGCCGGGAGCGAAACCAGCCCCGCCGCTGCGTGTCGCGCGGGCTGTCTCGTGCACCGGCCTGCGCCCGATAACGATTCTCCGTGGCCGACGACGAGACCCGATGACAGATTCCCGCTTCCGCTGCGCCGCCCGCCTGATGACCGGATCCGGTCTGGCGCTGTCTCTTGCGTTTTCTCTCGCAGTCTCGACGCCCGCGGCGATCGCTGCCGACGAGACGACCGACAGCAACACCTTCAGCACGCCCGGCTACCCGCCCGCGACCGGCACCCAGCAGCGCCCCGGCGGCCAGGGCAATGCGCAGTCGAACAATTTCGATGCGATGCGAATGCGCTCGATCCAGAACGCGAACGTCCCCGGAGCGTCGAACCGCTCGCGCACGCAGGACTTCGACAACACGCTCGACAACATGCGCCGCCCCGAGCTGGCGCCGCCGAAGCCGAGCGAGTTCCAGAAGTTCGTCGAGGTCGCCACCGGTCGCCTGCTGCCGCTGTTCGGCAGCAGCTTCTTCACCGAGGCCGCCAGCACCTACGCGCCGGTCGACAATGTGCCGGTCTCGGCCGACTACACGGTCGGCCCCGGCGACGAGATCGTGCTGCGCGCCTGGGGCTCGATCGATGTCGACTACCGCAGCACCGTCGACCGCAACGGCCTGCTGAATCTGCCGAAGATCGGCAGCTTCAACGTCTCGGGCGTGAAGGCCTCGGAGCTCGAGCGCCACCTGCGCGCGCAGATCGGGCGCCTGTACACGAATTTCGAACTCAGCGTGTCGCTCGGGCAGCTGCGCGGCGTCAAGGTCTTCGTCGTCGGCCCGGCGCAGCGCCCCGGCGTGTTCACGCTGGCGAGCCAGTCGACGATGCTGTCGGCCGTCGTGATGGCCGGCGGCCCGGCGCCGCACGGCTCGATGCGCAAGGTGCTGTTGCGGCGCGACGGCAAGATCATCTCCGAGCTCGACATCTACGAGTTCCTCGTGCAGGGCGACAAGTCGAAGGACGTCCAGCTCGCAGCCGGTGACGTGGTCGTGTTCCAGCCAGCCGGCGCGCGCGTCGCGCTGACCGGTGCGCTCGACACGCCGGCCATCTTCGAGCTGAAGTCACCGCAGGAGCCGGTGCGCGAGCTGCTGCGCTACGCCGGCGGCACGCCGCTGCTCGCGAACCCGAACCGCGCGCAGCTCGAGCGCGTCGACACGACGCAGAAGGCGGCGCGCTTCGTCGAGGAGTTCAAGCTCGACGGCGCCGGCCTGCAGAAACCGCTGCGCGACGGCGACGTGCTGACCTTGCTGGCGATCTCGCCGCAGTTCGCGAACGCCGTGACCTTGCGCGGCCATGTCGCGCAGCCGCTGCGCTACCCGTTCAAGCCCGGCATGCGCATCCGCGACCTGATCCCCGACCGCGACGCGCTGATCTCGCCCGACTTCTATCGCCGCAAGAACCTGCTCGTGCAGGTGCTCGACGACGACGAGGACCTGTGGCGTCGCGACGCGGGTCGCGATGGCGGCGCGAACACGAACAACAACAACTTCAGCAACGCGAACAACGCCAACAACGCCAACAACGCCAACGCGAACTTCAACAACGGCACGAACCGCGGCAACCTCGACAACAGCAGCAACAACGCGAACTTCAACAACGCCAACGCCGCGTTCGGCATGCGCCAGGGCGCCGGCAACGACCAGAACGCCGGCTCGAGCTCGATGACCCGCGGCGAGCGCCAGCGCCGCAGCCAGGACCGCGCTGCCGTCGCCGCATCGAAGCGCGCTCCGACCGCGCTGTTCGACGAGCTGAATTGGGACTACGCGGTGATCGAGCGCCTGAACGCGCATGACCTGACGACGCAGGTGATCCCGTTCAACCTCGGCAAGGCCGTGCTGCAGGGCGACGAGGCGAACAACATCGAGCTGATGGCCGGCGACGTCGTCACGGTCTACAGCCAGAAGGACATCCGCGTGCCGGTCTCGCGCCAGACGCGGCTCGTCTCGCTCGAAGGCGAAGTCGCCTCGCCGGGCGTGTACCAGCTGCTGCCCGGCGACACGCTGCAAAGCGTGATCGCGCGCGCCGGTGGCTTCACCGCGCAGGCCTATCTGTACGGACTGGAGTTCAGCCGCGAAGAAACGCGCCAGCGCCAGCGCGAGAACCTGACCGCCGCGATCGCGCGGCTGGAGGCGCTGTCGACCGTGCAGGCCGCGCGCGACGCCGCGAACCGGCGCGACGATGCGACCGCCGCCGCCTCGACGGTCGCGGTCAGCAATGCCGCGACGCAGGCGCAGCTGGCGCGGCTGCGCAACGTGCAGCCGAACGGCCGCATCGCGCTCGAGCTGCAGCCCGAAGCGACGACGCTGGCGGCGCTGCCGGCGGTGCCGCTGGAGGCCGGCGACCGCATCATCGTGCCGCCGCGGCCGGGCTTCGTCACGGTCGCCGGCGCGGTCGTCAACAGCAACGCGTTCCTGTGGAAGCCGGGCCGCACGGCCGGCGAGTACCTGCGGCTGGCCGGCGCCGACGAGGCTGCCGAACCCGCGAACATGTTCATCCTGCGCGCCGACGGCACCGTCAGCCACGCCGGCGACAACCGCAGTTTCTTCGGGCGCAACAGCCTCGAGTCGCAGGTCATGCAGCCGGGCGACGCGCTGATCGTGCCGAACCAGCTCGACTTCGAGACCTGGGGCCGCGCATTCGTGCGCAACCTGAAGGACTTCGCGCAGATCTTCACCGGGTTCGGCATCGGCATCGCCGCGATCCACTCGCTTTGACGCAGGCCATCCGATGAAGAGCGATGATTTGCAACCCGCCGCCAGCCCGGTCCTCGACGACCTCGACGACGAGGGCCCGAGCGTCGGCCTGACCGAGGCGCTGACCTGGATCGGCGAGGGCAAGCGCCTGATCGCCGCCGTCACGGTGATCGCCGCGGTCGCGTCGATCGGCATCGGCTTCCTGATCCCGAAGACCTTCACCGCGCGCGCGACGATGCTCGCGCCGGGCTCGCAGCAGCCGAGCAGTTCAGCCGCGGCGCTCGCAGCGCTCGGCTCGCTCGGCGGGCTGGCCGGCGGCCTGGGCGCGAAGACGCCCGACGAGCTGTACGTCGCACTGCTGAAGAGCGACAGCGTGCAGCGCGCGCTCGCTGATCGCTTCGACCTGAAGACGCGCTACGAGGTCACGAACTACGAGACGCTGCGCAAGGTGATGCCGAACTACATCCACGTCAGCTCCGACAAGAAGAGCGGCGTGATCAGCGTCGACGTCGACGACCGCGATCCGAAGTTCGCCGCCGACCTGGCCAACGCGCACGCCGCCGAGATCACGAAGGTGCTCGGCCGGCTCGCGGTCTCGGAGGCGCAGCTGCGCCGCGTCTTCTTCTCGACGCAGCTGAACGAGACCAAGGAGAACCTGATCAAGGCCGAGCAGAACCTGCGCGCCGTGCAGGAGAAATCGGGCGTGATCGTGCTCGACAAGCAGGCCGAGGCGCTGATCACCGGCGCGGCCCAGCTGCGTGCACTGATCGCCGAGCGTGAGGTGCAGCTGAAGGTCCTGCGCACCTCGGCGACCGAGCAGAACCCCGACGTGATACGGCTGAATTCCGAGCTGCGCGCGATGCGCGCCGAACTCGCGCGGATGGAGTCGCGCCAGGGCGGCAGCGAGGGCAGCGCGGTCGACATGCCGGTCGGCAAGCTGCCGGAGGCCGGCATCGAATACGTGCGCGCGCGCCGCGAACTGAAGCTGCAGGAAACGCTGCTCGAGGCGATGATCCGCCAGTTCGAAGCGGCGAAGCTCGACGAGGCCAAGGAAGGTCCGACGCTGCAGCAGGTCGACATCGCGCAGCCGCCGGACCGCAAGTCCAAGCCCTCGGTCACGCTGATCGCGCTCGCCGCGACACTCGCCGGCCTGCTGCTCTCGACCGCGTTCGTCGTCGTGCGCCGCTATCGGGTGTGGTCGAACGCGCAGTTTCCGCAGGATGCCGCGGCACGCGCCGCGCTGGCGCGCGCCTGGCGCTGGCGCTAACTCGCGAGCTGGCGCTAACTCGCGAGCGTGACCGGCCCGCGCGGGCCGGTCAGCAGCGCGTGGAGCGCGGGCGCACCGGGCCGGGCGTCCATCTCGATCGCGGCGGGCAGCAGGCTCGCGAGCGCCGCCGACCACCCCCCGAGGCGCAGCGCGCGCAGCTCGACGCCGCCGGCCGGCAGCGCATCGGTCGGATGCGCGGCGTCAGCCCATTCGATCAACGCCGGTGCGGCGCCGCCGAGCGGCCGATGACCGTCGATGCGCACGCTGATGCGCCAGCGCAGCAGCCCGTGCGGCGTCGCGCGTTCGGCGGCCGTGACCTCACCGCAGTCGATGCCGGCGACCCGCAGTGCCGCAAGCGTCGCGTCGATGCCCTCGCAGCGCGCGACCCAGTGCACGAGCCGCGGGCCCTGCGCGAGCGTGCGCTGCAGCGCCGCGTCATCGAGGTCGAACCAGCGCGCATGTGCCGGCCGCGGCGCGCCCGGATCGATCGCGATGATCTCGAGGTAGGCGCGCGGGAACGCCGCCGTGCCGATCGCGAACACGCGGTTGTGCGTGCCCATCAGCGCATGCTGGCCGCCGGCCTCGGGGCGCAGCCCGAGCTCCGCGCCGCACCAGGCGACACCCTCGGCCAACGTGCGTGCCGCAACGACCAGGTGATCGAGTTCGAGCCGCGGCCCGCCTGCCCAGTGAGCCATCGGATTCCTCCGGCGCGCCGCTACAGCGTCAGTTCGCCGCGGACGCAGCTGATGCTGTGGCCGCCGACCCAGACCTGGCCGTCGAGGCACTCGATGAAGACGCGACCGCTGCGCTCCAGTCGCGCACCCTGCGCGGCAACGTACGAGGCGGGCGCGATGCCGCGGCCGATCAGCCACTGCGCCAGGCTCGCGTTCAGGCTGCCAGTCACCGGGTCTTCGTAGCCCGACCCTTCGCCGATCAGCGCACGCACCTCGAACTGCGCATCGCTGCCGGCCGGGTGCGCGCCGACCACGCCGAGCTTGATGCCGCGCAGCGCGGGCCAATCGGGTTGCAGCGCAAGCACGGCCTGCGCCGAGGCGAGGCGGATCGCGCTCCACCCCGGCCCGTTGTCGACCCATTGGTGATCGAGCACGTCGTCGCGCCGCAGACCGAGCGCGCCGACGATGCGCGTCAGCAGTTCGTCGTCGAGCGGCCCGCTGCGCAGGCAGGGCGGCGCCGCGAACGCGAGCCGCGCGGCGCCGCGTCGCACGCGGATCAGCCCGGTCGCGCACTGCTGCAGCACCTCGTTCGCCGCCTGCGCTTCGCCGCCGGCCGCGAGCCACGCGTGACAGCTGCCGAGCGTCGGATGGCCGGCGAACGGCAGCTCGCGCTGCGGCGTGAAGATGCGCACGCGGTAGTCGGCCGCCGGGTCGGTCGGTGGCAGCAGAAAGGTGGTCTCGCTGAGGTTCGTCCAGCGCGCGAACGCGGCCATCTGCGCGTCGCTCAGCCCCTGCGCATCGTGCACGACGGCGAGCGGATTGCCGCGCAACGCGGTATCGGTGAACACATCGACCTGCGTGAAACGGCGCGTGGTCATCGCTGGCCCTTCAACGCCTGCGCGAGCAGCGCGACGCCGCGCTCGATCTCGGCCGGTGCTGCGGTCACGAACGACAGCCGCAAGGTGTTCAGCCTCGGCGCGCTCGCGTAGAACGCCGCGCCGGGCACATAGGCCATGCCGAGCTCGACCGCGCGCGGCAGCAGCGCGACCGCGTCGACGCCTTCGGGCAGCTCGATCCAGAAGAACATCCCGCCGACCGGCACGTTCCAGCGGCAGCCCGCGGGCATGTGCGCCTCGAGCGCGGCGCGCATCGCGTCGCGCTGGGTCTGGTAGCGGGCACGGATCGTCGGCACGTGGTCGCGCAGGAAGCCGTCGCGGATCACCTCGTACACGACGCGCTGGTTGAATCCCGGCGTGTGCAGGTCGGCCGCCTGCTTGGCCTGCAGCAGTTTCGGCAGCATCGCCTTCGGCGCGATCACGTAGCCCAGGCGCAGGCCCGGCGCGAGCACCTTCGAGAACGAGCCGAGGTAGACCGTGCCCTCGGGCCAGCGCGCCGCGAGCGGGGCCGGGGGCGCGGCGTCGTACCAGAGCTCGCCGTACGGGTTGTCTTCGACGATCGGCAACCCGATCGCGCGCGCGGCGTCGACCAGCGCGGCGCGCCGGCCTTCGCTCATGCAGCGCCCGCTCGGGTTCTGGAAGTTCGGGATCATGTACAGGAAGCGCGCGCCCTGCGCCACGCCGAGCGCCTCGGGCAGCGGGCCGTCGTCGTCGCAGGGCACGGTCACGACCTCGGGCTCGTACGGCGCGAAGGCCTGCAGCGCGCCGAGGTAGGTCGGCGACTCGACCGCGACACCGCTGCCGGCATCGATCAGCACCTTGCCGACGAGATCGAGCCCCTGCTGCGAGCCGGTCGTGATCAGCACCTGCGTCGCATCGACATGCAGGCCCTGCGTCGCCATCTGTGCCGCGACCCACTCGCGCAGCGGCGCGAAGCCCTCGCTGGCTGCGTACTGCAGCGCCTCGCGCGGGTTCTCGAGCAGCACGCGGGCGGTGGCCGCGCGCATCGCCTCGACCGGAAAGCTGTCGGGCGACGGCAGGCCGCCGGCCAGCGAGATGATGCCGGGCCGCTCGGTGACCTTCAGGATCTCGCGGATCACCGAAGGGTTCATGCGCTCGGCGCGGCGCGCGAGTTGCCACAACGTGGCGTTCGATCTGGAAGCAGTCATGGCGTTGGTCATCATGGGCTTTGGGTCTGGAGTTTCGCCGTGCCGGCCGGCATTCTCTTGCCGACGAACACGACCGCGATCACGGCGAGCGAGAACGCGACCGTCGTCGCATCGAGTTTTTCGCCGAGCACCGGCACCGCGAACAGCAGCGCGAGGAACGGCTGGACGAGCTGGACCTGGCTCACGCGCACCGCGCCGCCGAGCGCGAGCCCGCGGTACCACGCGAAGAAGCCGAGCCACATCGAGAACAGCGTGACATACGCGAAGCCGCCCCACGCGCTCGCGCGCACCGGCACCTCGGGCCAGGTCGCGAGCGCCAGCGGCCAGGTCAGCGGCAAGCTGATCACCAGCACCCAGCAGATCACCTGCTCGGCCGGCAGCTCGAGCGCGACGCGCGCGCCGGCCACGTAGCCGACCGCGGTGCAGACGACGGCAAGCAGCAGCAACCCGTCGGCCACCGAGAGCTGCCCGCCCCCGCGGTACGCGGCGAAGGCCAGCACCATCGCGCAGCCGAGTGCCGCGCACGCCCAGAAGCCGTTCGACGGCCGCTGGCGAAAGAACAGCGCGGCGCCGATCGCGGTCGCCAGGGGCATCAGCCCGGTGACGACCGCGGCGTGCATCGCATCGACCTGGCGCAGTGCCAGGCTCAGGAACAGCGGAAAGCCGACGACGGTGCCGAGCGCGGAGGTCGCGAGTGCCGCCAGATGCCTTCGCTGCACGCGCGGCGCGCCGGTGAATCGCAGGTACAGCACGCTGAGCAGGCCGGCGAAAGCCGCGCGGCCGGCGGTGACGAACAGCGGTGGCAGCTGCGGATCGCTGGCCGGGCCGACGGCCAGGCGCGTCATCGGCAAGGTCATCCCGAAGATCACGACGCCGAGCAGGCCGAGCCACAGGCCACGGGTCTCGTCGCGGCTCGTGTCGCCGTGCGGGGTGGCGGGTGGGTGCATCGCTGAAGTCTACGTCCGCATACCAGCACAGAGCCAGTACACTTCGCGGCACGAGATCAGCCTCTGTATCGGCATCCGCGGCAGCACATCCGACGAACCATGACGCACGAACGACCCGCGGCCGACGCCGCCCCGCTGGCCCGCGCGGCCGACACGACGCTGACCGAGCAGCTCGCGAACCGTTTCAGGGAGCGCATCCGCCAGCGCCTGCTCGCACCGGGCGCGCGGCTGCCGTCGGTGCGCGAGTGCGCGCGGCGCCATCAGGTCAGCCCGCACACGGTCGTCGCCGCCTATGACCAGCTGCTCGCGCTCGGCCTGGTCGAGGCGCGCAAACAGCGCGGCTTCTTCGTCCGCGAACCGGCGGCATTGCGCGCCGAACCCGCGGCCGCGCCGAGCGCCGATCGCGTGCCGGCGCATCCGCGGCCGGTCAGCGCGACCTCCCTGATCCGCGGCATGTTCCAGCCGCCCGGCGCGCGGCCGATGCCGGGGCTGGGCACGCTGCCGGCCGACTGGCTCGACCTGCCGCTGCTCGCCGGCGCGCTGCGCAAGGTCTCGAGCGGCGCGCAGCTCGGCGCGGTGTCGCTGCAGTATGGCGAGCCGGCCGGCGAGCTGCGGCTGCGCCAGGCGCTGGCGACGAAGCTCGCCGACTTCGGCGTCAGCGCGACGGCGCAGCAGATCGTCACGACGATCGGCGCGACGCACGCGCTCGATGTCGTCACCCGCACGCTGCTGCGCGCCGGCGACAGCGTGCTCGTCGACGAGCCGGGCTGGTCGGTCGAGTACGCGCGCCTCGCGGCGCTCGGCATGCGCGTGCTGCCGGTGCCGCGCGGCGAAGACGGCCCCGATCTGGCCGCGATGCAGCGCCTGATCGAGGCGCAGGAGCCAGGCCAGCGGCCGCGCCTGTACATCACGGTCTCGGTGCTGAACAACCCGACCGGTGCATCGCTGTCGCTGCAGGCGGCGCACCGCGTGCTGCAGCTGGCGCAGGCGCACGCGCTGCACATCGTCGAGGACGACACGTACGCGCACCTCGCGCCGGCGCACCTGCCGCGCATGGCTGCGCTCGATGCGCTCGAGCGCACGATCTACATCTCGGGCTTCTCGAAGATCCTGGTGCCGAACTGGCGCGTCGGCTTCGTCGCGGCGCCGCTCGCGCTGGTCGACGCCATCGTCGACACCAAGCTGCTGACGACGCTGACAACGCCGGGCATCACCGAACAAGCGCTGGCGCACTGCCTCGAGCAAGGCCTGTTGCGGCGCCACACCGAGCGCGTGATGGTCAAGCTCGCAGCCGCGCGCGAGCGCACCGTGAAGCTCGCCGAGGCGCATGGCTGCCGCTTCGCGGCGCCGCCGCGCGGGTTGTTCGGCTGGGTCGATGTCGGCGTCGACACCGAACGCCTGGCCGAAGTCTTGCTCGACGAATGGCTGACCGCGCCGGGCGCGCTCTTTCACGCCACGCACCGCCCGACGACGCTGATGCGCATCAACTTCGCCACCTCGCAGGACCTGCGCTTCTGGCGGGCGCTCGACCGGGCCCGGGCGCAGTTGTCGGCCACACGACCGCCTGCGCATCAGGGTCAAACAGCGGTCGGCGCTTCCGTAAGCGATGGTTACAGGTGAAAATAAGGCCCCATGAAAGGCGAGCTGTTCGACTCCACGATTCCGTTCGGCGAACCCGAGCTGATGAAGGCGAGCGCGTACCAGCGCTATCTCGAGGAATTCGAGGCCGACCCGTTCCCGGGCGCCCCGAGCGTGCGCCTGGCGCAGCTGAGCCCCTCGCTGCAGGCCGATCTCGGCCGCTTCGAACGGCGCGGCGGCAGCTCGGAGGCGATCGAGGTCGTCGCCGCCTGCATCCGGCACTCGTCGAGCGTGACGATTCACTTCCAGTGCGCGGACCGGGTCGTTCCGATGACCGTGTTCCCGCATGAGCAGCTGGTGCACTGTCCGATGGACATCGACGAGCTGATCGAGCGCCATCTGCCCGAGTTGCGCGTCATGCACATCGAGCCTGCGACGCTGCGCCCACCGGGCGATCCCGCGCGCGAGCTCGTCGGCGAGGCGCGGCTGCACCACCCGTTGACGCCGCTGCTGTGGACGCTGGCGCTGCGCGGTCCGCGCCGCGAGCTGCTGCCCGAGATCGCCGGCCCCGCGGTCTACCGGGTCTCGCCGGCGCTCGATGTCGACGCGCTGCCGGTGACCGGCGCGTTGCGGGCCGGGCTGATCCGGCTGCGCCAGCAGGCGACCTCGCTGGCCGGCATCGCGGCCTGGCCGGCCTTCGACCGCGAGCGCGCTGCGCGGCTGCTGAACGCGGTGTACCTGCAGGCCGGGCTGATCGTCAGCCGCTCGCACCCCGATGCGGTCAGGGAAAGCTGGTTCGGCACCTAGCCGCAGAGAACAGCCCCCTGCCCGGACAGATCAGCGCGCGCCGAGCACCTCCCAGCGCTCCATCGCGGCGAGCAGCTCGTCGTCGATCGCCGCGATCCGCGTCTGTGCCTGCGCGGCCCGCGCGGCCTCCTTCGTGTACGACTCGGGCTCGGCGAGGAACGCGGCCAACGCCGCCTGCTCGGCCTCGAGCGCCTCGATGCGCTTGGGCAGTTCGTCGAGCTCGCGCTGCTCCTTGTAGCTGAGCTTGCGCGGCTTCGCAGCGGGCGGCGCCGCGGCAGGCCCGGCGGCCGATTTCGCGGCCGGCAGCGCGTCGTTTGCGCGTGTGTCCTTCGCGCGTGCGGCGCGCGCGGCCTGCTCGCGCAGCTGGTGCGCGCGGTCGCGCTGGATCTTCCAGTCCTCGTAGCCGCCTTCGTATTCGCGCCAGCGGCCCGGCGACTCGTCGCCCTCCCAGACGATCGTGCTGGTCACGACGTTGTCGAGAAAGCGCCGGTCGTGGCTGACCAGGAAGACCGTGCCCTTGTAGGCCTGCAGCAGCTCCTCGAGCAGTTCGAGGGTGTCGATGTCGAGGTCGTTGGTGGGTTCGTCGAGCACCAGCACGTTCGCCGGCAGCGCGAACAGCCGCGCCAGCAGCACGCGGTTGCGCTCGCCGCCGCTGAGCGTGCGCACCGGCGAGTTCGCGCGCTCGGGCGAGAACAGGAAGTCGTTCAGGTAGCTCATCACGTGCTTGCGCTGGCCCGCGAACTCGACCCACTCGCTGCCGGGGCTGATCGTGTCGGCCAGCGTCGCATCGAGATTCAGCGTGCTCCGCATCTGGTCGAAGTACGCAACCTCGAGCTTGCTGCCCTGGCGGATCGTGCCGCTCTCGGGCTGCAGCTCGCCGAGGATCAGCTTCAGCAGCGTCGTCTTGCCGGCGCCGTTCGGCCCGATCAGGCCGACCTTGTCGCCGCGCAGGATCGTCGCGCTGAAGTCGCGCACGATGACCTTCGGCGTCGCGTGATCGTGGAAGCTCAGCGACACGTGCTTCAGTTCGGCGACGATCTTGCCGCTGGGCGCACCCGAATCGACCTCGAGCCGCACCTGGCCGAGCGAATCGCGGCGCTTCTGGCGCTGCTCGCGCAGCACCTCGAGGCGCTGGATGCGCGCGACGCTGCGCGTGCGGCGCGCTTCGACGCCCTTGCGGATCCAGACCTCCTCCTGCGCGAGCAGCTTGTCGGCGCGCGCATTCGCCAGCGCGTCCGAGGCGAGCTGGTCTTCCTTCAGCCGCTCGTAGGCGCTGAAGTTGCCGGGGTAGCTGCGGATGATGCCGCGGTCGAGCTCGATGATCCGTGTGGCGACGCCGTCGAGGAACGCGCGATCGTGGGTGATCAGCATCACGCTGCCCTTGAAACCGCGCAGCAGCTCCTCGAGCCACGCGATCGAATCGAGATCGAGGTGGTTGGTGGGCTCGTCGAGCAGCAGCACGTCGGGCACCGCGACCAGCGCCTGCGCGAGCGCGACACGCTTCTTCATGCCGCCGGAGAGCTGGCCGATCTCGCGCGCGCCATCCAGGTGCAGCTGGTGCAGCGTGGTCTCGACGCGCTGCTCCCAGTTCCATGCGTCGAGCGCCTCGATGCGCGTCTGCAGCGCGTCCAGGTCGACGCCGGCGGCGTGCTCCTCGTAGGCCTGGCGCACCGCGCGCGCCTCGGCGACGCCCTCGCTGACCGCCTCGAACACACTGTGCCCGGGCTCGAACACCGGCTCCTGCGGCACATAGCAGATGCGCACGCCCTGCGTCATCTGCAGCAGCCCGTCGTCGAGCCTTTCGAGGCCGGCGATGATCTTCAGCAGCGACGACTTGCCGGCGCCGTTGCGCCCGATCAGCCCGAGGCGCTCGCCGGCCTCGAGCGAGAACGCGGCACCATCGAGGAGGGCCACGTGGCCGAAGGCCAGGTGGGCATTGGAGAGGGAGAGGACAGCCATGGCGCAATTGTCGCCGCTGCGCCATGGCCGCAATGCCTCGTGCCCTGTGGCGACACCGCGGTCCGTGGGAGACAATGCGCCGATGGACAAGGTGATTCGCGTCGGCACCCGCAGGGACCTTGCGACGCAAGGCGCTGCGGACCTGCGCTACTGGCTCTCGCGCCCCGTGCATGAGCGACTTGCGGCTGTCGAACAGCTGCGCCAGCAATACATTGCCGAGCATTTCGATGCTGAGCCGAGACTTCAAAGAGTTTATCGAGTCACTCAACGCGCACGCGCAGGCGTCGATCTGCCGATCATTCACGTCGACGACTTCAAGACGAACAAGCGCGCGACGGGCCGATTCAAGGATCTTGCCGACCTCGAGGCGCTCGAAGGCGATCCCGAAGGCTGACCGTCGGCCGGGGCGACTACCTCGACAGCGCCGCCTCCAGCGCATCGACGAACATCTTCGCGACGTCGAAGCCGCTCTGCTGCGCGATCTCCTGGAAGCCGGTCGGGCTCGTCACGTTGATCTCGGTCAGGCAGTCACCGATCACGTCGAGGCCGATCAGCAGCAGGCCGCGCGCCGCGAGCACCGGGCCGATCGCTTCGGCGATCTCGCGATCGCGCGCGCTCAGCGGCTGCGCGACGCCCTTGCCGCCGACCGCGAGGTTGCCGCGGATCTCGCTGCCCTGCGGGATGCGCGCGAGCGCGTGCGGCACCGGCACGCCGTCGATCACGAGGATGCGCTTGTCGCCCTGCGTGATCTCGGTCAGGTAGCGCTGCGCCATCACGGTCTCGGCGCCGTGCTTGTTCAGCGTCTCGACGATGCTGCCCAGGTTCAGCCCGTCGGGTCCGACGCGGAAGATGCCCATGCCGCCCATGCCGTCGAGCGGCTTCAGCACGATGTCGCGGTGCTCGGCGTGAAAGCGCTTGACGTCGGCCTCGCTGCGCGTCACGAGCGTCGGCCCGATGAACTGCGGGAACTCGAGGATCGCGAGCTTCTCGGGGTGGTCACGCAACGCGCGCGGGCTGTTGAACACGCGCGCGCCTTCGCGCTCGGCCTGTTCGAGCAGGTGGGTCGCGTAGAAGTACTCGCTGTCGAACGGCGGGTCCTTGCGCATGATCACCGCGTCGACATCGGCCAGCGCGGTGAGCTGCGGTTCGCCGGCGGGCGCGTACCAGGCTTGCTTCTCGCGCGAGTCAGCGCCGGTCAGCGTGAACGATCGCAGCGGTGCGCCGACGCGGCCGCCGCGTTGCCACATCAGGTCTTCGGGCTCGCAGGCCAGCAACTCGTGGCCGCGCGATGCGGCCTCGCGCATCATCGCGAAGGTCGAATCCTTGTAGGTCTTGAAGCTGTCCAGCGGGTCGGCGACGAAGAGCAGTTTCATGGGCGTCTGGTGGGTAATGATCGATCGCGTCAGGCGAGAGCGCAGGGCCGCCACTGTTGCACAAAAAGCGCCAACGCGCCGACGACGACGCCCCAGAAGGCCGAGCCGATCCCGGCCAGACTCAGCCCGCTCAGCGTGACCAGGAACGTGATCAGCGCGGCCTCGCGGTGCGCGTCTTCCTTGAGCGCGACCGCGAGCCCGCCGCCGATGCTGCCGAGCAGTGCCAGCCCCGCGATCGCGACGACGAGCTCGCGCGGGAACGCCGTCAGCACGCCGGTGACCGCGGCGCCGAACAGGCCGACGACGCAGTAGATCAGCCCGGACGAGACCGCGGCGATGTAGCGCTTGTCGGGGTCGGGATGCGCCTCGCGGCCCATGCAGATCGCCGCGGTGATCGCCGACAGGTTCAGCGCGAACGCGCCGAACGGCGCGAGCAGCAGCGTCGCGACGCCGGTCAGCGTGATGATCTTCGAGATCGGCATGGCGTAGCCGGCGGCGCGGATCGCCGCGACACCGGGCAGGTTCTGCGAGGCCATCGTCACGACGAACAGCGGCAGCGCGAGGCTGACCATCGCGCGCCAGGTGAAGGTCGGGGCCGTGAACACCGGCGTTGTCAGCCCCCATTGCACGCCGCCGAGGTGCAGTTGCCCGGCGAACGCCGCATACGCGACGCCGGCCAGCAGCACGCCTGGCACCGCGTAGCGCGCCCACAGGCGCCGGCCGACGAGGTAGGCGAGCAGCATCAGCAGCACGAGCTCGAATGCGGACTTCAACGCGACGAATGCATCGAGCCCGAAGCGCGTCAGCACGCCGGCGAGCAGCGCGCTGGCGATCGGCATCGGGATGCGGTCGAGCAGCTTCTCGAACCAGCCGGTGACGCCGAACAGCGTGATCAGCGCCGCGCACGCTATGAACGCGCCGGTCGCCTCGGCCATCCCGAAGCCGCCGGCAACGCCCGCGGTCGCGAGCACCGCGGCGCCCGGCGTGCTCCAGGCGACCATCACCGGCTGGCGCAGCCACAGCGACGGCAGCAGCGTGCACAGCCCCATGCCGAGGCCCAGCGCCCACATCCACGAGCTGATCTGCGCCGGCGTCGCGCCGAGCGCGGTCGCGGCCGAGAACACGATCGCGACCGAGCTGGTGAAGCCGACCAGCACCGCGACGAAGCCGGCGGTTGCGGCGGAGAGCGAGAGGTCTTGGACGGGGGAGCGCATCGGGTCGGGGATAGCGGGGCAACAAACGCGATCCGCACGGGCGCCCGGTCAGGGCTGCGGACTCAGGTGCTTGACGAGAAACGTCTCGAGGCGCCGCAGGCGGTCGGCGCGATTGCGTCGATCCCACAAGCCGTGGCCCTCACCAGAATAGAGTACCCATTCGACGCTGCCGCCGGCGGATCGCAACGCATCGCGCATCGATGTGCCCTGTGCGAATGGAATCCGAACGTCCGAGCTCCCGTACAGCAGAAGCACCGACGCCTTGATGCGCGCCGCCTGACGCCGAGGCGAAGCGGCCTCGAGAAGGCTGCGCTCCTGCGGGTCGTCGGGATCACCGATCTGCTCCTTCAACGAGTCCCGCATCTCGCCGTCACGGAAGGTCATGGTGCGGCGGTTGAAGTCAGTCACCGGGGACGTGATCCATTCCAGCAGATCGGTCGGCCCGGCTTCGTCGACCGCGCAGCGAAACAGTTCCGGTTCCCGGATCACACCCATCAGGGCGGCGTACCCGCCGTAGCTGACTCCGCCAATGCACACGCGTCGTTCATCCGCACGCCCTGCGGCAATCAGGGCGCGCACACCGTCGGTGATGTCGTCCTGCATGAGGCGGCCCCACTGCTTGAACCCGGCTCGCTCGAAATGCTCTCCGAGCCCGGTCGAACCACGGTAGGTCGGCTGAAACACCGCGAAGCCTCGGCTGGCGAAGAATTGGACATCCGCGTCAAAGCCCCAACGATCGCGATCGCCCGGCCCGCCGTGCACCCAGACCAGCAGGGGCGCAGGCCCGGGCACGGCGCGCGCCGGCGAGGTGAAGTAGCCGAAGAGCTCCTGACCGTCGCGCGCGCGGTAGCGCACGATCTCGGTCCTCGACATGCGCTGTGGCTGGATCCAGGGTCGAGCGCGTATCCATTCGGTCAAGGTCTTCGCCTGCGGGTCGAAGAAGTAGTAGGTGCCGGGCTCGATATCGCTGTATGAATGCACGAGCACCTTGCCGCTTTGCAGAAAGCGCAGCGCGTTGACTCGCCCCGCGGGCAGGCTGGCATCGATCGCGCGTTGCATCTCGGCTCGGGCGTCGTCGAACCAAAAAGTTTGCGGCCTCTCTGTGTCGATCGCCACGCCGACCGGTGCCATTGAATTCTCGCCGTAGATCAGATCTTGCGGATTGATGTCGAAGCCTGCATGCCCCGCCAGCAGCTCGCCGGGGCGACCGGCCGACCGATCGAAGCGATGCAATGCATAGCGCCCAGTCTCGAGGTTGGACAGCACCAGCAGGTTGCCGTTGTCGTCCACCGCCACCGGGAAGTAACCGCGCTCAATGCGAGGGTCGTAGCTGAAGAGCTTCGCCCAAGGCGCGTCCGCCGTGTCTCGCCACCAGATATCGACCTTGCGGGTGTCGATGTCGTAGCCAGTGGCCGCCCGCGGCGCCAGGCTGTTGTCGAGAACCCAGTCGCGGACCCGTGTCCCCGGGGGATCGCCGGTAAGCCTGCGCCTGACCACGCCGCTCGCCGAATCGACAACCTCCAGACGAAACGTGCCCACCGAATTGACACGACGTATGACGACGTCGGTATCGGACCCGGGGACGCGCCGGCGCACCTGGCCATCAGTCAGGCTCCACCGGTCAGGGTGCGACTTGTCGTCGACGCTGATGTAGCTGCGCTGCACATCGCTCCAATTCAGATCGAACTGTCGAACGCCCAACTTGACGCTGCGCACCTCGATCAGATCATTGGAAAGCCAGCGGAATGCCACCGCGTCGAGACCACTCTCGTGAGCAAACGTGCGCGCCCGTCGGGTCTCGGCGTCCACCACCGCGATGATCATCTGCCCCTGACGCTCGACTGCTGCGGCAAATCGAGAGGCGTCAGGGGAGAACTCGATCAGGCCGAACGTGTCCAATTTGACGAAGTCCTCCAGAGCGGGTGGGGTCACCGGCTCCGCCGCTCTCGCCAGCGGCGACGCGGCCACAAGAATGCACAGCCCCAGGCTGGCCCAGACACCGACGCTCATGTCGCTCCCTTTCGCCTCAAGTCAGATCTCCAGCTTCGAGCCGAGCTCCACGACCCGATTCGTCGGCAGGCTCAGGAAGTCGGCGGCCGCCGCGGCGTTGCGGTGCATGCTTGCGAACAGCTTCTCGCGCCAGTCGGCCATGCCGCCGCCGATCGTCGGCATCACGATGTCGCGCGACAGGAAGTAGGACGTGTCCATCGCGTCGATCACGCAGCCGCGGCGCTCGAGCAGCGCGAGCGCCTCGGGCACGTCGGGCTCGTTCTTGAAGCCGAAGTGCAGCGTCACCTGCCAGCAGTCGTGGCCGAGCGGCTCCATCTCGCAGCGCTTGTCGAAGCCGATCCACGGCACCTCGTGTTGCTTGACCGTGACGAACAGGTTCGTCTCGTGCAGCACCTTGTTGTGCTTCAGGTTGTGCAGCAGCGCGTTCGGCGTGATGCCCTGGTCGGAGACGAGAAACACCGCAGTACCCTGCACGCGCGTCGGCGGGTTCACGAACACCGCCTCGAGAAAACTCTTCAGGTCGATCGCGTCTTCGCGCAGCCGCGCCGACATCAGCCGGCGCCCCTGCTTCCAGGTCATCATCAGCGTGAACATCACCATGCCGATCGCGACCGGGAACCAGCCGCCGTCGAACACCTTGACGACGTTCGCGCTGAAGTAGACGAAGTCGACGACGAAGAAGAATCCGGTCGCCGCGAAGCACAGCGACCATGGGTACTTCCAGCCGTAGCGGATCACGAAGAACGTCATCGTCGTCGTGATCGTCATGTCGATCGTCACCGCGATGCCGTAGGCCGACGCGAGCCTGTCGGTCGAGCCGAACACGACGACCGCGATCACGATGCAGGCGTACAGGCCCCAGTTGACGAACGGCACGTAGATCTGGCCGGTCTCGCGCACGGAGGTGTGCGTGATGCGCAGGCGCGGCAGGTAGCCGAGCTGGATCGCCTGCTTCGTGACCGAGAACGCCGCGGTGATCAGCGCCTGCGAGGCGATCACCGCGGCGCAGGTCGCCAGCGCGATCAGCGGGTACAGCGCCCACTCGGGCGCCATCTCGTAGAACGGGTTGCGCACGCGGCCCGGATGCTCGAGCAGCATCGCGCCCTGGCCGAAATAGTTCAGCACCAGCGCCGGCATCGCGAGGCCGAACCACGCGAGGCGGATCGGCCGCTTGCCGAAGTGGCCGAGGTCGGCGTACAGCGCCTCGGCGCCGGTCACGCACAGCACGACCGAGCCGAGCGCGATGAACGCGACGCCGGGGTTGCCGAGCAGGAACGCCAGCGCGTAGTGCGGGCTCAGCGCCCACAGGATCGCCGGGTTCTCGATGATGTGCTGCAGGCCGAGCACCGCGAGCACGACGAACCACAGCGCCGTCACCGGGCCGAACATCTTGCCGACGCTCGCGGTGCCGTGGCGCTGCACCATGAACAGCAGCGTCAGCACGATCAGCGTGATCGGCACGATGTAGTGCTCGAGCCCGGGCGCGGCGACCTTCAGGCCCTCGATCGCGCCGAGCACCGAGATCGCCGGCGTGATCACGCCGTCGCCGAAGAAGATCGCGGTGCCGAAGATGCCCAGCAGCAGCAGGCGCCGGCGCAGCGTGGGCTTGCCGCGCACCGCCGTCGAGGCGAGCGCGAGCATCGCGATCAGGCCGCCCTCGCCGTTGTTGTCGGCGCGCAGGATCAGCAGCACGTACTTGATCGAGACGACAACGGTCAGGGTCCAGAACACCAGCGACAGCACGCCGTAGATGTTCTGCGCGGTCAGCGTCACGTGGCCGTGCGCGAAGACTTCTTTCAGCGCGTACAGCGGGCTCGTGCCGATATCGCCATACACGACGCCGATGGCGCCCAGCGTGAGCCCGGCAAGCCCGGACCTGGAGGACGAGGAGGAAGTGCTCAAGCCGGCTTTGAATTGCTGATCGCGCGCCATTGTGCCCCGCACAAGACGCCGCGGATCAGATCTGAACTTTCGTGCCGAGCTCGACCACCCGGTTCGGGGGCAGGTTCAGGAAGTCGGCCGCCGAGGCCGCGTTGCGGTGCATGCTCGCGAACAGCTTCTCGCGCCACGGCGCCATGCCGGCGCCCAGCGTGGGCACGACGGTGTTGCGCGACAGGAAGTACGAGGTCGTCATCGGCTCGAGCTCGATGCCGCGGCCCTGCAGCAGTTCGAGCGCGCCGGGCACGTCGAGGTCGTTCTTGAAGCCGAACTGCAGGTCCACCGCCCAGCAGCCCTTGCACAGCAGCTCGGCCCGCGCGCGCTCGTTGAACGGCACCCATGGCACCTCGAGCGTCGTCACGGTGACGAACAGGTTGGTCTCGTGCAGCACGTTGTTGTGCTTCAGGTTGTGCAGCAGCGCAGTCGGCGTCAGGTCGGCCTCGCCGTTCATGAAGACGGCGGTGCCGGGTGCGCGCATCGGCGGGTCGGCGAGCACGCTCTTCAGAAACGGCTTCAGCTCGATCGCATCGGCGCGCAGGCTCAGCGAGAGCAGCTCGCGGCCGCGCGCCCAGGTCATCATCACGGTGAATACGAGGGCCGCGATCAGCAGCGTGAACCAGCCGCCCGAGAACACCTTCAGGATGTTCGACGCGAAGAACACCAGCTCGATCGCGAGGAAGAACCCGGTCGCGCCGATGCAGATCCACAGCGGGTAGCTCCAGCGGTAGCGCAGCACGAAAAAGGTCATCACGGTCGTCAGAACCATCGTCGCGGTCACGGCGATGCCGTAGGCCGTGGCCAGCGCGCTCGACGAACCGAAATGCAGCACCGCGGCGACGATCGCGGCGTACTGCAGCCAGTTGACGCCGGGGATGTAGATCTGCCCGGTGTCGCGCACGGAGGTGTGCAGCACGCGCAGGCGCGGCAGGTAGCCGAGCTGGATCGCCTGCTTCGTGACCGAGAACGTGCCAGAGATCGTCGCCTGCGACGCGATCACGGTGGCGAGCGTCGCCAGCCCGACCATCGGGATCAGGAACCACGACGGCACCATGTTGAAGAACGGGTTGTCGGCCTTGGCCGGCTCGATCAGCATCAGCGCGCCCTGGCCGAAGTAGTTCAGCACCAGCGCCGGGAACACCAGCGCGAACCACGCGAGCTGGATCGGCCGCTTGCCGAAGTGGCCCATGTCGGCGTACAGCGCCTCGGCGCCGGTCACCGCGAGGAACACCGCGCCGAGTACCAGCAGCGTGACATGGCCGTGCGTGAAGCCGAAGCTCAGCGCGTGCCACGGGTTCAGTGCGAAGAGCACCTGCGGCGCGCGCACGATCCAGACGACGCCCCAGAAGCCGATGACCAGGAACCACACGACCGTGAACGGCCCGAACCAGCGCCCCATCGCGCCGGTGCCGTGGCGCTGCACCATGTACAGCAGCGTGATCACGACGAGCGTGAGCGGGACGACGTACGGCTTGAGCGCCGGCGTCGCGACCTCCAGGCCTTCGACCGCCGACAGCACCGAGATCGCCGGCGTGATCACGCCGTCGCCGTAGAACAGCGCCGCGCCGAGAATGCCCATCACGACCAGCGCGATGCGCAGCCGCGGCCGGTCGCGCGTGGCCTGCGTCGACAAGGCCATCAGCGCCATCGTGCCGCCCTCGCCGTTGTTGTTGGCGCGCATGATCAGCGTCACGTACTTCAGCGAGACGATCACCGTCAGCGTCCAGAAGACGAGCGACAGCACGCCGAGGATGTCGGGCTCCGACAGCGTCGCATGCTTGGTCGCGAAGACTTCGCGCAGTGCGTACAGCGGGCTGGTGCCGATGTCGCCGTAGACGACCCCCAGTGCGCCCAGGGTCAGGGCCGCGAGACTGGAGGTGCCGGATTTGCTGCTCACAAGAACTGACCTCGCGGCAAGGCGCGGGGCATCGGTCGACAGGGGAGGAATTCTGCGCCCGATCGCGGCCCAGCCCGCGCGCCCGGATCCGGCCATGTTGCGGCGCAGCAACCGGTCGCGATCCGGAGTTGCCGACCCGACGAAATCGGCCTATTCGTAGACCTCGGCATCCGGGTCGGTCGCTTCGAGCTCGTAGCTCGCCGCCACCATCGCGAGCCGCGCGATCACGCCGTACATGTAGAAGCGGTTCGGTGCGCTCGCGCCCGGTTTCGCGCCCGGCCGGGGCAGCTGGTTGTGCTCGGCAAACGCGAGCGGCACGAAGCTCGCGCCGGGGGCGTTCAGGTTCTCGTCGACGCCGCGCTCGGCGTTGACGCGGTAGAAGCCGCCGACCACGTAGCGGTCGATCATGTAGACGACCGGTTCGGCGACCGCGTCGTTGACGCGCTCGTAGGTCGGCACGCCTTCCTGGAGGATGACCTCGTGGACCTCCTGGCCGTCCTTGATCACGCTCATCTTGTTGCGCGTGCGGCGCGAGAGGTCGGCCAGGTCCTTCGGGTCGCGCACGGTCATGATGCCCATGCCGTAGGTGCCGGCGTCGGCCTTGACGATGATGAACGGCTTCTCCTGGATGCCGTATTCCTTGTATTTCCGGCGGATCTTGCCGAGCAGCGTTTCGGCGTTGCTCATCAGGCATTCGTCGCCGCTGCCGTCCTCGAAGTTGACCTCGCCGCAGCGCGCGTACATCGGGTTGATCAGCCACGGGTCCATGCCGAGCAGCTTCGCGAACTTCTTCGCGACCTCTTCGTAGGCATGGAAGTGGTTCGTCTTGCGCCGCATCGCCCAGCCGGCGTGCAGCGGCGGCAGCAGGTACTGCTCGTGCAGGTTCTCGAGCACCTTCGGGATGCCGGACGAGAGATCGTTGTTCAGCAGGATCGTGCAGGGGTCGAAGTTCTTCAGGCCGAGGCGCCCGCGCGTGCGCAGCAGCGGCTCGAGCGTCAGCGAGCTGCCGTCGGGCAGCGCGAGTTCGGTCGGCTGCGTGATGGTCTCGTCGAGCGTGCCCAGACGCACGTTCAGCCCGGCCATGTGGAAGATCTGCATCAGGCGCTGCATGTTGGCGAGGTAGAACGTGTTGCGCGTGTGCTTCTCGGGGATCAGCAGCAGGTTCTTCGCCTCGGGGCAGATCTTCTCAATCGCCGCCATCGCGGCCTGCACCGCCAGCGGCAGCATCTCGGCGGTCAGATTGTTGAAGCCGCCGGGGAACAGGTTGGTGTCAACCGGCGCGAGCTTGAACCCGGCGTTGCGCACGTCGACCGAGGTGTAGAACGGCGGCGTGTGCTCCATCCATTCGAGGCGGAACCAGCGCTCGATGGCCGGCAGCGACTCGAGAATGCGCTGCTCCAGCTCGTTGATCGGGCCGTTCAGGGCGGTGATGAGGTGGGGAACCATGACGAAGCCTGGGAGGGTCTTGCCGCGTGGATTCGCGGTGCAAGGATTCTAGGCATTTGGGGTTTCCCCGAACATGCGCAAGCCGCCGTGCCCGGGCGCGCGGCAAAAGAAAAGGGCCGCAAGCGCGGCCCTTTCACCCTTGAAGGGGTTGCCATCGGCAACCCCGCCATCGCCTTCAGCGAAGCGCTAGTTGTGGTACGCGGTTTCGCCGTGGGCGCTGATGTCCAGCCCCTCGCGCTCGTCTTCCTCGTTGACGCGCAGGCCGATGACCTTGTCGACGATGAAGTAGGCGACGAGCGAGACGACACCCGACCAGACGATGGTGACACCGACGGCCTTGGCCTGGATCCAGACTTGAGCCAGGATGCCATCCGGATTGGTGGCCATCGCCGCTGTCGTCCAGTCAGGCACCATGCCCGGGCCGCCCAGCGACTGGGCGTGGAACACACCCGTCAGCAAGGCGCCGACGATACCGCCGACACCGTGCACGCCGAACACGTCCAGCGAGTCGTCTGCGCCGAGCAACTTCTTCAGACCGTTCACGCCCCACAGGCAGGCAAAGCCGGCGACGAAGCCGACGACGATCGCGCCCATCAGCCCGACGTTGCCGCAAGCCGGCGTGATCGCCACCAGACCCGCCACAGCACCCGACGCGGCGCCGAGCATCGAGGCTTTGCCCTTCATCAGCGCTTCACCGATGCACCACGCCAGCACGGCCGCCGCGGTCGCTGAGAAGGTGTTCATGAACGCGAGCACCGCGGTGCCGTTGGCTTCAAGCGCCGAGCCGGCGTTGAAGCCGAACCAGCCGACCCACAGCAGCGAGGCACCGACCATCGTCAGCGTCAGCGAATGCGGCGTGAACGCCTCCTTGCCGTAGCCGACGCGCTTGCCGATCATGAATGCGCCGACCAGGCCCGCGACCGCGGCGTTGATGTGCACGACCGTGCCTCCGGCGAAGTCGAGCGCCCCCCATTGCCAGAGCAGACCGG
The DNA here is from genome assembly GCF_056400745.1 of Rhizobacter sp. P5_A1. NCBI lineage: Bacteria > Pseudomonadati > Pseudomonadota > Betaproteobacteria > Burkholderiales > Sphaerotilaceae > Rhizobacter > Rhizobacter sp. P5_A1. The sequence continues at coordinate 122,520 of NZ_JBFUKR010000006.1, forward strand.
CCTTGCCGTCCATCGCGTCCTTGACGCCCTTCACGCCGGTGTACGAATCCGGGCCCATCCAGAACCAGACCATGTGCGCGATCGGCGCGTAGCTGAACGTGAACCACAGCGCCATGAACGCGAGCACCGCCGAGAACTTCGCGCGTTCCGCGAACGCACCGACGATCAGGCAGCAGGTGATGGCGGCGAAGGTCGCCTGGAATGCCATGTACAGCAACTCGGGGATGTAGACGCCCTTGCTGAACGTGGCCGCCGGCGCGAAGGTACCCGCCACGGGGTCGAACAGACCCTTCATGAAGACGCGATCGAAGCCGCCGACGAACGCATTGCCTTCGGTGAACGCCAGGCTGTAGCCGTAGATGCACCACAGCACGACGATCATCGAGAACGTGACCATCACCTGCATCAGGACCGACAGCATGTTCTTGCTGCGCACCAGGCCACCATAGAACAGCGCCAGGCCCGGGATCGACATCATGATGACGAATGCCGTGGCGACGATCATCCAGGCCGTGTCACCCTTGTTGATCACCGGCGCCGACGCGGCGGCCGCCGGCGCCGAAGCGGCCGAGGCTGCATCGGCGGCGGCGGGTGCCGATGCGGGTGCCGACGCTGTCGCGGCCGCGGCCGACGCTGCCGCAGGCGCGGAGGCCGCGTCCTGCGCGATCGACGCGCCGGCAAAGCCCAGTGCCGCGAGGCCCAGGGCGAGGGAAGCTATTAGTTTTCTCATGGTTGTCTTTTTCCTGTGGGTCAAAGAGCGTCTTTGCCGGTCTCGCCGGTGCGGATGCGCACCACCTGCTCAAGCGGCGAGACGAAGACCTTGCCGTCGCCGATCTTGCCGGTGCGCGCGGCGCTTTCGATTGCCTCGATCACGCGGTCGACGATGGCATCGTCCACCGCCGCCTCGATCTTCACCTTCGGCAGGAAGTCGACGACGTACTCCGCACCGCGATACAGCTCGGTGTGGCCCTTCTGACGACCGAAGCCCTTGACTTCGGTCACCGTGATGCCCTGCACGCCGATGGCGCTGAGGGCTTCGCGGACTTCGTCAAGCTTGAACGGCTTGACGATGGCGGTCACCATCTTCATGGTCGAACCTCTTTCTGGACTTGGAGAGTGATGCAACGGCGACCGAAGGCACGAGGCCCGCCGACCGCCAACCGGGTTACAGGGCCTTCGTCAAGGTCGCGATGAAGCGGGCCTTGTTGATGTCGCCGTAGAACTCTTTCTTGTTCGCGCCGACGACCGCCGCGGAGACCGAAACGCCGGCGCCGGCGACCTTGCTCAGGTCATAGGTGACGCCGAGCTTGTAGTCGTAGTAGTTCGGCACGTTGACGTTGTCGCGCAGGTCGCTGGAGTAGCGGGTGTAACCGACGTGGGTGTTGATCGTCAGCCCCTCGACGACCGGGAAGTTGCCCGACAGGTCGAGGTAGCCAGTGTTGCGGCCGCTGAACGTGCCGCCACCCCAGCCGAAGTAGTCCTTCGAGACGGTGTGCGAGTACTTCAGCGAGGCCGGGCCGTAGCTCAGCGCGCCGTACAGCTCGGTGGTGTTCGCGATCGCCGCGCCGTTGTACTGGTAGCGCAGGATCCCGACGTCGTAGCCCAGGTCCTTGACGATCTCGCCCTTGTAGCCGCCGTAGAAGTCCATCTCGACACTGGAGCCGGAGAGCCAGCCGATGCTCGAGTTCCAGTTGCCGAGGTAGAAGCCGTCCTTGGACCAATCGAAGCCGCCCTGGACCGCCGGACGCAACGTCTTCGACGGCAGCGAGCCCTGATCCTGGCCGCGGTACTTGTAGTTCGTCGTCAGGCTGATGTTCGCGCTGAACGGCGACGCGGGCGGGTCTTCCGCGTGCGCGGCGGCGCCGAGGGTTGAGGCGAGCGCAAGAAAAAGGATCGACTTGTTCATCGTGGGGCTCCGGGGTTCCGAGGGTTTTGGCGGGATTCTGCGAACGGTCACCCCCCGGTTTTGCACGATGTGTGCCAGCGTCCATCTGGTGCCCAACCCGCATGGAAACGCTTACCCGACCGGCGAAGTGGGCAATTCGGCACCAGTTCGAGGCACCCACGCGACGCGCACCGTTTCGGTGCCTAGTCGGCGCATGGCATCGCAACGGGGCGGCGGCACAATCGCTGCGGCCTACCGCGCGCCCTGAGCCGCCTTCATCGGACCCGAACCATGTCGCTCGCCGTCATCCACAGCCGTGCGCTGCACGCCCTCGAAGCGGCCGAGGTCACGGTTGAGGTGCATCTGGCAAACGGCCTGCCGAGCTTCACGCTCGTCGGCCTGGCCGACACCGAGGTCAAGGAGGCGCGCGAGCGCGTTCGGGCCGCGATCCAGAACAGCGGTCTCGCCTTTCCGCACAACAAGCGCATCACCGTCAATCTGGCCCCGGCCGACCTGCCGAAGGAATCGGGCCGCTTCGACCTGCCGATCGCGCTCGGCATCCTGGCCGCGAGCGGGCAGCTCGACGCCGCGCAGGTCGACCGCTTCGAGTTCGCCGGCGAGCTTTCGCTGGGCGGCGAGCTGCGACCGGTGCGCGGCGCGCTCGCGATGGCGCTCGCGTTGAAGCGCCATCATGCCGGCGGCAGCACGCGCGCGCTGGTACTGCCGCATGCGAGCGCGCGCGAGGCCGCGCTGGTCGAGGGGCTGGCGATCCACGGTGCGGCGAACCTGCTCGAGGTCGTGGCCGCGCTGCTGCCGCATGACGCCGCGAGCGCGGATGCGAGCCCGCGCCCCGCGCTGGCGCTGACGACCGCCGATCCGCGCGCCGCGGCGCCGACGCTGCCGGACATGCGCGACGTGAAGGGCCAGGCGGCCGCGAAGCGCGCGCTCGAGGTCGCGGCCGCCGGCGGTCACAGCGTGCTGATGCTCGGCTCGCCGGGCACCGGCAAGTCGATGCTCGCGCAGCGCTTCGCCGGGCTGCTGCCGACGCTGTCGCACGACGACGCGCTCGAATCGGCCGCGGTGCTGAGCCTGACCGGCGCGTTCGCGCACGAGCACTGGGGTCAGCGCGTATTGCGCGCGCCGCACCACACGGCGTCATCGGTCGCGCTGGTCGGCGGCGGCTCGCCGCCGCGGCCCGGCGAAATCTCGCTGGCGCATCATGGCGTGCTGTTTCTCGACGAGTTCCCGGAGTTCCAGCGTGCCGCGCTCGAGGCGCTGCGCGAGCCGCTCGAGACCGGCCGGATCGTGATCTCGCGCGCCGCCCGGCAGGCCGAGTTCCCGGCGCGCTTCCAGCTTGTCGCGGCGATGAACCCCTGCCCCTGCGGGCACCTCGGCAGCCCGCTGCATGCCTGTCGCTGCACGCCGGATGTGGTCGCGCGCTACCAGGGGCGGATCAGCGGCCCGCTGCTCGACCGCATCGATGTGCGGATCGAGGTACCGGCGGTCGGCCCCGAGGCCCTGTCGGCGGCCCCCGACGGCGAGGCCAGCGACGCGATCGCGCGGCGCGTGGCCGGCGCGCGCGAGCGCGCGTTGGCGCGCCAGGGCGGCGTCAATGCGGCGCTGTCGGGCGAAGCGCTCGACCGGCATGCCGCGCTCGACAGCGCCGGCACGAAATTCCTGCAGACCGCCGCGGCGCGCCTGGGCTGGTCGGCGCGCGGCTTTCATCGCGTGCTGCGCGTCGCGCGCAGCATCGCCGACCTGGCGCACAGCGACACGATCGCGGTCGCGCACCTGGCCGAGGCGATCCAGTATCGGCGCGTGCTCGGCCAGCGCTGACCGCGGGCGGGACGCTCAGACGCCCGCGATGAAGCCGAGGTTGCGGCTGAAGTTGTGCAGGTTCGGGAACACGGTGTCGAGCTGCGCGTCGCTCGCGCCGAACCACTTGCCAAGCGTGCTGCCGAGCGTGTCGACCGAGGTCACCGGCAGGTAGGCGTTGTTCGCCGAATCCGCGAGCGCCAGGCCGAACTGCGGGAAGCGGCCGTAGATGTCGCCGCCGTTGACCGCGCCGCCGATCACGAAGTGGTGCGAGCCCCAGCCGTGGTCGGTGCCGTCGCCATTGCTGGTCAGCGTGCGGCCGAAGTCGGACGCGGTGAACAGCGTGACGCTGCTGCGCATGTCGCCGCCGGCCATGCCGGCGAGAGCGCTGTCGAAGTAGCCGAGCGCATGCGAGAGGCGCGCGAGCAGGTCGGCCTGGTTCGCGTTCTGGCCGTCGTGGGTGTCGAAGCCGCCCATCGAGACGAAGAAGACCTGGCGTTTCGCGCCGAGACCGGCGCGCGCGCCGATGATGCGTGCGACCGTCTGCAGCTGCGAGGCCAGGCCGTTGTTCGCGAGGTTGTTGGTCGAAGGCTGCACATACTGCGTCGGCGCGGTCACGGTCGAGGCCACGTACGCGGTCTGGAACGCGGCCTGCGCGTCGACCGAGCGCTTGACGATCGCGCCGTACTCGTTCGCGAACAGGTGCTGGTTGGTCGCGGTGACGATGCCCTTCAGCGTCGCCGCTGCCGTGGCCGAGCCGAACAGCGTGCCCGACAGGCCGCCGATCTGCGTCGCGCCGCCGCTGCCGACCTGGTACTGGAACACTGTCTCGCCGGCCGAGAACACCGCGTTGCCGGAGACCGAGATGCTCGTGAACACCGTGTTCGCATTGCTGCTCGCGACCAGGTCGCCGAGGTGACCGCCCCAGCCGACCTTCACGCCCTCCGGGCCGAGGGCCTGCCAGGTCGACTGCTGGTCGTTGTGCGAGCCGAGCGCCTTCGGCCGTGGCAGCACGTTGGCGACGTACTCGGCGCGCGTCAGCGGCTGCACCAGCGGGCCGGCGTTCGCCAGGATCGCGAGGCGGTTCGCCGCGAACAGGGTCGCGACCTCCGGCATGCTCGGGTGCAGCGCATAGGTGAACGCGCTGTTCTCGGGCGACGCGATGAACTTCGGCGCGATCGCGCGCACGCCGCCGAGACGATCCGGCGATGCCAGCGGCGCGCTCGCGACCGCCGCGGTGCCGGGCGCCTTCAGCGCGATCGATTCGGGCAAGACCGAGCGCAGCCGCGTGTACTCGTTGAACGACAGCGCGTCGGTGCGCAGCACCATGTGCGACGAGTCGTTGCCGCCGTAGAGGAACAGGCAGACGATCGCCTTGTAGTCGGCCGTCTGCGCGGCCGCGCTGTTCAGGCCCGCGAGGTTCAGCGCGAACGGCACCGCAGCGCCGCCGACCGAACCCGAGACGACCGACGCGGTGCGCAGGAAACGTCGACGCGAGGCATCGAGGCGCGAGGTTTTGAGCAAGGTCATGGGAGGGTCCTCGTCACTTCTGGATCAGGTAGTCGGGCGACGCCATCGACATGAACACCGCGAGGTAGACGCGGTCGCGCTTTGCGGTGTCGATCGAGGCCTGATTCGTCGGCGTCGCGGTCGCCGGGTCGGCACCGGTCGCGTAGACCGGCGCGGGAAGCGTGCGGCTCGTCACCGCGGCGACGAGCTGCGTGCGCAGCGCATCGGGCATCGTGCCGGCGAACAGCAGCAGGTTCATGCGATCGACCAGGTCGGCCGGCGTCGCCGCGAGCGCGAGTTCGGCCGTGTAGTTCTGCTGGATGTCGCGGTTCGTATCGACCTGAACCACGCTGCGCATGTAGTTCATGTAGCCGGCGACCGAGACGTCGTGGACGATCTGGAACTCCGGCGCGACCAGCCCCGCGTCGGCGATCGGCTTGCTCGACGGCACATAGCCCGGCCGGTAGAAGTTGAACACCGTCGGCGCGAACAGCACGGTCTGGTTCAGGCGCGTCGCCGGGTCGTCGGTGTTGCCGATGCCCATGAAGCGCCCGCTCGACGATGTCGCGTTGAACGCGCGCATGAAGTTCGCGAGCCGCACGACCGGCTCGCGCACCTTGCCGGCGCTGGTCGAGCTGCCGACGGTACGCGCCTCGGTGTCGAGCAGGATCGCCTTCCAGACCGCCTTCATGTCGCCGCGCTTGCCGCTGCCGTTGTCGTTGAACGCCGCCGCGACCCGGGCGACGTAAGCCGGGCTCGGGTTGCTCGTGACCAGACGCTGGATCAGCTGCTTGGCCGTGAACGGGCCGACGTTCGGGTGGTTGAACAGCGTGTCGAGCGCGATCTTCAGGTCGCCCTTCGTGTCTGCGGTCGCCAGCGTCTGCGCGGGGATCGTGACGCCGAGGAAGTTCTTGACGCCGATCGAGTGGAAGTCGGTATTCGCCGCGTACCGGTTGTAGTCCTGCATCGGGCGCCAGTCGCGCTCGAGGTTCGCGTCGTTGCCGAAGAAGCGGCGGTTCGTGCGATCGGTGTCGACCGAGCCGGCGTACCAGCTCCAGCCGGTGAACACCTGCGACAGGCCTTCGAGGTCGGCCGAGGTGTAGGCGGCGACGGTCTTGCCGTCGGCGCCGGTCAACGCCGTACCGTCGAGGTTCAGCTTGTACTGGCCGACCGTGAACAGCTGCGTGATCTCGCGCGCGAAGTTCAGGTCGGGCACGCGGCCGGTCTCCGGATTTTCCTTCTGGTTCTTCAGGTGCGACAGGTAGACGCCCATCATCGGGTGCAGCGCGACCGTCTCGAGCAGATCGCGGAAGTTGCCGAACGCGTTCTCGCCCAGCATGTCGTAGTACGACGCGACACCGCGCGGCTGGCTGCGCAAGGTCGCGTCGGTGAACGAGACGACGAAGATCTGCGACAGCGCGAACGCGGCGCGCTGACGCAGCTGGTCGTCGCCGGCGATCGCCTGGCTCCAGTACGAGTCGAAGAAGTTGGTCTGGCTGATGCTGCCGCCGGTGGCGGCCAGGTCGGCGGCGGCCTGGTTCATGTAGAGACGGTGGTACGACTGCGGCTTGGCGAACTGCTCGTCGATCCACGTCGCGTAGTTCATCGTCGACAGGCGCGTGATCTCGGCGCTGGTCGGGCCGTAGGTGGCCTGCGTCAGAAAGCGCGCCGCCGCGGCCGGCGCGTTCGACGGGCCCGCGGCCGCCGGGCTGCTGATGCTGGCGTCGGCCTCGGCCGTGCTGCTGCCGCTGCCGCCGCCGCACGCGGCGAGGAACAGCCCCAACGCGACGACGGCCGCAGCGCGCGTGAAGCGCGCCGGTGCCGACCGGGTCGCGACGCCCGCCCCGGTTTCTGACTCTCGGACTTCTTGCACTGGAATCCCCCTGATTGATCGCCCCTCTGTCGGGTGCGAAAGCACGCAGTGCGCGTGCCCGGGGGGAACCGGCTGCGGATCGTCAGTCCGCGATCAACGGCGTGTGAAAGTTGGCATCTCGCTTCGCCGCGCGCGGCGCCGCGCCGACGCTTTGCGCAAACTTTGCGAACGAATGCTTCCGCTCGTAAGCAAACGCTTCAAGAAGCACGGCGCGGCCCGCGCGCGTTTCAGAGCAGGGCCGACAGCGAGCGCCGCACGATGTCGGCATCGAGCGCGCTGCGTTGCGCCCAGTCGGCGAGCTGGTCCTCGCCGATCTTGCCGACGTTGAAGTAGGCCGCGTCTGGGTGCGCGAGGTAGAAGCCGCTGACGCTCGCCGCCGGCGTCATCGCGAGGCTCTCCGTCAGGCCCATGCCGATGTCGGCGCAAGCTAGTACCCGGAACATCTCGGCCTTCACGGTGTGATCGGGACAGGCCGGGTAGCCGGGCGCCGGGCGGATGCCCGAGTACTTCTCGGCAATCAGCTCGGCGTTGCTCAGCTGCTCGTCGGGCGCGTAACCCCAGAACTCGGTGCGCACGCGCTGGTGCAGGCGCTCGGCGAAGGCCTCGGCCAGGCGGTCCGCCAGCGCCTTGAACATGATCGAACTGTAGTCGTCGAGGTCGTCCAGGAACTGCTTGTCCTTCTTCTCGGAGCCGATACCGGAGGTCACCGCGAACAGCCCGATGTGGTCGGCCACGCCGGACGCCTTCGGCGCGATGAAGTCGGCCAGGCAGCGGTTCGGGCGCATCACCCCATCGACCACCGGCCGCACGCTCTGCATGCGCAGGCCGCGCCAGGTCATCAGCACGCGCTCGCGCGACTCGTCGGTGTAGATCTCGATGTCGTCGTCGTTCACCGTGTTCGCCGGGTACAGGCCGATCACGCCGTTCGCGGTCAGCCAGCGGCCCTCGATCGCGCGGCGCAGCAGACGTTGGCCATCGCTGAGCACGCGGCGCGCCGATTCACCGACGATCTCGTCGTTCAGGATCGCCGGGTACGCACCGGCCAGGTCCCAGGTCTGGAAGAACGGGCCCCAGTCGATGCAGGCGGCGATCTCGGCCAGGTCCTGGTTGCGGAACACGCGACGGCCGATGAACTTCGGCTGGACCGGCGCGAACGATGACCAGGCCATCGGCGTCTTGTTCGCGCGCGCCTGCGCCAGGGTCACCAGCGGCGTCGCCTTCTTGTTCGCATGCTGCTCGCGCACGCGCACGTAATCGGCGTTCAGCTCGGTGATGTACGCGGCGGCGCGCTCGTCGCTGAGCAGGTCGCTGCAGACGCTGACCGATCGGCTCGCGTCGGGCACGTAGACGACCGGGCCCTCGTAGTGCGGCGAGATCTTCACCGCGGTGTGCACGCGGCTCGTCGTCGCGCCGCCGATCAGCAGCGGAATCTTCTTGATGCGGAAGTAGTCGTCGCGCTGCATCTCGCCGGCGACGTGCTGCATCTCCTCCAGGCTCGGCGTGATCAGGCCGGAGAGGCCGATGATGTCGGCGCCCTCGACCTTGGCGCGCGCCAGGATGTCCTGGCACGCCACCATCACGCCCATGTTGACGACCTCGAAGTTGTTGCACTGGAGCACGACGGTGACGATGTTCTTGCCGATGTCGTGCACGTCGCCCTTGACGGTCGCGATCACGATCTTGCCCTTCGCCTTGGCTTCGCCGCCGGCCTCGATCATCGCGGCCTTCTCGGCCTCGATGTAGGGCAGCAGGTGCGCGACCGCCTGCTTCATCACGCGTGCGCTCTTGACGACCTGCGGCAGGAACATCTTGCCCTGCCCGAACAGGTCGCCGACGATGTTCATGCCGTCCATCAGCGGGCCCTCGATCACGTGCAGCGGCCGGCCGCCGGTGGCGAGCACGCGCTGGTAGACCTCTTCGGTGTCTTCGGTGATGAAGTCGTTGATGCCGTGCACCAGTGCGTGGCTCAGGCGCTCGTCGACCGGCTTCGCGCGCCACGCGAGGCGCGCGCTGTCGTCCTTCGCCATGCCCTTCGCGCTCTCGGCGATCTCGATCAGGCGCTCGCCGGAATCCTCGCGCCGGTTCAGCACCACGTCTTCGACCCGCTCGCGCAGTTCGGCATCGAGATCGTCGTAGACGCCGACCATGCCGGCGTTGACGATGCCCATGTCCATGCCGGCCTGGATCGCGTGGTACAGGAACACGGTGTGGATCGCCTCGCGCACCGGGTCGTTGCCGCGGAAGCTGAAGCTCACGTTGGAGACACCGCCGCTGACCTTCGCGCCGGGCAGGTTCTGCTTGATCCAGCGCGTCGCATTGATGAAGTCGACCGCGTAGTTGTTGTGCTCCTCGATGCCGGTGGCGATCGCGAAGATGTTCGGGTCGAAGATGATGTCCTCGGGCGGAAAGTCGACCTCGTCGACCAGGATGCGGTACGCGCGCTCGCAGATCTCGATCTTGCGCTGGTAGGTGTCGGCCTGGCCGGTCTCGTCGAACGCCATCACGACGGCCGCGGCGCCGTAGCGCCTGACGAGCTTGGCCTGGTGCCTGAACTGCGCCTCGCCCTCCTTCAGCGAAATCGAGTTGACGATGCCCTTGCCCTGGATGCACTTCAGGCCGGCCTCGATCACCTCCCATTTCGAGCTGTCGACCATGATCGGCACGCGCGCGATCTCGGGCTCGCCGGCGATCAGGTTCAGGAAGCGCACCATCGCGGCCTTGCTGTCGAGCATGGCCTCGTCCATGTTGATGTCGATGACCTGCGCACCGTTCTCGACCTGCTGGCGTGCGACGGAGAGCGCCTGCTCGAATTCGCCGTTCAGGATCATCCGCGCGAAGGCCTTCGAGCCGGTCACGTTGGTGCGCTCGCCGACGTTGACGAACAGCGCGCCTTCGCCGAGCAGTACCGGCTCGAGGCCGGAGAGTTTCATCGGAGGGACGGGGATCTTTGTGGCGTTCATCGCAGCGAAACTCGAATGAGGCCCGCGTTGCTCACCGCGGACCTGTCAGGGGGTCGGGTGAGCGCCGTTGAACCGATGCTTGGAAGGCATCGTGCCCGAGCCTGGCGGCCTGACTGCGGTTCGCAAATCAGGCTGTCGCAACGCTCCTCGGGCGAAACCGAATTGTAGTCAGGCCGCTTCGAGCTCCAGCTCGCCGAACAGCGCGCCGCGGTGCCCGCAGCGCGGCCGGTACTGGCCGACCTTCTGCGCGATCGACGCGATGTGCGCCGGCGTCGTGCCGCAGCAGCCGCCGGCGATGTTCAGGAAACCGGCCTTCGCGAACTCCTCGAGAAGACTGCCGGTGATCTCGGGCGTCTCGTCGAAGCCGGTGTCGCTCATCGGGTTCGGCAGGCCGGCGTTCGGGTAGCAGCTGACGAAGGTGTCGCCGGCGATGCGCGCGAGCTCCTCGATGTAGGGCCGCATCAGGGTCGCGCCGAGCGCGCAGTTCAGCCCGATCGCGAGCGGCCGCGCGTGGCGCACGCTGTGCCAGAACGCGCTGACCGTCTGGCCCGACAGGATGCGGCCCGACGCATCGGTCACGGTGCCGGAGATGATCACCGGCAGGCGTTCCCCCGTCTCTTCCATCAGCTCGTCGAGCGCGAAGATCGCGGCCTTCGCGTTCAGCGTGTCGAAGATCGTCTCGACCAGGAACAGGTCGCAGCCGCCTTCGAGCAGGCCGCTGGCCTGCTCGCGGTACGCGGCCTTCAGTTCGTCGAACGTGACGTTGCGCGCGGCCGGGTCGTTGACGTCGGGGCTGATGCTCGCGGTCTTCGGCGTCGGCCCGAGCGCGCCGGCGACGAAGCGCGGCTTCTCGGCACTCGTGAACCGGTCGCAGGCGGCGCGCGCGAGCTTCGCGGCGGCGACGTTCATCTCGCGGGCATAGGCGCCGAGGCCGTAGTCGTCCTGCGCGACCGTCGTCGCGCCGAAGGTGTTGGTCTCGATGATGTCGGCGCCCGCCTCGAGGTACTGCGCGTGAATCTCGCCGATGACCTCGGGCTTGCTGAGCTGCAACATGTCGTTGTTGCCCTTCAGGTCCTTCGGGTGATCCTTGAACCGCGTGCCGCGGTAGTCGGCCTCGCCCAGCTTGTAGCGCTGGATCATCGTGCCCATCGCACCGTCGAGCACGACGATGCGCTGCTTCAGGATCTCAGGCAGTTGCGCGGCACGGGTGAAGTTCGGCGTGTTCATGCCGACATTGTAGGAAAGCCCCGCGGCCGGCGCGCGGCTCAGTGCAGGAAGCCCATCCCGCGCTGCTGCCGCACCTCCGGCTTGACCCGGTGCTCGGCCTCCAGCTGCGACAGGAACTCGTCGGGCGCGAAGGCCTCGCCGAGCACGTCGACCTGGCGCTTCACCGACGCGAAATCGCCCGGGGCGAGCGCCGTCAGCTGCGCGAGACGGCCGCTCTGCTCGCGCGTCAGCAGCGCCGCATCGCCGCCGAGCGCCTCGACGACGAACATGCGCTCGCGCTGCGGCGCGGTCAGCGGCTTGAACTGCACCTTGAACGTGAAGCGCCGCAGCGCGGCCTCGTCGAGATCCTGGAACAGGTTGGTCGTGCAGATGAACACGCCGGCGAAGCGCTCCATGCCCTGCAGCATCTCGTTGACCTCGCTGACCTCGTAGTTGCGCTCGGCCATGCGGCGGCTGCGCAGAAAGCTGTCGGCCTCGTCGAGCAGCAGCACCGCACTCTCGGCCTGCGCCTCGTCGAACATCTTCGCCATGTTCTGCTCGGTCTCGCCGACATACTTGCTCATGATGTCGCTGGCCTGGCGGATCATCAGGGGCCGCTGCAGCTCGTGCGCGATGTGCTCGGCCAGCGCGGTCTTGCCGGTGCCGGGCGGGCCGTAGAAGCACAGCGTGCCGTAGGTCTTGCGGCGCAGCGCCTCGACGATCTTCGGCACCTCGAAGCGCGACTCGGTGTTGACCAGGCCGAGGTCGTAGCTCGTCACGACGCGGCGCGCGCCGCGCTCGTTCAGCGGATTGCCGAGCGCCTTGTCGGCGTTGACGAGCTGGCGCTCGATCAGCGACTGCAGGTCGTGACCGGCGTCGGGCGCGCAGGCGAGCCGCGCGAAGCGCACCGCGGTGCGGATCTGCGCCGGCGTCAGCCCCTTGCGCTCGGCGAGCTTCGCCGCGAAGCCCGAGTCGACATCGACACCGGCGAGAGCGCGCGACACCAGCAACTCGCGCGCGCCGGGCGGTGGGCTCTTCAGCTCAAGGTGGTACTGGAAGCGGCGCCGGAACGCCGGGTCGATCTGCTCGATGCGGTTCGTGACCCAGATCACCGGCACCGGGTTCGTCTCGAGGATCTGGTTCACCCAGGCCTTGCCGCTGACGCTGCCCGAGAGCGCACCGTCGCCGGTGTCCATGCGCGCCATCAGCTGCGCGGCGTCGGTCGAGATCGGCGGAAACACGTCTTCGACCTCGTCGAACAGCAGCGCGACATTGCTGCTGCCCTTCAGGAACACCTGGCTGATCTGCAACGAGCGGTAGCGGTCGCGGCCGCTGAGCGAGTTGCCGTCGCGATCGGCATACTCGACCTCGTAAAGCTCGAGCCCGGCCGATTGTGCGGCGACCTTCGCGAGCTCGGTCTTGCCGGTGCCCGGCGGACCGTACAGCAGCACGTTGACGCCGGGCTCCTTGCGCGCGACCGCGTTCGCCAGCAGCGCGGTCATCATCTTCTGGTCGACGCCGACGAAGTCGAAGTCGGTCACTGTCAGCTCGCTGCGCCGCGCGGGCCGCGTGAACACTGCCATCAGGTCCGACGGCCCTTCGTACTTGCGCATCAGCACCGGCGGCAGCTGCTCGCTGACCTTCATCAGGTCGGCCAGGTCGGTGATGTTGTGCTCGGAGATCAGGTTCTCGACCATGCCGATGCGCTCGAGCCGCGATCCGGCGCGCAGCGCCTCGGCGACATCGGTCTCGCTGACGCCGGCGACGCTCGCGATCGCGGCGTACGCCTCCTGCGCGTTCGAGACCTTGAACTCGACCAGCAGCCCGCGCAGGTCGCGCTGGTAGCGCGCGAGCGTGCCGTAGAGCAGCAGCGCGCGCTCGGCCGGGTTCAGCTGCAGCAGGCCGGCGAGCGCATCGATGTTCTTCTGAACCAGCGTCGATTCCTTCTTCAGGCTGCGGCCGAGCCAGTCGGCGGTTGCGCCGAGCACCGCGAGCAGGTCTTTCGGGGCGTCCTTGATGTATTCGTCGATGTAGAAGAAGAGCGTGCCCTCTTCGTACGGGCCGCGCCAGCCGCCGTGGCGCACCATGAAGGCGTCATCGGCCAGCGCCTCGTGACCGCGCCAGTGCTCGTTGCCCTTGCAGCGCTTGTTCAGGAACTCGCGCAACCGTGCGAGCACCGAGCCGGGCCACACGAGGTGCTTGCCGGTCAGCGACAGCAGGCTGTTCCAGTCGCGCCGCAGATTGAAGCGCCCGGCGTTGTGCATCGTCAGCGTCAGCACGAACTGCGAGCACATCCGGTCGAGCACCGGCGCGTCCTTCAGCCCGGGGGACAGCAGCAAGCGAGCATCCGCGTGGCTCTTGACCATGACACCCTCCGTGCAGGCAAGTCGGTGGACCATCTTGGCGCAGAGTGCAAGCTGGGGCAAGCCCCGGGGATCGCACTCGACACCGCAGACCTTAACGCAGGTGGCGGATTCGGGTGGGCGGCGCAGAAGCGGCCCGCGCGGGCATGACCGGCGCGTTCTAGTGCAGGATGACGGGCTGCTGCATCAGCGACGTGAAGCGCCCGATGTAGTCGTCGATCTCTTCCTCGGACGGCTGCGTCTCGATCAGCGCCTCGACACCCTCCTTGAAGCTCTGCGCCATCACGCCCTGCAGGAAGATCTCCTTGCGGGCGAACTTGTCGACGATCTCGTAGCCGCCGTGGCTCAGCGGTTCGGGGGCATCGGCCACGACAGGCGCGGCGCCGGGCGCCACTGCGGCGGCGACATCGAAGAGCACCACGGCATAGCTGTCGGAGTTGTAGAGCATCTGCATTGAGAGGGATCCTCCGGTTCGACGACCTGACGCCTAGCTAAGTCTCGCAACGCAAATTTCAAGCCAGTGGCCGACAGGGATAACGCTTCCCCCTTCGGTCCGGGGGGTCGGGATCAGTTCAATGCGAGGATCTCGAGCAGTCGCAACTCGTAACCCTCGTCGTTCGGGCCGGACTTCTGCGTTGCGCGCACCGGCAGATCGTGCTGCGCCGGGTCGAGCCAGACCTGCACGGTCGTGTCGTAGGGTTCGCGCGGCTCGCGCATGAACTTGATCGCGTCGATCGTGCCGCCGCGTGCGGCGACCGCCTCGGGGCCGATGCAGCGGAACGACCAGACGCCGGCATCGCCGCGCGAGCCGGTCACGTACATCACGACCTTCGCGCCCGGCGTCGCCAGTTGCGGCTCGGCGGCGACGATGGCAGCGAGCTGCATCATCCAGCTGAGCCGATCCTGCGCGCCGGCACGCAGCGCGAACTCGTCCGGCGCACCGGAGTAGCTGATCTTGTCGGCCGCACGCTGAAAGTTCGCGGCGGTCGTGCCGCGCCGCAGGCGCTGGTCGGTGAAGCGCAGCGGCGCGATGCCCGCGGCGTCGAAGCCGCCGCTGCTGACCTGCGTCAACACGGCCAGGCCGCTGACCTTCGCCTCGAGTTTCAATTCGTAGCGATCGCCCTGCGGTCGCCAGGACAGGTCGCCGGTGCCGCGCAGCACGCCGCGCTGCATCTCGTAGCGCAGCAGCGCGGCCGGCGGCAGCTGGGTGCGGTAGTGCGGGATCGTGTTTTCATCGGGCGTCGCCACCGCCACGGTCTCCGGCGGACGGGGCGCGACCGCATTCAGTGCCGGTTGCACCGGCGCCGCCACAGGCGCGTCGACCGGCGTTGCCGCGGCGACCTGCGCCCGCGTTTCGGCGCGCGGCGCCGGTGGCTTCGCAGCACGCGTCGCCTCGTGGGGCACCCGCGCCTTGGGCTCGACGGGATCGACCGAAACAGGCACGGCCAGCGGCCGCTCGACGAGCGTCGGCGCGAGCTCGACCGCCGCGGCGTGCATCGGCGCCGGCAGCACCGGCGCCTCGGTCTGCGGCCAGGCCCATTCCAGCCCGCTGAAGGCCGCCGCGTGCAGCAGCAGGGCCGCGACGCTCAGCACGCCGAGCGCCATCCGGCGGTGGTGACGGCCGGCGCGGCGATTCGGCGCATCGGGATCGAGGTCATGCATCGACAATGGCGTTCCCCGAAAACCTTTTCCCGCACCGGACATCCATGAAGCTTGCGACCTACAAAGACGGTTCACGTGACGGGCAACTCGTCGTCGTCTCGCGCGACCTGACACTCGCGCACTATGCCAGTGGCGTTGCCACCCGCTTGCAGCAGGTGCTGGACGACTGGAACTTTCTTTCGCCGCAGCTCGAGGAACTGTCGCAGACGCTGAACCACGGCAAGGCGCGCCACGCGTTCGCGTTCGACCCCGCGAAGTGCATGGCGCCGCTGCCGCGCGCCTGCCAGTGGGCCGACGGCTCGGCCTACATCAACCATGTCGAACTGGTGCGCAAGGCGCGCGGCGCCGAGGTGCCGGAGAGCTTCTACACCGACCCGCTGATGTACCAGGGCGGGAGCGACGACCTGCTCGGGCCTTGCGACGACATCGTCTGCGTCAGCACCGAGCACGGCATCGACTTCGAGGCCGAGATCGCGGTGATCACCGGCGATGTCGCGATCGGCACGACCCCCGATGCCGCGGTCGACGCCGTCCGGCTGCTGCTGCTCGCGAACGACGTGAGCCTGCGCCACCTGATCCCCGCCGAGCTCGCGAAGGGCTTCGGCTTCGTGCAGAGCAAGCCCGCGACCGCCTTCAGCCCGGTCGCGGCCACGCCCGACGAGCTGCTGCACGCCTGGCACGGCGGCCGCGTGCACCTGAACCTGGAAACCGTCTGGAACGGCAAGCGCGTCGGCCTGACCGATGCCGGCCCGGAGATGACCTTCCACTTCGGCCAGCTGATCGCGCACCTCTGCAAGACGCGCAACGTGCGCGCCGGCAGCATCGTCGGCAGCGGCACCGTCAGCAACAAGGATTGGTCGCGCGGCTACGCGTGCATCGCCGAGAAGCGCGCGATCGAGACCATCGAAGGCGGCGCGCCGAAGACCGAGTTCATGCAGTTCGGCGACACGATCCGGATCGACATGAAGGGGCTCGACGGCGCCAGCGTGTTCGGGGCGATCGAGCAGAAGGTCGTGGCGCTGGCCTGACCGGTCCGCTGCGCTCCATGCACGACGATCTCCCGCGCAGCCTGAAGCTGATCACCGTCTGGCTGCTGGTCGGCGCTGCGGTGTTCGTCGGCATACAGTGGTGGCAGCACCGCGCGCAGCAGACGAGCTTTCAGGTCAGCGGGGGCACGCTCGAGATTCGCCGGAGCACCGACGGCCACTACCACTGGCCGGGGCGCATCAACGGCCGCGCGGTCGAGTTCCTGATCGACACCGGCGCGACCGGCACCGCGATCCCCGCCGCGCTCGCCCGCGAGCTGAAGCTCGAGGCGCTCGACACGGTGCGCTCGAACACCGCCGGCGGCGTCGTCACCGGGCAGATCGTGCGCGCCGACATCGAACTGCAGGGCGGCGTGCAGGTGCAGCGGCTGTCGATCGTCGCGCTGCCGCGGCTCGGCGACTACCCGCTGCTCGGGATGGACGTGCTCGGCAGGCTGCACTGGCAGCAGCGCGATTCGGTGCTGCGCATCGAGCTCGGCGACCCGGGCTGAACGGCCCTGGCGCGGCGCACACTCCGGCCCACGATGAAAAGACCCTCCCGCGTCGCTTGGGCCGCACTGTTCGCGGCGCTGCTGTGCGGGGCCGCACGCGCCCAGCCGGCCGCGTGCCCGCCGCCGGCCCCGCCCGCCACACCCGAGCAGATCCAGGCCGCCGCGCGCGATGCACGCGACCACGGCTTCCTGTGGCGCATCGACAAGGGCGGCCGCAGCTCGTGGCTGTACGGCACGGTCCACGTCGGCCGGCTCGGCTGGGTCGCACCGGGCCCGCGCGTCGACGCCGCGCTGCGGGCCAGCGACACGATCGCGCTGGAGATCGACAACCTCGACCCCGAGATGCAGCGCCGCACACTGCAGGGCATGACGGCCATTCCCGCGGGCACGCCGTTCCCCACCGTCGCCGCGCTGCCGTACGCGCTGCGCGAACGCCTGCAACGCGCGGCGGCGGCCGAGTGCATGGCGCCGGAACTGCTCGAGATCCTGCCGCCCTATCTCGCCACCGCATGGCTGACCAGCCTGACGGTGCGCCGCGACGGGCTCGACAGCGCGTACGGCATCGACAACGTGCTTGCCGCGCGCGGCCACGGCGAGAAACTGGCCGTCGTGTCGCTCGAAACGCCCGAGCTCCAGCTGAAGGCGATGCAGGTCCCCGGCAGCGCGGCCGAAACGATCTCGGCCGTCGCCAGCGCGCTCGACGACATCGAAGGCGATCGTGCCCGGCCCTTGCTGCTGCGGGTCGCGCAGCTCTGGGCCGACGGCGACTGGCGCAGCTTCTCGACCTACGAATCCTGGTGCGACTGCCTGAAGACCGCCGCCGACCGTGCCGACATGAAGCGCATGCTCGACGATCGCAACCCCGGCCTCGCCGCGAGCATCGACGCGCTGCACCTGAGCGGCAAGCGCGTGTTCGCCGCGGTCGGCAGCCTGCACATGATCGGGCCGCGCGGGTTGCCGGCGCTGCTGGCCCGGCGCGGGTATCGTGTCGAACCGATCGCCCCCTCCAACCAGCCGCCGGAGCCCACGCCATGACCGACCCATCCGCCTTCGCGAAGCTCGTGCCGGGCTTCGATTTCCTGCAGGGCCTGGTGAAGAACGCCGGCGCGGCGCTGCCCGGCATCGGCCAGTGGGTCGCGCCGACGATCGATCCGGCCGAGCTCGAGAAGCGCATCGAGGAGCTGCGCACGGTGCAGTTCTGGCTCGAGCAGAACGCGCGCATGCTCGGCGCGACGATCCAGGCGCTCGAGGTGCAGCGCATGACGCTGTCGACGCTGAAGACGATGAACGTGCAGATGGACGGGCTGCGCGAATCGCTGCAGATCCGGATGCCGCCCGCGCCCGCCGCCGCGCCCGTGCCGGCGCCGGTGCCGGAACCCGAGCCCGAACCGGAGGCGGCCGCGGCGCCGCCCACCGTGGCCGCACCCGCGCCGGGCGTCGTCGACCCGCTGCAATGGTGGGGCGCGCTGACCAAGCAGTTCACCGAACTCGCGACCACCGCGATGAAGGACACCGGGGCCGATGCGGCGCGCCAGCTCGCCGGCGCCGCGGTGAAGAAGTCGCTGGACCCGGCCGGCGCCGCCCCCGCCGCGAAGAAGAAGCCGCGCGCCGCGGCCAAGCGCAAGCCCGCCGCGAAGAAGGCGGCGCCCACCAACGCAGCGCCGCGCCGGTGACGGCGCGCGCGCATAGGAGTCATTCTTGAGCGCGGTGCGCGAGGCGTCGCGGCGCGTCCGACAATAGCCGCCAGATGAACCGCTTCCTGCACGGCCACGCGACGCACCCCGACTGGCGCATGGCGCTCGCGCTCGCCGCCGCCCAGATCGACGCGCAGCGCCACGCGCCCGGCGCCGCCGCGGCGCCGACGCTCGGCTGGGTCTACCTGACCGACGCCTATGCGCCGCATGCGCAGGCGCTGCTCGTCGAGCTGCAGCGGCGCTGGCCGGGCGTCGAATGGGTCGGCGCGAGCGGCGTCGGCATCGCCGCCGCCGGCGTCGAATACTTCGACGAGCCGGCGCTGGCGCTGATGCTGACCGACCTCGCGACCGAGCACTTCCGCGTGTTTTCGGGCGCGCGCCCGCTCGGCGGATTCGCGGCGCACACCGCAAACGTGCACGCGGATCCGGGCACCGCCGACCTCGCCGAGCTGATCCACGACATGAGCGCGCGCACCGCCACCGGCTACCTGTTCGGCGGGCTCGCGTCGGCGCCGTCGCGGCAGCTGCAGATCGCCGGCGGCGTGCTGGCGGGCGGCCTGTCCGGCGTGGCGTTCGACCGCAGCGTGGCGCTGGTCTCGCGCGTCACGCAGGGCTGCCAGCCGGTCGGGCCGCAGCGCATCGTCAGCGCGGCCGAACGCAACGTGGTCACCGCACTCGACGGCGAGCCGGCGCTCGATTGCCTGCTGCGCGACATCGGCCTCGACGGCGTCGAGCCGCGTGCGGCGCTGCCGAAGCTGCGCCAGGTACTGGTCGGGCTGACCGACGCTGCGGTCGACGCCGGCGTGATCGACACGCACGGCGACAGCGCCGACGAGGACGCCTCGACCCGCAGCGCGTTCGACGCGATCGTGCGCCGCGGCGCGTTCGGCGCCGACACGCGCGTGCGCCATCTGATCGGGCTCGATCCGGGCCGGCGCGGCATCGCGATCGCCGACACCGCCGAGGTCGGCCAGCAGCTCGCGTTCTGCAGCCGCCATGTCGAAGCGGCGCGGCGCGACCTGATGCGCATCTGCGCCGAGCTGCGCGAGGAGGTCGAGCCCGAGAACCTGCCGCTGCCGGCGGCGCTGGCGCTGAAGGAAGCGCATGCGGGCGACCCCGGCGGCGCCGCGGCGTCCGGCATCGCCGGCGCGATCTACGTCAGCTGCTCGGGGCGTGGCGGCGCGCACTTCGGCGCGCCATCGGCCGAACTCGCGATCGTCCGGCATGCGCTCGGCGACGTGCCGCTGGTCGGCTTCTTCGCGGCCGGCGAGATTGCGCGCCGCCACTTGTACGGCTACACCGGCGTGCTGACGGTGTTCCGGCGCAGCGAGGCTGCGCGATGAGCACGGTGTTGCGCGGGGCGCAGCGCGGAAGTTACCCAATGAACACCCACTCCGCTTGCCGCCGATGAACGCCCCCTTGCCCGACACCCTCGCGATCGAGACCAGCGACCGCGCGCAGCGCCAGAACGAGGTCGTCGCCGCGCTGGCCGCGGTGCTGCCGGCCCACGCGCTGCTCTGGCGCCGTGAGGACACGGTCCCCTACGAGTGCGACGGCCTGACGGCCTATCGCGAGCAGCCACTGGTCGTCGCGCTGCCCGAAACCGAGGCGCAGGTCGCCGCGGTGCTGCGCGAGTGCCATCGCCTGAACGTGCCGGTGGTCGCGCGCGGCGCCGGGACCGGCCTGTCGGGTGGCGCCATGCCGCATCGGCTCGGCGTGACCTTGAGCCTGGCCAAGTTCAACCAGATCCTGAAGATCGACGCGGTCGCGCGCACCGCGCTGGTCCAGTGCGGCGTACGCAACCTCGCGATCAGCGAAGCAGCCGCGCCGTTCGGCCTGTACTACGCACCCGACCCGAGCAGCCAGATCGCCTGCACGATCGGCGGCAACGTCGCCGAGAACTCCGGCGGCGTGCACTGCCTGAAGTACGGGCTGACCTTGCACAACGTGCTGCGCGTGCGCGGCTTCATGATCGACGGCTCGGCCGTCGAGTTCGGCTCCGAGGCACTCGACTGCGCCGGGCTCGACCTGATGACGATCCTCGTCGGCAGCGAAGGCATGCTCGCGGTCGCGCTCGAAGTCACCGTCAAGCTGGTGCCGAAGCCGCAGCTCGCGCGCTGCATCATGGCCAGCTTCGACGACATCCGAAAGGCCGGCGACGCGGTCGCCGCGGTGATCGCCGCCGGCATCATCCCGGCCGGCCTCGAGATGATGGACAAGCCGATGACCGCCGCGGTCGAGGATTACGTGCACGCCGGCTACGACCTCGATGCCGCCGCGATCCTGCTCTGCGAGAGCGACGGCACGCCCGAAGAAGTGAGCGAGGAGATCAGCCGCATGGAAGCGGTGCTCGACAGCAGCGGCGCGACCCGCATCGAGGTCAGCGCCGACGAGGCACAGCGCCTGAAGTTCTGGAGCGGCCGCAAGAACGCGTTTCCGGCCACCGGCCGGCTGAGCCCCGACTACATGTGCATGGATTCGACGATCCCGCGCAAGCGCCTGGCCGACATCCTGCTCGCGATCGAGGGCATGGAGAAGAAGTACGGGCTGCGCTGTGCGAACGTGTTCCATGCCGGCGACGGCAACCTGCACCCGCTGATCATGTTCGATGCGAACGATGCCGACCAGCTGCACCGCTGCGAGCTGTTCGGCGCCGACATCCTCGAATCGAGCGTCGCGATGGGCGGCACGGTCTCGGGCGAGCACGGCGTGGGCATCGAGAAGCTCTCGGCGATGTGCGTGCAGTTCGCGCCCGAGGAGCGCGAGCAGATGCTGGCGCTGAAGCGCGCGTTCGATCCGAAGGAACTGCTGAACCCCGGCAAGGCGATCCCGTCGCTCGCGCGCTGCGCCGAGTACGGCAAGATGCACGTGCGGCGCGGGCTGCTGCCGTTCGCCGACATCCCGCGTTTCTGACCGGCGTCCCCGAATGAGCCCCAACGACCCGGCACTGCAACTCCTGATCGACCGAGTGCAATCCGCCCGCGCGGCCGGCGCGCAGCTGTGCATCCGCGGCGGCGGCACCAAGGACTTCTACGGCGAGCCGCCGCAAGGCGAGCTGCTCGACACCCGGGTGCTCGAAGGCACCTCGAGCTACGAGCCGACCGAGCTCGTTGTCACGACGCGCTGCGGCACCTCGCTGGCCGAGCTCGAGGCGCTGCTCGCGACCCGCGGCCAGTGCCTGCCGTTCGAGCCGCCGCACTTCGGCGCTGCGGCGCTCAGCGCGCGCCACCGCGGCGCGACGGTCGGCGGCATGGTTGCGGCCGGCCTGTCGGGCCCGTCGCGCGCGGCCGTCGGCTCGGTGCGCGACTACGTGCTCGGCGCGACGATGCTGAACGGCCGCGGCGAGGTGCTGAGCTTCGGCGGCCAGGTGATGAAGAACGTCGCCGGCTACGACGTCTCGCGGCTGCTGGCCGGCTCGCTCGGCACGCTCGGTCTGATCCTCGAGGTCTCGCTGAAGGTGATGCCGGTCGCGCCGGCGACCGTGACCCTGCGCATGGAGATGGACCAGGCCGAGGCGCTCTCGAAGCTGAACGACTGGGGCGGACAGCCGATCCCGCTGAACGCCAGTGCCTGGTGGGACGGCAACCTGATCCTGCGCCTGCGCGGCGCGCTTGCCGCGGTGCAGGCGGCGCGCGTGCGGCTCGGCGGCGATGTCGTCCAGCCCGAGTTCGCCGGCCCGTTCTGGGAGGGCCTGCGCGATCACACCGACGAATTCTTCAGCGCCGCGCACGCCGCGGTCGCGAACGGCGCCGCGCTGTGGCGCCTGTCGGTGCCGCAGGTCGCACCGCCGCTCGCCCTGACGGGCGAATTGATGATCGAGTGGGGCGGCGCGCAGCGTTGGTTGTGCAGCGCGCTGCCGGCGTCCGCGGTGCGCGACGCGGCGGCGCAGGTCGGCGGCCACGCCACCCTTTTCGCGGCGCGCGACAAGTCGGCCGGCGCCTTCGCGCCGCTGCGCTCGCCGCTCGATCGCATCCACCGCGAACTGAAGAAATCGTTCGACCCGGCGGGCCTCTTCAACCCCGGTCGCCTGTACCCCGACCTGTGATCCTGACCGCGCCGACCTCGATGCAAACCAAACTCGCACCCCCGTTCAAGGACACGCCCGAAGGCAGCGCGGCCGAGGCGATCCTGCGCAAGTGCGTGCACTGCGGCTTCTGCACCGCGACCTGCCCGACCTACCAGCTGCTCGGCGACGAGCTCGACGGCCCGCGCGGCCGCATCTATCTGATGAAGCAGGTGCTCGAAGGCGCGGAGGTCACGCGCAGCACGCAGCTGCACCTCGACCGCTGCCTGACCTGTCGCAACTGCGAGAGCACCTGCCCGTCGGGCGTGCAGTACGGCGCGCTGATCGAGATCGTGCGGCCGATCGTCGACGACCGGGTCGAACGACCGGCGCGCGAGAAGGCGACGCGCTGGCTCTTGAAGGAAGGCCTGACCTCGCCCGCGTTCGCGCCGGCGATGAAGCTCGGCCAGGCGCTGCGACCCCTGGTGCCTGCGGCGCTTCGGTCGAAGGTGCCGGCGCGCTCCGGCGCGCGCGCGCACCAATGGCCGACGCGCGAGCACCCGCGCAAGGTGCTGATGCTGATGGGCTGCGTGCAGCCATCGATGCTGCCGAACATCAACAGCGCGACCGCGCGCGTGCTCGACGCGGCCGGCATCCAGACCATCGTCGCCGACGAGGCCGGCTGCTGTGGCGCGATCCGCACGCACCTGAACGACACCGAGGGCGGGCGCGACGACATGCGCCGCAATGTCGACGCGTGGTGGCCGCTGATCTCCGGCGGGCCAGGGTCGATCGCCGGCATCGAGGCGATCGTGATGAACGCGTCGGGCTGCGGCGTGACCGTGAAGGACTACGGCCACGCACTCGCGCACGATCCGGCCTATGCCGAGAAGGCGCAGCGCATCAGCGCGCTGACGCGCGACCTGAGCGAGCTGCTGCCCGACCTGGTGCCGCGGCTGAAGAACAAGGTCCGGCTGCGCAACACCGCCAGCCAGCTCGCGTTCCACCCGCCGTGCACCTTGCAGCACGGCCAGCAGCTGCGCGGCGGCGTCGAGACCCACCTGCGCGCGCTCGGTTTCGACGTGCGGCTCGCGCCGAACGAGAGCCACCTGTGCTGCGGCTCGGCCGGCACCTACTCGGTGCTGCAGCCGGAGCTCGCGTACGCGCTGCGCGACCGCAAGCTCGCGAACCTCGCGCCGCTCGAGGCGCAGGCGATCGTCTCGGCGAACATCGGCTGCATCCAGCACCTGCAGACCGGCACGACGACGCCGGTGAAGCACTGGATCGAGGCACTCGACGAGGCGCTGAGCTGAGCGCGTGACAGGCGCTACGGCGCCGGAGGAACCGCCCAGCGCTCCTCGTGCGAACCGGGTGGGCCGGGCCAGAAGCAGCACTTTGTCCAGGCCAGGCTCAGCAGCTCGCCGAGCGTCGTCTTCGCGCCGGCGCTGCTCGTCCACCAGCGCTGCGCGTCGTACTCGTGCGGCCGCGCCGCGAGCACGCCGACCTCGACCCGCTCGCCGAACGCCATCCGGTACACCAGCCAAGAGCGGCGCGCGTGCGCGCCGGCCGAATACAGGTCGACGGCGTCGAGCGCGAGGCCCTCGCCCTTCGCCCACTCGCGCACCATCACCGCGCTGAGGTAGCTGCGGTCCTGTGCCGACGCGGGTGCCGGCACCGCGATGATCGGCACCTCGGTCAGGCCGGCCGCGCGCAGGCGGTCGGCGCTGCGCAGCGCGTAGTTCTTCCAGCCGCCCGCGTCGAGGAGCGGGTCGATCGGCCCGCCGGCCGTCAGCACGCGCTCGTAGCGGCCGCGCCGCGCCGCGGCGACCGCCTGCTGCAGCTCGCTGCCGTCGAGCCAGCCTTCGACGATCAGCGTGCGCGCGCCGCGGCCGTCCGGCCCGCGGGCCGGCGATTCGGGTGCGAGCAGCGCATACGCCGAGCGGCCGAGCGCGAGCCCCGCTACCGCAGCGACCACGAGCAGCAGCAGCGCACCCCACAGCGTCGGCAGCCAGACCTCGCGGCGACGGAACAGCATCGGTCCTCCCCGGCGCAAAGAGCGCCTGCCCGGTTATCGGCCATGATATTGGCATGAGCATCTTTCTCCTGAAGCGCTGCGCGACCTTCGTCGCGACGCTGCTGGCCGCGTCGATCGTGATCTTCGCGGTCCAGGGCGTGCTGCCGGGCAATGCCGCGCAGGTGATGCTCGGCGAGTCGGCCTCGCCGGAGGCTGTGCAGGCGCTGTCGGTGAAGCTCGGCCTGGACCAGCCCGCCGCCGTGCGCTATGCGCGCTGGATCGCCGGCCTGCTGACCGGCGAGCTCGGCACCAGCGTCGCCTACGAAGCGCCGGTCACGCAGCTGATCGGCGAGCGCCTCGCGGTGACCGCGCCGCTGGCGCTGATGGCGATGACGCTGACGACGCTGATCGCGCTGACGCTGGGCATCTATGCCGCGTCGCGCCACAACCGGCTCGGCGATGTCGGCGTGATGGGCCTCAGCCAGCTCGGCATCGCGATCCCGAACTTCTGGTTCGCGATCCTGCTGATCCTGGTGTTCGCGGTGAAGCTGCAGTGGTTCTCGGCCGGCGGCTTCCCGGGCTGGGCCGACGACCCGTGGCAGGCGTTCAAGGCGCTGATCCTGCCGGCCGTCGCGCTGGCGGTCGTGCAGGCCGCGATCCTGACGCGCATCACGCGCTCGGCGGTGCTCGACGTGCTCGGCGAAGACTTCGTCCGCACCGCGCGCGCGAAAGGCCTGAACCGGCGCCAGGTGCTGTGGCGCCACGTGCTGCGCAACGCCTTCGTGCCGGTGCTGACGGTGATGGGGCTGCAGTTCGCGAGCCTGCTGACCGGCACGATCGTGGTCGAGAACGTGTTCTCGCTGCCGGGCCTGGGGCGGCTGATCTTCCAGGCGATCTCGAACCGCGACCTGCTCGTCGTGCAGAACGTCGTGATGCTGCTGGCCGCCGCGGTGATCGTGATCAACTTCATCGTCGACGTGCTGTACGCGGTGATCGATCCGCGGCTGAAGGTGCACGCGTCGTGAGCTTCTGGCAGCGCGCCGTGCGCCACAGGAGCTTTCTTCTCGGCGGCGTGCTGGTCGCGCTGCTGGTCGCGACCGCGCTGCTGTCGTTCGTCTGGACGCCCTACTCGTTCGCCGACCTCGACATCCCGAACAAGCTGCGGCCGCCGTCGGCCGCGCACTGGCTCGGCACCGACAGCCTGGGCCGCGACATCGTCTCGCTGCTGATCGTCGGCAGCCGCAACTCGATCGCGGTCGGGCTGATCGCGGTCGGCATCGGCATCGTGTTCGGTGTCGCGCTCGGGCTGCTCGCGGCGGCGCGGCGCGGCTGGGTCGAGGAGCTGGTGATGCGCTTCTCCGACTTTGCGTTCGCGTTCCCGGCGCTGCTCTCGGCGATCATGCTGACCGCCGTCTACGGTCCGGGGCTGACGACCGCGATCGTCGCGATCGGCATCTTCAACGTGCCGGTGTTCGCGCGCATCACGCGCGCCGCGGCGAACAGCGTCTGGTCGCGCGAGTTCGTGCTCGCGGCGCGCGCCTGCGGCAAGGGCGCGTGGAGCATCACCTGGCGCCACGTGCTGCCGAACATCGCCGCGGCGCTGATCGTGCAGGCGACGATCCAGTTCGCCGTCGCGATCCTGGCCGAGGCGGCGCTGAGCTACCTGGGCCTGGGCACGCAGCCGCCGATGCCGAGCTGGGGCCGCATGCTCAACGAAGGGCAGAACCTGATGTACCAGTCGTGGCTGCTCGCGGTCTGGCCGGGGCTGGCGATCGTGCTGTCGGTGCTCGGGCTGAACCTGATGGGCGACGGGCTGCGCGACCTGCTCGATCCGCGGCTCGCGCGGCAGCGCTGACGACGATGGCAGCACGGCACAATGAAGCGGTGCTGACCCCCGCGCCGCTCCTGGACGTCACCGATCTTCGGGTCACGCTGAACACCGCGCGCGGCCCGGCCGACGCGCTGCGCGGCATCGACCTGCGGCTCGACCGCGGCGCAACGCTCGGGCTGATCGGCGAAAGCGGCTGCGGCAAGTCGATGACGGCGATGGCGATCATGGGCCTGCTGCCGGCCGGCGCGCAGGTCAGCGGCAGCATCCGGCTCGGCGGCCGGGAGCTCGTCGGCCTCGACGACGACGCGATGTGCGCGCTGCGCGGCGACCGCATCGGGATGGTCTTCCAGGAGCCGATGACCGCGCTGAACCCGCTGCACACGATCGGCGAGCAGATCGCCGAGCCGCTGACGCTGCACCGCGGCATGGCCCGCGGCGCCGCGCGCGCCGAGGCGCTGCGACTGCTGGAGCGCGTGCGCCTGCCGCAGGCCGCGCAGCGCCTGGACGCCTACCCGCACCAGCTCTCGGGCGGGCAGCGCCAGCGCGTGACGATCGCAATGGCGCTGGCCTGCGGGCCGGATCTGCTGATCGCCGACGAGCCGACGACCGCGCTGGACGTGACGATCCAGCGCGAGATCCTCGAGCTGATCCGCACGCTCGTCGACGAGAGCGGCATGGCGCTGCTGATGATCAGCCACGACCTGGGCGTGATGGCTCGCACCGTCGCGCGGCTGCAGGTGATGTACGGCGGCACCGTGGTCGAATCGGGGCCGACCCGCGAGGTCTTCGCGCACCTCGCGCATCCGTACACGCGCGGCCTGTTCGCGGCGCGGCCGCGGATGGGCGCCGCCAAGGTCGACGGCCGGCGGCCGCGCCTCGCGACGATTCCGGGGCGCGTGCCTGAGCTTGTCGACATGCCGGCCGGCTGCCCGTTCGCCGACCGCTGCGCGTGGGTCATCGACGCCTGCCGTGCAGCCCCGCCGCCCGCTATCGTCGTCGGCCCGGCGCATGCCGCAAGCTGCATCCGCGTCGACGACCCGGAGTTGCGCCAATGAGCGACGCATTGTTGGAGGTGCGCGATGTCGTCAAGCGCTACCGCCTGCCGCGCGAGCGCCTGTTCGAGCCGGCGCCGGTCGTCGAGGCGTTGCGCGGCGTCAGCTTCGCGATGCAGGCCGGCCGCAGCCTCGGGATCGTCGGCGAGTCGGGCTCGGGCAAGTCGACGCTGGCGCGCCTGGTGATGGCGCTCGAAGCGCCGAGCGCGGGCAGCGTGCGGCTGCTCGGGCGCGACCTGCATGCGCTGTCGCACGCCGAGCTGCGCGACGCGCGGCGCGATTTCCAGATGGTGTTCCAGGATCCGTACGGCTCGCTCGACCCGCGCCAGCGCGTTGGGCGCATCGTCGCCGAGCCGCTGATCGGTGTCGATGCGGCGGGCACGCGCGCGCGCGTCGCCGCCTCGCTCGACGCGGTCGGACTGCGCGCGACGGATGCCGACAAGTTCCCGCACGAGTTCTCCGGCGGCCAGCGCCAGCGCATCGCGATCGCGCGCGCGCTGATCACGCGGCCGAAGCTGATCGTCGCCGACGAGCCGGTCAGCGCGCTCGACGTCTCGGTGCAGGCCCAGGTGCTGAACCTGCTGGCCGACCTGCAGCAGCAGTTCGGCGTGACCTACCTGTTCATCAGCCACGACCTCGCGGTCGTCGACCACGTCTGCGACGACATCGCGGTGATGCATGCGGGGCTGATCGTCGAGTACGGCCCGACCGAGCAGGTGCTGCAGCGGCCGGCGCACGCGTACACCCGGACCCTGCTCGCGGCCGTCCCCGACACGGCCGCGTTCCGCTAGAGTCGATTCCGCCCGAAGACGAACGAATCCCCGCCCCAGGAGTGTGCTGATGACGAAGTCGACCCCCCGCCCCGCCACGACCGCGCTGCTGGCGCTGCTGTCAGTCGCCGCCGCGGCCGCATTCACGGCGCCCGCCGCTCACGCGCAGACGGCCAAGGACAGCGCGGTGCTCGGCATGATCCTCGAGCCGGCGCCAGGCCTCGACCCGACGATGGCCTCGGCCGCGGCGATCGGCGAGGTCGTGCACTACAACGTGCTCGAGGGCCTGACGAAGGTCAACATGGACGGCAGCATCGCGCCGCTGCTCGCCGAGAGCTGGAGCGTCGATCCCGACGGCCGGAGCTACACCTTCAAGCTGCGCCGTGGCGTGAAGTTCAGCGACGGCGAGGCCTTCGATGCCAGCGACGTGAAGTTCAGCTTCGAGCGCGCGAAGGCGCCGGGCTCGACCAACAAGGCCAAGAAGGCGGTGTTCGACAACATCAGCCGCGTCGACACGCCCGATCCGTTCACGGTGATCGTGGTGCTGAACCAGCCGGACGGCAATTTCCTGTTCCGCATGGGCGAGAACACGGCCGTGATCCTCGACCCGAAGAGCGCGTCCACCACCGCGACCAGGCCGATCGGCACCGGGCCGTTCAAGTTCGACAACTGGGCCAAGGGCGCCGCGATCACGCTGGTGAAGAACGAGGGCTACCGCAGCCCGGCGACGATCAGGCTGAAGAAGGTCACGTTCCGCTTCATCAACGACCCGGCCGCGCAGGTCGCGGCGCTGCTCGCCGGCGACGTCGACGCGATGCCGCGCTTCGGCGCACTGCAGAGCCTGAAGCAGTTCCAGGGCGACGCGCGCTTCGCGGTCACGCCCGGCGGCACCGAGTGCAAGACCATCGTCAGCATCAACAACAAGAAGAAGCCCTTCGACGACCTGCGCGTGCGCCGCGCGCTGGCCGCGGCGATCGATCGCAAGGCCGTCATCGACGGCTCGCAGGAGGGCCTCGCGAAGCCGATCGGCAGCCACATGGTGCCGACCGACGCCGGCTACGTCGACCTGACCGCGCTGAACCCGTACGACCCCGAGAAGGCCAAGGCGCTGCTGAAGGAGGCGGGGGTCGCGACGCCGCTGAACGTGACCTTGACCTTGCCGCCGCCGCCGTACGCGCGCCAGGGCGGCGAGATCGTCGCGGCGCAGCTCGCGAAGGTCGGCGTGATCGCGAAGATCGAGAACGTCGAGTGGGCGCAGTGGCTGTCGGGTCCGTTCAAGGGCAATTTCGACCTGACGATGATCTGCCACGCCGAACCGCTCGATTTCGACCGCTATGCCGACCCGGCCTACTACTGGGGCTACAACTCGAAGGCCTTCAACGAGCTGTTCGCGAAGTACAACGGCACGACCGACCCGAAGGGCCGGCTGAAGCTGATCGGCGACATCCAGCGCCAGCTCGCGACCGATTCGGTCAACGTCTACCTGTACCAGCTGCCGCAGTTCGCGGTCGGCAAGAAGCAGCTGAAGGGCCTGTGGAGCAGCTCGCCGATCTTCGCGAACGATCTGGCGGCGCTGTCGTGGCAGTGACCGGCAGGGCGGTGACCTCGCCATGAGCTCGCTGCAGGATCTCGGCGCCGTCGAGCTGCTCGCCGGCTACCGCGACCGAACCCTGTCGCCGGTCGAGGTCGTGCGCGACGTGCTCGCGCACATCCACGCCTGGGAGCCGCACCTGCACGCGACCTACGCGCTCGAGGGCGACGCGGCGCTGGCGCAGGCCGAGGCGTCGCAGGCGCGCTGGGCACGGGGCGCCCCGCTCGGCGCGCTCGACGGCGTACCGGTCACGATCAAGGAGAACATCGCGACCCGCGGCGTGCCGGTGCCGCTCGGCACCGCCGCGACCGAGCTCGTGCCGGCCGCGGCCGATGCGCCGCCGGCCGCGCGGCTGCGTGAGGCCGGCGCGGTGATCCTCGGCAAGACGACGATGCCGGACTACGGGATGCTGTCGTCCGGCCTGTCGAGCTTTCATGCGCTGACCCGCAACCCCTGGGACCTGAACCTGAACCCGGGCGGCAGCAGCGCCGGTGCTGCCGCTGCCGCCGCGGCCGGCTACGGCCCGCTGCACATCGGCACCGACATCGGCGGTTCGGTGCGGCTGCCGGCCGGCTGGTGCGGCATCTTCGCGCTGAAGCCTAGCCTCGGGCGCATTCCGATCTTCCCGCCGTATGCCGGCCGTGTCGCCGGGCCGATGACGCGCACGGTCGCCGACTCGGCGCTGCTGATGGCGACCTTGAGCCTGCCCGACGCGCGCGACACGATGAGCCTGCCGTACCAGGCGATCGAGTGGCAGCGGCTCGACCGCGACCTCAAGGGCCTGCGCATCGCGCTGCTGCTCGACGCCGGCTGGGGCCTTCCCGCGCAGGCCGAGGTGCGCGCCGCGATCGAAGCGGCGGCGCGCACGTTCGAGGCCGCCGGTGCGATCGTGACAAAGATCGCGCCGTTCATGACGCGCGCGATGATCGACGGCATCGACGACTTCTGGCGCACCCGCTCCTGGCTCGACATCAGCGCGCTGCCCGAGGCGCGCCGCGCCAAGGTGCTGCCCTACATCACCGAATGGGCGCGCGGCGGCGCGGGGCTGTCGGGCGAGCGCGTCTTCCGCGGCTACAGCATGATGGGCGCGATGCGCGAGGCGGCGGTCGCCGCCTGCCGGCCGTTCGACATGCTGCTGTCGCCGACCGCGCCGATGCCGGCGTTCCCGGCCGCGCATGCCGGCCCGACCAACGACCCGGCGGCGCCGTTCGAGCACATCGCGTTCACGCTGCCGTTCAACATGAGCGAGCAGCCGGCCGCGAGCATCAACTGCGGCTACACGGCCGGCGGCCTGCCGATCGGGTTGCAGATCGTCGGCCAGCGTTTCGACGACCTCGGCGTGCTGCAGGTCGCCCGCGCGTACGAGCAGCTGCGCCCGCCGCAGCGCGCGTGGCCGACGCCACCCCCGCGCCCCAGCTGACCATGCCGCCCCTGCTCGACCCGCGAGGCAACGCCGTCAGCACGCGCTCGGCCGAGGCGCTGGCGGCGACCGAGCGCGCGCTGTGGCAGATGATGTCGTTCTACGGCACGCCGATCGACGAGCTCAACGCGGCCCATGCCGCCGACCCCGACTGGCCGCTGCCGCTGCTGATGCATGCCGGCTTCCTGCTGAGCCTGACCGAACCGTCGCTGACCCCCGGCGCGCGCGCGCTGCTCGAGCGCGCCGAGCCGATGATCCCGCGCGCGAACCACCGCGAGCGCGATCACCTGGTCGCGCTGCACACGCTGCTCGCCGGCGACTGGCACGGTGCCTGTCGCGAGTGGGAGGCGCTGCTGCTGCAGCAACCGCGCGATGCGCTCGCGCTGCAATGGGCACACCTGTTCGATTTCTACCGCGGCGATGCCGCCAACCTGCGCCAGCGCGTCGCGCGCGTGCTGCCCGAATGGGACGAGCGTGACGCGCTGTATCCCTACGTGCTGGGCCAGTACGCGTTCGGCCTCGAGGAGTGCCGCCTCTATGCGCAGGCCGAAGAGACCGGCCGGCGTGCACTCGCCGGCGCGGCGAAGGTCCCGTGGGCGATCCACGCGGTCGCGCACGTGATGGAGATGCAGGGCCGATACCCCGAGGGCGCCGCGTGGATGATGCAGTGGCATGGCGACTGGGCCGCGGGCAACGGCTTCGGCGCGCACCTCGGCTGGCACCAGGCGCTGTTCGCGCTCGAAGCAATGGATTGCGCCGAGGCGCTGCGCCTGTTCGACGCGCACCTGCGCAGCGACGAATCACAGATCACGCTGCAACACCTCGACGCCTCGGCGCTGCTGTGGCGGCTGCACCTGCTCGGCACCGACGTCGGGCCGCGCTGGGGCGCACTCGCAGCGCGCTGGGACACGTCCGATCACGCCGCCGGCCTCTACCCGTTCAACGACCTGCACGCGCTGATCGCGCTGATCGGCGCCGGCGAGCTCGGACGCGCGCAGACCTGGGTGCGCCAGGTCGCGATGCACGCCGAGCGCAGCGGCGGCAGCAACCGCGCTATCGCGCGCGATGTCGGCGGCCCGCTGATGCGCGGGATGCTGGCCTTCGCGAACGCCCGCTACGACGACGCAATCGAGACCCTGTACCCCGTGCGCGCGCTCGCGAGCCGCTTCGGCGGCAGCCAGGCGCAGCGCGACCTGATCGACCAGACGCTGTTGGCCGCCGCCGCGCGCGCGACGGACAAGTCGGTCGGCCGTGCGCTGCTCAACGAGCGCCGCCTGGCCAAGCCGAGCACGCCGCTGACCGAGCATTGGGCCGGTCGCCTCGGGCTGCGCCGCACAGGCTGAACGAAGGAGGAGCGAGATGGCCACGATCGACGAGCAGATTGCGCAGAGCTTGCGCGACGCACAGCGCAGCGGCGAGTTGCAAGCGGCACCGAGCTGGGGCAAGCCGCTCGACCTCGCCGACGGCTACGCGCAGACCCCGGAAGAACTGCGCATGGCCTTCAAGGCGCTGAAGGACGCCGGCTTCGTGCCACCCGAGGTCGAGACGATGCAGCAGATCGCCGCGCTGCGCGCACAACTCGCCGCCGCACCCGATGCCGCCGACGCCGAGGCCCTGCGCATCCGCCTGAGCGAACTGCAGCAGCACCTCGCGCTGCGGCTCGAGAAGCTGCGCAGCAGCGGCAGCCTCTGAAGCGCCTGGTCCAGATGCGACAAGCATCACGCCGCGCGGCCCAGCACGCGCGCGGCGAGACATATGCACTCCCGTGGATCGAGGTGGTCCGCTACGGTCGCAGCTGGAAGAATTCGCAGCCACGAACTCTGCTGCACGACCACATGCTCAACGACCTCAAAACGCAACTCGGCAGCTCGATGCAGACGATGCGCGCGTTCCTGCAGCGCCCGATCGGCGTCCGGCGCGGTGGCCTCGGCACGCCGGCCCGCAGCGCGCGCTCGCAGGCCCGCGAAGCGCAACGCCAGCGAGTGCGCCAGATGCGGCGCGACCTGTACCAGCTGATGCAGCAGCACCCCGACTCGCGCCAGCTGATGCGCCACCTCGATCTGGTCGAGCGCACGCTGCGCAACCAGGGCTACGCCGCGGTCGAGGCGCTGCCGGTGCGCGTGATCGCGAAGGCCCTGACGCAGCTCGAGCGGCTGGTCTGGGACTGGACGCCCGCGGGCCTGGCCGAGCTGCGCTCGCGCATGGCGGTGACGATCAAGACCCGCAAGTCCGAAGCTGCGCAGGAAACCCCCGGCAGCACCACCGCGCCCGACTTCGCCGCGAACCCGCAGCAGCACCATCACAGCGCCGACAGCCCCGACGTGACCGAGCTCGACCACGCGGCGTTCGAAGAGATGGAGCGCAGCTGGGCCGGGCGCATGCCCGACGCCGCGTCGGTGCCGGCCCACGTGCAGCGCTGATCGTTCAGGCGCTGCCGTCGCGCTCGGCGCGCTCGGCGCGCTCGGCCTCGACGGCGCGGAACAGATCCGCCAGCGTCTTGCCCGGCTCGTCGCGAAAGCGCGTGTCGAGCACCGTCAGGCTGGTGATGCGGTCGACGCGAAAGCTGCGAAACCCCTCGCGTGCCTGGCACCAGGCCGCCAAGGTCCAGACCGAACTCCAGTAGAAGCAGCCGAGCGGCCGCACGACGCGCTCGCTGCGCTGTTCCTTCAGATCCCGATAGGCCAGCTGCACCGCGTGGCGCGTCTCGGCCGCGACGCGCAGCGTCTCGAGGCGCTGGCGCGTCGCGACATCGGGGCCGAACGGCGGCGCGTAGACCGCCAGGTTCTCGGCCGCCGCGCGCGCCGCCGGCGGCAGCACCGCGAGGATCTTCGACAGCGCGCCCTCGGCGTGCCGCCCGAGGCCGACATCGAGCCGCGACTGCGCGAGCCGCACCGAGGCGACCAGCGCCTGCGCCTCGTCTTTCGTGAACATCAGCGGTGGCAGGTCGAAACCCGTGTTCATCCGGTAGCCGACGCCGGCCTCGCCCTCGATCGGCACGCCCTGCGCCATCAGATCGGCCACGTCGCGGTAGACGGTGCGCTCCGACACCTCGAGACGCTGCGCCAGGAACGCGGCCGTGCTCAGGCGCCGGCCGCGAATCAGCTGGACGAGTTCGAACAGGCGCTCGGCACGGCGCATGCCGGTCAGCGCAGCGCGTGCAAGCCGACCCGGTTGCCTTCGGTGTCGATGATGTGCGCGAAGCAGCCCATCTCGCCGGGCAGCTCGACCTTGTGCTTCGCGAGCAGGCCGCCGGCCGCCTCGAGGCGGTCGAGCACCGCGTCGAGCGACGCACCGGCGTTCAGGTAGACCATCGTGCCGCGGTCGGCCGGGCGCGGTGCCGTCGCGCCGGCGATCAGGCAGCCGCCGACGCCCGCCTCGTCGTAGCCGAACACGCCGAGCTCGTTCTCGCCCATCGCCTCGCGGCGGATCGAGGTCGCGAGCAGCTTCTCGTAGAAGGCCTGGGCGCGAGCCATGTCGGTGACGGGGATCTCGAACCAGTTCAATGCGCTGCGCTTTTCCATGGATGACTCCTGCTGGGTTGTTGGGAGCCGCGATGCTGCGCGACCCCTCCTGACAACGTTGTGTCAGCAGCCGTCAGGCGGCGACGGTCTGGCGCACCGCATGCTCCCAGTTCGCCATCAGCTCGCCGGCGCGCTCGCGCGACAGGGTCGGGTGAAACGTGCGCTCGACCTTCCACTGCGCCGCGAGCTCGTCGAGCCCGCGGTACAGGCCGCAGGACAAGCCGGCGAGGTAGGCTGCGCCGAGCGCGGTGGTCTCGATCACCTGCGGCCGCACGACCGGGATGCCGAGCAGATCGGCCTGGAACTGCATCAGCAGGTTGTTGACGCAAGCGCCGCCGTCGACGCGCAGTTCGGTGATGCCGCTGGGCGCGGTTCCGGTGACGCCCCCGGCTGCCATCGCGTCGCGGCTCATGGCCTTCAGGAGCGCGGCGCTCTGGAACGCGATGCTCTCGAGCGCCGCGCGGGCGATGTGCGCGACCGTGCTGCCGCGCGTCAGGCCGACGATCGCGCCGCGCGCGTCGGCGTTCCAGTACGGCGCGCCGAGGCCGGTGAAGGCCGGCACGAACATCACGCCGCCGCTGTCGGGCACGCTCTCGGCCAGCGACTGGACCTCGCCGCTGCCCTGGATCGCGCGCAGGCCGTCGCGCAGCCACTGCACGACCGCGCCGGCGATGAACACGCTGCCTTCGAGGGCGAACTCGGGGATCCACGCCGGCGCCGGGCCGCCCCAAGGCGGCGTGACGCCCCCCTGGGGGGCCGGCGCATCGCGCCGTGGGGGCTTCAGGTTCAGCTGCGCGGCACTGGTCGTGATCAGGCCGTTCGTCGAGGTCTGGAACTGTGCGCCGGTGTGCATCAGCATGAAGCAGCCGGTGCCATAGGTGTTCTTCGCCAGGCCCGCCTTGAAGCAGGCCTGCCCGAACAGCGCGCTTTGCTGATCGCCGGCGACGCCGCCGATCGGCACGCTCGCGCCGAACAGTTCGGCGCGCGTGCTGCCGAACTCGTGGCTCGACGGATGCACCGACGGCAAGACCTCGCGCGGCACGTCGAGCAGCGCCAGCAGTTCGTCGTCCCATGCGTTGTCGTGCACGTTCAGCAGCATCGTGCGCGATGCGTTGGTGACATCGGTCGCGTGCAGAGAGCCCGTGCGCGTGGCGTCGCTGCCGCCACCGGTCAACATCCACATCAGCCACGAATCGACGGTACCGAACGCGAGCTCGCCGCGCTGCGCAGCGGCGCGTGCGCCGGGCGCATGGTCGAGCAACCACTTCAGTTTCGTGCCGGAGAAGTACGCGTCGACGATCAGCCCGGTCTTCGCGCGAAACGTCGGCTCGAGCCCGCGCTCGCGCAGCGCCGCGCAGGTCGGCTCGGCACGCCGGTCCTGCCAGACGATCGCGTTGTACACGGGCTCACCGGTCTTGCGATTCCACAGCAGCGTCGTCTCGCGCTGGTTCGTGATGCCGATCGACGCGATCTGCGCGGCGGTCAGGCCGGCCTTCGCGAGCGCCTCGCGCGCGGTCGCGAGCTGCGTGGTCCAGATCTCCTTCGGGTCGTGCTCGACCCAGCCCGGCCGCGGGTAGATCTGGCGGAATTCGCGCTGCGCCATCGCGACGATGCGCCCGTGCGCATCGAACACGATGCTGCGCGAGCTCGAGGTGCCTTGGTCGAGCGCCAGCAAGTGGGTTCGTGGGCTTCGATTCGTCATGGACTGTCCTCGGTGCAGGTCACACAGTTCACGCCCGCCTGCGCGAGCAGCGCCGGAAACGGCGCTGGCGGCGACGCGTCGGTGAACAGCATATCGATCTGGTCGAAGCGTGCCAGTTCGACCATCGCCGGCCGGTTGAACTTGCTGTGATCGGCCGCGACCCAGACCTCGCGCGAGTGCTCGATGATCGCCCGCGCGACCTTCACCTCGCGGTAGTCGAAGTCGCGCAAGGTGCCGTCGGCCTCGATCCCCGAGATGCCGATCAGCCCGATGTCGACCTTGAACTGCTGGACGAAATCGACCGTCAGCTCGCCGACGATACCGCGGTCGCGCGAGCGCACGATGCCGCCGGCGACGATGACCTCGCACTCCGGGTTGCCCGACAGGATCGCCGCGACATTCAGGTTGTTCGTGATCACGCGCAGCCCGCGGTGGTGCAGCAGCTCGCGTGCGATCGCCTCGGTCGTCGTGCCGATGTTGATGATCAGCGAGCAGCCCGCCGGAACCGCCGCTGCGACCGCGCGCGCGATGCGCTGCTTCGCGTGCTCGTTCAGCAGCTGGCGCTGCAGGTACTCGATGTTCTCGGTCGTCGAGCTCGGCACGCGCACGCCGCCGTGGAAGCGCGCGAGGAGTCCCGCGTCGGCGAGCAGCTTGACGTCGCGGCGCACCGTCTGCAGCGTGACCGCGAGCCGCTCGGCGAGCGCCTCGACCGACATCGAGCCGCGTGCCCGCACCTCGTCGAGCAACAGCGATTGGCGTGGATTCGGGGTCATGGGCAGGGGCGTGAACGGACCGGAGAGCAGCGTAGCGGGCCGTCGGCGTTGCACCATCGCGGTTATCTCGCTTGCGCTTCGTGAACTGTTTTGATAAAAAGAGAAACCAGACAGACATAAAACGAACCCAAACGAACCAAAGCAGCGTGCTTGATGTTTCGTTTGGCACCCGTCGAGGAGACCCGTTGAATCCATCCCGCCCGATCGGCGAGCCGCCAGGCTCGCCCGACGCCGCGCCTCGCCCGCCCACCGAGGCGTGCGACGTGCTGGTCGTCGGCGGCGGCATCAACGGTGTCGGGATCGCGCGCGACCTGGCCGGGCGCGGCCACAGCGTGCTGTTGTGCGAGGCCGACGACCTGGCGCAGCACACCTCGTCGTCGTCGACGAAGATGATCCACGGCGGCATCCGCTACCTCGAGTACTACGAGTTCTCGCTGGTGCGCAAGGCGCTGGCCGAGCGCGAGGTGCTGCTGAAGAGCGCGCCGCACATCATCCGGCCGCTGCGGCTCGTGATGCCGCACGATCCGAGCATGCGGCCGGTCTGGATGATGCGGGTCGGGCTGTTCCTCTACGACCATCTCGCCCGGCGCGAGGTGCTGCCCGCCTCGACGACGATCGATCTGCGCCGCGGCCCGATCGGCGAGCCGCTGAAGCCCAAATACAGCAAGGGCTTCGTCTACTCCGACGGCTGGGTCGACGACGCCCGGCTGGTCGTTCTGAACGCCGTCGACGCCGCGGCGCACGGCGCCGAGGTGCTGACGCGCTGGCGCTGCATCGAGGCCTTGCGCACGGCCGGCGGCTGGCGCGCGACGCTGCAGGCGCGCGACGGCGAGCGCCGCGACGTGACGGCCCGCGCGCTGGTCAACGCGGCCGGACCCTGGGCCGCGCAATTCCTGCGCGAGCACGCGCACCTGGCCGATCCGAAATCGCTGCGCCTGGTCAAGGGCAGCCACATCGTCGTGAAGAAGCTGTTCGAGCACGATCACGCGTACGTCCTGCAGAACCCCGATCGCCGCATCATCTTCGTGATCCCGTACGAAGGCGACTTCACGCTGATCGGCACCACCGACGTCGAACACCACGGCCCGCTCGGCGAGGCACGGATCGACGCCGCCGAAACCGCCTACCTGTGCGAGCAGGCGAGCCGCTACATGAAGCAGACGATCACGCCGGCCGACGTGGTCTGGAGCTACTCCGGCGTGCGCCCGCTGCTCGAGGACGAAGCCAGCGACGCCGCCGCGGTGACGCGCGACTACCAGCTCGAGCTCGACACCGCATCGCAATCGGCGGCGCCCTTGCTGACCGTCTGGGGCGGCAAGATGACGACCTTCCGCAAGCTGGCCGAGGAAGCCGCCGACATGCTCGCCGCGACGCTCGGCGCGAGTCGCGGCGCGTGGACGCGCGGCGCGATGCTGCCCGGCGGCGACCTGAGCGGCTGGATCGGCGCGGCACAGCGGCCCGACACCGACATCGCGCGCTTCACGCAGGCGCTTGCGCAACGTCACCCCGAGTTGTCGGCCGCGCTGGCCGCGCGCCTCGCTCGCGCCTACGGCTCGCGTGTCGAGCTGCTGCTGCGCGACGGCCTGGGCGCCGAAGTCGCGCCCGGTTTGTTCGAGGCCGAGCTGCACTACCTGCACGAACACGAGTGGGCGCGCGGCGCCGACGACGTGCTGTGGCGCCGCAGCAAGCTCGGCCTGCACCTGACGCCGGCCCAGCGCGCCACGGTCGCCGGATGGTGCGCATCGCACTGGCCCGACGCGATCGCGCCGGCCATGGCCCCAACGCGATCGACGACGGAGACCCCCGCATGGAACTGAAGCTCGAACGCATCGAGCAGCGTGTGGGCGCCGCCGTCCACCTGTACCCGCTCGACCTGACGCTGGTGCCGCTCGCGGTGACGGTGCTGCTCGGCGCGACGCAGTCCGGCAAGACCACGCTGATGCGCGTGATGGCCGGGCTCGACAAGCCGAGCCAGGGCCGGGTGCTCGCCGACACGGTCGACGTGACCGGCCAGCCGGTGCGCGACCGCAATGTCGCGATGGTCTACCAGCAGTTCATCAACTACCCGTCGATGACGGTCGCCGACAACATCGCATCGCCGCTGAAGCTGCGCAAGGACGCACCGAGCCGCTCGGCGATCCGTGCGCGGGTCGCCGAGCTCGCCGCGAAGCTGCACATCGAGCCGTTCCTGAAGCGGCTGCCGGCCGAGCTTTCGGGCGGGCAGCAGCAGCGCGTCGCGCTGGCGCGTGCGCTGGCGAAGAACGCGCCGCTGATGCTGCTCGACGAGCCGCTCGTGAACCTCGACTACAAGCTGCGCGAGGAGTTGCGCGACGAGCTCTCGCAGCTGTTCGCGAGCGGTCAATCGACCGTCGTCTATGCGACCACCGAGCCGACCGAGGCGCTGCTGCTCGGCGGCTACACCGCGGTGCTCGATGCTGGCGAACTGCTGCAGTACGGGCCGACCGCCGAGGTCTTTCGCCGGCCGCGCTCGCTGCGCGTCGCGCGTGCGTTCAGCGATCCGCCGATGAACCTGATCCAGGGTCGGGCGCACGAGGAGGGCGTCGACCTGCCGGGCGGCGTGCGCCTCGCGCTGGCACTGCCGGCCGGGCCCGCCGGCGCGCGCGACGCCGCGCTGACGGTCGGCGTGCGCGCCGGTGCGTTGCGCGTCGTGCCGCGCGGCGGCGACCTGGCGCTGCCGGGGCTCGTCGAGCTGGCCGAGATTGCCGGCTCCGACACGTTCGTGCACGTCGCAACGCCGATCGGCGAACTCGTCGCGCAGCTCACCGGCGTGCACGTGTTCACGCTCGG
This sequence comes from Rhizobacter sp. P5_A1, assembly GCF_056400745.1. Taxonomy (NCBI): domain Bacteria; kingdom Pseudomonadati; phylum Pseudomonadota; class Betaproteobacteria; order Burkholderiales; family Sphaerotilaceae; genus Rhizobacter; species Rhizobacter sp. P5_A1. The sequence continues at coordinate 162,509 of NZ_JBFUKR010000006.1, forward strand.
CGCGGCGCTCACGCTGCACCTCGATCCGGCGCAGGCCTACGTCTTCGACGCCGCCGGCGACCTGCTCGTCGCCCCTGAGAGCAACTGACATGGCCCGCATCGACCTCGACCTCGCGCACGCCTACAAGCGCAACCCGCAGCGCGACGAAGACTATGCGCTGCTGCCGCTGAAGATGAGCTTTGACGACGGCGGCGCCTACGCGCTGCTCGGGCCCTCGGGCTGCGGCAAGACGACCTTGCTGAACATCGTCTCGGGCCTCGTGAAGCCGTCGCACGGCAACGTCAGGTACGACGGCGTCGACGTCAGCGCCCAGACACCGCAGCAGCGCAACATCGCGCAGGTGTTCCAGTTCCCGGTCATCTACGACACGATGACGGTGGCCGAAAATCTGGCCTTCCCGTTGCGCAACCGTGGGGTTGCATCCGAGAAGATCAAGGCGCGCGTCGGCAGGATCGGCGAGATGCTCGAGATGAGCCACCAGCTCGACATGCGCGCCGCCGGCCTCGCCGCCGACGCGAAGCAGAAGATCTCGCTCGGCCGCGGCCTGGTGCGCGAGGACGTCAGCGCGGTGCTGTTCGACGAGCCGCTGACCGTCATCGATCCGCACCTGAAGTGGCAGCTGCGGCGCAAGCTCAAGCAGATCCACCACGAGCTGAAGCTGACGCTGATCTACGTCACGCACGATCAGGTCGAGGCGCTGACCTTCGCCGACCAGGTCGTCGTGATGACACGCGGCCGCGCGGTGCAGATCGGCAGCGCGTCGGCCTTGTTCGAGCGGCCGGCGCACACCTTCGTCGGCCACTTCATCGGCTCGCCGGGAATGAACTTCCTCCCGCTGCAGCGCGATGCCGCCGGCGTGTCGGTCGCGGGCGTCGCGCTGCGCGCACCCGACGGCGCCGCGACGCTGGGGGTGCGCCCCGAATACGTGACGCTCGCCGCCGCCAACGCCGACGGCGCGCTGTCGGCCGTCGTGACGCAAGCCCAGGACATCGGCACGTACTGGCTGCTGAGTGCGCGCGTCGGCGTCGACGGGCCGGTCGTGCGCGCGCGACTGAGCGCCGAGCAACGCGCGCCGAAGGTCGGCGACGCGATCGGGCTGGTCGTCAGCGGCCCGCACACCTGTTTCTACCGCGACGACCAGACGCTGATCCCGATGGAGGGGAACGCATGAAACCCGTGAACCAGAAGGCCTGGCTGCTGATCCTGCCGGTCGTGCTGTGCGTCGCGTTCTCGGCGATCCTGCCGCTGATGACGGTCGTCAACTACTCGGTGCAGGACATCATCTCGCCCGAGCGCCGCGTCTTCGTCGGCACCGAGTGGTTCAAGTCGGTGATGCGCGACGATGACCTGCAGGGCGCGCTGGCACGCCAGATCGCGTTCTCGTTCGCGGTGCTGGTGGTGGAGATTCCGCTCGGCATCGTGCTCGCGCTGTCGATGCCGGCGAAGGGCTGGCGCTCGTCCGCGGTGCTGGTGCTGGTCGCGATCTCGCTGCTGATCCCGTGGAACGTGGTCGGCACGATCTGGCAGATCTACGGCCGCACCGACATCGGCCTGTTCGGCGCCGCACTCGCGCAGCTCGGCATCTCGTACAGCTACACCGGCAACGCGCGCGACGCCTGGCTCACCGTGCTGCTGATGGATGTCTGGCACTGGACGCCGCTGGTCGCGCTGCTGTGCTTCGCCGGCCTGCGCGCGATTCCCGACGCCTATTACCAGGCCGCGAGCATCGACGGCGCCTCGAAGTTCGCGGTGTTCCGCTTCATCCAGCTGCCCAAACTGCGTGGCGTGCTGATGATCGCCGTGCTGCTGCGCTTCATGGACAGCTTCATGATCTACACCGAACCGTTCGTGCTGACCGGCGGCGGGCCCGGCAACGCGACGACCTTCCTGTCGCAATACCTGACGCAGAAGGCGGTGGGCCAGTTCGACCTCGGCCCGGCCGCGGCGTTCTCGCTGATCTACTTCCTGATCATCCTGCTGCTGTGCTTCATCCTCTACAACTGGATGCAGCGCGTCGGCACCGCTGACAAATCGGGAGCCGAGCATGGATGAGCGGCGCTACAAGAAACGCGGCGTGTTCCTGGTCCTGTACCTGGTGTTCGCGATCCTGCCGGTGTACTGGATGATCAACATGTCGTTCAAGACGAACGAGGAGATCCTGTCCACGTTCAGCCTGTGGCCGCAGCATTTCACGACCGACCACTACCGCACGATCTTCACCGACGTGTCGTGGTACTCGGGCTACATCAACTCGATGATCTACGTGGCCATCAACACGGCGATCTCGCTGCTCGTCGCGCTGCCCGCCGCCTACGCGTTCTCGCGCTACAGCTTCCTCGGCGACAAGCACGTCTTCTTCTGGCTTCTGACCAACAGGATGACGCCGCCGGCCGTCTTCCTGCTGCCGTTCTTCCAGCTCTACACGACGCTCGGGCTGATGGACACGCACATCGCGGTCGCACTTGCGCACCTGCTGTTCAACGTGCCGCTCGCGGTGTGGATTCTCGAAGGCTTCATGAGCGGCATCCCGCGCGAGATCGACGAGACCGCGTACATCGACGGCTACTCGTTCCCGCGCTTCTTCCTGACGATCTTCATCCCGCTGATCAAGGCCGGCGTCGGCGTCGCGGCGTTCTTCTGCTTCATGTTCAGCTGGGTCGAGCTCCTGATGGCGCGCACGCTGACGAGCGTCAACGCGAAGCCGATCGTTGCGGTGATGACGCGCACCGTCAGCGCCTCGGGGATGGACTGGGGCGTGCTCGCCGCAGCGGGGGTTCTCACGATCGTGCCGGGCGCGATCGTGATCTGGTTCGTGCGGCACTACATCGCCAAGGGCTTCGCGATGGGGAGGGTCTGATCATGTTCGACTGGATGGCCTGGACCCTGCCGGTGGCGGTGTTCTTCTGCAGCATCGTGCTGATGCTCGTCGGCATGACGGTCTGGGAGCTCAAGGCGCCGACCGTCGAGCGCAAGGGCTTCCTGCCGATCCGCACGACGCGCGGCGATCGCCTGTTCATCGGGCTGCTCGTCGCGGCCTACATCAACCTCGCGTTCGTCGCGGTCAGCGAAAAGATGATCACGTGGTTCGGGCTCGAATCGGAGCCGTCGATCTGGATCAGCTTCGGGCTCTCGATGCTCGTGCTCGCGCTGATCATGCGCAAGGGATAGTTTTCATGGCAAAGGTGCGCAGCCGTTCCTTCCCAGCCGCGCGCCACCTCATCAACGGGAAGAGACCTTCAGGAGACTTCAATGAAATTGCGCTTGAATGCTGTGGCCCTGGCCGCCGCCGCTCTGGTCATCGGCCAGGGCGCGTGGGCCGACGAAGCCGCCGCGAAGAAGTGGATCGACGCCGAGTTCCAGCCGTCGACCTTGAGCAAGGATCAGCAGACGGCCGAGATGAAGTGGTTCATCGATGCCGCGAAGAAGCTCCAGGCCAAGGGCGTCAAGGAAATCTCGGTTGTCTCCGAGACGATCACGACGCACGAGTACGAATCGAAGACGCTCGCGAAGGCCTTCGAAGAAATCACCGGCATCAAGGTCAAGCACGACATCATCCAGGAGGGTGACGTGGTCGAGAAGCTGCAGACCTCGATGCAATCGGGCAAGTCGATCTACGACGGCTGGATCAGCGACTCGGACCTGATCGGCACGCATTACCGCTACGGCAAGATCATGGCGCTGTCGGACTACATGGCCGGCACCGGCAAGGAGTGGACGAACCCGGGCCTGGACGTCAAGGACTTCATCGGCACGAGCTTCACGACCGCGCCCGACAAGAAGCTCTACCAGCTGCCCGACCAGCAGTTCGCGAACCTGTACTGGTTCCGCGCCGACCTGTTCGCGCGCCAGGACCTGAAGGACAAGTTCAAGGCCAAGTACGGCTACGACCTGGGTGTGCCGCTGAACTGGAGCGCCTACGAAGACATCGCCGCGTTCTTCAGCGAAGACGTCAAGACGATCGACGGCAAGCCGATCTACGGCCACATGGACTACGGCAAGAAGGACCCGTCGCTCGGCTGGCGCTTCACCGACGCGTGGCTGTCGATGGCCGGCACCGCCGACATCGGCATCCCGAACGGCCTGCCGGTCGACGAGTGGGGCATCCGCGTCGCCGACGACAAGTGCACGCCGGTCGGCGCCTCGGTCTCGCGCGGTGGCGCGACGAACTCGCCGGCGGCCGTCTATGCGCTGACGAAGTACGTCGACTGGATGAAGAAGTACGCGCCGAAGGAGGCCACCGGCATGACCTTCGGCGAAGCCGGCCCGGTGCCCGCGCAGGGTCAGATCGCGCAGCAGATCTTCTGGTACACCGCGTTCACCGCCGACATGGTGAAGCCGGGCCTGCCGGTCGTGAACGCCGACGGCACGCCGAAGTGGCGCATGGCACCGGGGCCGAACGGCCCGTACTGGAAGCAGGGCATGCAGAACGGCTACCAGGACGTCGGCTCGTGGACCTTCTTCAAGGACCACGACGCGAACCGCACCGCTGCGGCCTGGCTCTACGCGCAGTTCGTGACGAGCAAGACGGTCTCGGCGAAGAAGTCGGCCGTTGGCCTGACCTTCATCCGCGAGAGCGACATCCAGCATGAGTACTTCACGAAGAACGCCAACAAGTTCGGCGGCCTGATCGAGTTCTATCGCAGCCCGGCGCGCGTCGCGTGGACGCCGACCGGCACCAACGTGCCCGACTACCCGAAGCTGGCGCAGCTGTGGTGGAAGAACGTGGCCGTCGCGGTGACGGGCGAGAAGACACCGCAGGCCGCGATGGACAACCTCGCCGAAGAGATGGACCAGGTGATGGGCCGCCTCGAACGCGCCGGCATGGCGCACTGCGCGCCGAAGCTGAACCCGAAGGGCGCGCCCGAGAAGTGGCTCACCGACAAGGGCGCGCCGTGGAAGAAGCTCGCGAACGAGAAGCCGAAGGGCGAGACGATCGCCTACGACACGCTGCTGAACGCGTGGAAGGCGGGCAAGGTCCGCTGAGCTCCGGCACGCGCTGAGCGTGCCTCGCCCTGCCGATCCCGCTCGATCGGCAGGGCGTCATTCCTTGTTGCATGAACATCCACTTCCGCTGCGACCCGGCGCTGATCGATATGCTGCCGCGGCCGGTTCCGGCGCGGGCAGCGCTGCCCGACTGGCTGCGCCGGATGGCACCGCGCGTGCCCTCCGAGGTCCACCAGCGCAGCATCCGCACCGTCAAGCAATGCCCGCCGTTCGTCGACGCGATGTCGCACGGATTCATGATCCTGCTGCCCTGCGATGTGACGGTCGATGCGGGCCGGTTCAGCTGGGACTGGCCACTGCCGGCGCTGACCGTCGCTGGCCACCCGCGCGCGCCGCTGAGTTTTCACGTGCCCGAGCAGGTTGCGGGATCGCCGCTGGCGCGCGGCACACAAGCGGCCGTCAAGTTCAACAGCTTCTGGACGATCGCGCTCGAACCCGGTTGGTCGCTGATGGCCGGGCATCCGATCAACCGCGACGACCTGCCGTTTCGGACCGTCACCGGCCTGGTCGATGCAGACCGCTTCAACGAGGTCGGCATCAACTTCCCTGCGATCTGGACCGAGCCGGCGTTTCGCGGCGTGCTGCCGCGCGGCACGCCGGTCGCGCAGTGCTTCCCGGTGCCGCGCGAGCCGCTCGCGCTGGTGTGCGAGCCGATGTCGGCGCCACGCGCGCAGAGCTACGAAACGCTGGCCGCGAAGATCATGAGCGGCCCCGGCGTCTATCGCAAAGGCTACCGCGGCAAGCGCGGCGGCGCCTGAGCTACGCAGGCATGGCGCGAAGCGCGGCGCGCAGTTCGCTCAGATCGAGCCACACGCGGCCGACGTTCGGCGCTGCGAGCGCATGAGCGATGCGACCGAAGCTGTCTTCGCGCGAGCGATAGGCGCGGCCATACGCGCGCATCGCCGCGTCGATCTCGCCGCGCTCCTGCAGGGCGATGCCCAGGTTCACTTCGGCCTCGACATGCTCGGGTGAAAGCAGAAGCGCCTCGCGCAGCGCCTGTTCCTCGCCGGCGGCATCGCCCGCGTCATGCCGCACCAATGACAGCTGAAACCATGCGTCGGCGCCAATGCGCAAAGTCGGAGGATGTTCCGGCCGGAGCGCGAGGCTCGCCTGCGCCAAACGCACGGCGGAGGCCGCGTCGCCTTCCTGCAGACTGATCACCGCGAGCAGCTGCTGCACCGCCGGATGCGGCGGATGCGTGGCTGCGGCCTGCTCGCACAGCACGCGTGCACGCGCGCGCTGGCCGGCGTTGACATGCTGGATCGCGAGGCCGAGCAGCGCTTCGACCGGGGCCGCAGCCGGCGCCATCGCGGCTCAGCGAGCGACCGCGGCGCGGCGCGTTGGCGTCGCCTTGACCGCGTTGGCCGGCACCGGCCATGAGCGCATCGCCATCTCGACGCTGCGCAGCAGGCTCGCACGCGTCGCGCCGTCTTTCGCCTGCATCGACATGCCCTGGTAGACGGTCGCGTAGAAATTCGCGAGTGCGCCGGCGTCGGTGCTGCGCGGCAGCTCGCCTTCGTCGATGCCGCGCTGGATGCGCGCCTGCATGTTCGCGACGCCGAGTGCGCGGCGCTTCGCGAGCGCGGTCTGGATGTGCTCGGCAGCGACCGAGCAGTTCGTCGCAGCCATCACCATCATGCAACCGAGCGGGTGGCAGTCTTGCGTCAGCTCGTCGGCCGCTTCGTTCAGCAGGCGGTGGATCGCGCGCCGCGCGGTCGGCTCTTCGTCGAGCGCGCGCTGGCCGAAGCCGCCCGGGCCCTTGCCGTAGCGCTCGATCGCCTCGAGGAACAGGTGCTCCTTGTCGCCGAACGCGGTGTACAGGCTGGGCGGCGTGATGCCCATCGCGGCGGTCAGGTCGCTGATCGACGCGGCCTCGTAGCCGTGCTCCCAGAACACGTGCATCGCGCGGTCGAGCGCGGTGTCACGGTCGAAGGACAGCGGGCGTCCGCGGGGTTTCGGTGCGGCGCCGCAGCAGCTCGCCGTTGTCTCGGGGGTCTTTTTCATATCGATCGCTAATAAATCTCTTGACGAGCTCTTGTGCGATGGCTACATTGTGCCACATGTCGTAGCGTTCACTACGTAATTTTCTGACCCGGCCCCGGGCCCCAAGTTCCCACGCGATGCAGTCGCCGAAACGCTCGTTTCGGCAAGGCGGGCGGAGCTGTTTTCGGCTCGCGGCCGGGCACGCGAAACAACCAAGGAATCATCATGTCGAAACCTCTTCCGCTCCCGACCCGCCGCCGCCTCTGGGTTGCCGGCACCACGCTGACCGCCCTCACCGCGATCGCAACCGCGGTGTTCAGCCTGCGCACGACGACCGCGACCGCCTCGCCATCGCCCGAAGCGCCGGCCACGCCGGTCTCGGTGGCGATGGTCGTGAACAGCGATGTCGCGACCTGGGACGAATTCTCCGGCCGCCTCGAAGCCGTCGAGCGCGTCGACATCCGCTCGCGCGTGGCCGGCACGGTGCAAGCGGTGCACTTCCGCGAAGGCGCGCTGGTCAAGAAGGGCGATCTGCTGCTGACGATCGACCCGGCGCCGTACGCCGCCGATGTCGAACGCGCCGAGGCGCAGGTCGCCGCCGCGCAGGCGCGCCAGTCGTACACCCGCAGCGAGTACGAGCGCGCCCAGCGCCTGCTCGACGAGCGCGCGATCGCGCAACGCGAGGCCGACGAACGCATCAATGCGCAGCGCGAAGCCGACGCGAACCTGCGCGCCGCGCAGGCCGCGCTGCAGACCGCGCGCCTGAGCCTCGGCTACACGCAGGTGCGCGCGCCCGTCGCCGGCCGCGTCGGGCGGCTCGAGGTCACGGTCGGCAACCTGGTCGCGGCCGGCCCCGGCGCGCCGGTGCTGACGACGCTGGTCTCCGTCAGCCCGATCTACGCAAGCTTCGATGCCGACGAGCAGATCGTGACGCGCGCGTTGCGCGGCCTGCAGGGTGAGGCGAAGGGCGGGGGCGCGAGCGCGCGCACGCAGCTCGAGAAGATCCCCGTCCAGATGGGCACCGCGGCAACCGCCGACACGCCGTTCACCGGCCACCTGCAACTCGTCGACAACCAGGTCGACGCGAAGAGCGGCACCGTGCGCGTGCGGGCGGTGTTCGACAACGCCGATGGCAGCCTGATCCCGGGCCAGTTCGCGCGACTGCGCATGGGCCAGGTCAAGAGCAGCGCGGCGCTGCTGGTCAACGAGCGCGCAGTCGGCACCGACCAGAACAAGAAGTACGTGATGGTCGTGGGCGACGACAACAAGGCCGCGTACCGCGAGGTCACGCTGGGCGCGAACGTCGGCGGTCTGCGCATCGTGACGACCGGCCTGAAGGCGCAGGAGCGCGTGATCGTCAACGGCCTGCAGCGCGTGCGCCCCGGCGCGCTGGTCGCGCCGCAGCCGGTGGCGATGGAAATCAAGGCCGAGGCCGCGCCCGCCACCGCGCCGCGCTCATAAGAACAGAAAGCTCTTCATGAATCTCTCGAAATTCTTCATCGACCGGCCGATCTTCGCCGGCGTGCTCTCGCTGCTGATCTTCCTCGGCGGCCTGATCGCGGTGCGCGGGCTGCCGATCTCCGAGTACCCGGAGGTCGTGCCGCCCTCGGTCGTGGTGCGCGCGAACTACCCCGGCGCGAACCCGAAGGTGATCGCCGAGACCGTCGCGACGCCGATCGAGGAGCAGATCAACGGCGTCGAAGGCATGCTCTACATGGCGAGCCAGGCGACGACCGACGGCCTGATGACGCTGACCGTCACGTTCCGGCTCGGCACCGACCCTGACAAGGCGCAGCAGCTGGTGCAGAACCGCGTCGCGCAGGCCGAACCGCGGCTGCCCGAAGAGGTGCGCCGGCTCGGCATCACGACGATCAAGAGCTCGCCCGACCTGACGATGGTCGTGCACCTGCTGTCGCCGAACGGCCGCTACGACATGACCTACCTGCGCAACTACGCAGTGCTCAATGTCAAGGATCGGCTGAAGCGGGTCGACGGCGTCGGCGACGTGCAGCTGTTCGGCTCGGGCGACTACTCGATGCGCGTCTGGCTCGATCCGCAGAAGGTCGCGAACCGCGGCCTCTCGGCGAGCGACGTGGTGAGCGCGATCCGCGGCCAGAACGTGCAGGCCGCGGCCGGCATCGTCGGTTCGTCGCCGGGCCTCTCGGGCATCGACGTGCAGCTCTCGGTCAACACGCAGGGCCGCCTGCAGAGCGAGGACGAGTTTGGCGACATCATCGTGAAGACCGGCGCCGACGGTGCGGTGACGCGCCTGCGCGATGTTGCGCGCATCGAGCTCGGCGCGGCCGACTATTCGCTGCGCTCGCTGCTCGACGGCAAGGACGCCGTCGCGGTGCCGATTTTCGCCGCGCCGGGCTCGAACGCGATCGCGATCTCGAACGGCGTGCGCGCGACGATGGAAGATATCAAGAAGGCGATGCCCGAAGGCGTGAGCTACGAGATCGTCTACGACCCGACGCAGTTCGTGCGCGCGTCGATCGAATCGGTCGTGCACACCTTGCTCGAAGCGATCGCGCTCGTCGTGCTGGTCGTGATCCTGTTCCTGCAGACCTGGCGCGCGTCGATCATTCCGCTGCTCGCGGTGCCGGTCGCGGTCATCGGCACGTTCGCGGTGATGAAGGTGTTCGGCTTCTCGATCAACGCGCTGAGCCTGTTCGGGCTGGTGCTGGCGATCGGCATCGTCGTCGACGACGCGATCGTCGTGGTCGAGAACGTCGAGCGCAACATCGAGGGCGGCCTGAGTCCGCGCGACGCGACCTACCGTGCGATGCGCGAGGTCTCGGGGCCGATCATCGCGATCGCGCTGGTGCTGATCGCGGTGTTCGTGCCGCTCGCGTTCATCAGCGGCCTGACCGGCCAGTTCTATCGCCAGTTCGCGCTGACGATCGCGATCTCGACGGTGATCTCGGCGGTCAACTCGCTGACGCTGTCGCCGGCGCTCGCCGCGCTGCTGCTGAAGAGCCACGACGCACCGAAGGACGCGCTGACCCGCGGCATGGACCGCGTGCTGGGCCGCTTCTTCCGCGGCTTCAACACGCTGTTCCTGCGCGGTGCGAACGCCTACAGCGGCGGCGTGAAGGGCGCGATCTCGCGCAAGGCGGTGATGTTCGGCGTCTACGTGCTGCTCGCGGCCGCCACGCTCGGCGTGTTCAGGCTGGTGCCGCACGGCTTCGTGCCGGCCCAGGACAAGCAGTACCTGATCGGCTTCGCGCAGCTGCCGGACGGCGCGACGCTCGATCGCACCGAAGACGTGATCCGCCGCATGGATGCGATCGCGATGAAGACCCCCGGCGTCGAACACGCGGTGTCGTTCCCGGGCCTGTCGATCAACGGTTTCACGAACAGTTCGAACTCGGGCATCGTGTTCACGCCGCTGAAGGCGTTCGACGAACGCCGCGGCCCCGAGCTCTCGGCCGGCGCGATCGCGCAGAACCTGAACAAGCAATTCGGCCAGATCCAGGATGCGTTCATCGTGATGTTCCCGCCGCCGCCGGTGCAGGGCCTGGGCACGACCGGCGGCTTCAAGCTGCAGCTCGAAGACCGCGCCTCGCTCGGCTTCGAGGCGCTCGACGCGGCGCAGAAGGCCTTCATGGCGAAGGCGTACCGGACGCCCGAGCTCGCCGGGATGTTCTCGAGCTGGCAGGTCAACGTGCCGCAGCTCTATGCCGACATCGACCGCACGAAGGCGCGCCAGCTCGGCGTGCCGATCACCGACGTGTTCGACACGATGCAGATCTACCTCGGCAGCCTGTACGCGAACGACTTCAACAAGTTCGGTCGCACGTACTCGGTGCGCGTGCAGGCCGACGCGGCCTACCGGGCGCGTGCCGAAGACATCGGCACGCTCAAGGTGCGCTCGACCAGCGGCGAGATGGTGCCGCTCGCGGCGCTGATGAACATCAAGCCGACCTTCGGTCCGGAACGCGCGATGCGCTACAACGGCTTCCTGACCGCCGACATCAACGGCGGCCCGGCGCCCGGCTATTCGTCGGGACAGGCGCAGGACGCCGTTCGGCGCATCGCCGCCGAGACATTGCCGCCCGGCATCAGCTACGAGTGGACCGACCTGACCTACCAGGAGATCCTGGCCGGCAACTCGGCCGCGCTGATCTTCCCGATCGCGATCCTGCTGGTCTTCCTGGTGCTCGCCGCGCAGTACGAAAGCCTGACCCTGCCGCTGGCGATCCTGCTGATCGTGCCGATGGGGCTGCTGGCCGCGATGACCGGCGTGTGGCTGACCGACGGCGACAACAACGTGTTCACGCAGATCGGGCTGATGGTGCTCGTCGGGCTCAGTGCGAAGAACGCGATCCTGATCGTCGAGTTCGCACGCGAGCTCGAGTTCGCCGGCCGGACGCCGATCCAGGCCGCGATCGAGGCGAGCCGGCTGCGCCTGCGGCCGATCCTGATGACCTCGATGGCCTTCGTGATGGGCGTGCTGCCGCTCGTGCTCGCCACCGGCGCGGGCGCCGAGATGCGCCGGGCGATGGGCATCGCGGTGTTCACCGGGATGATCGGCGTGACCGCGTTCGGCATCTTCCTGACGCCGGTGTTCTACGTGCTGCTGCGAAGGCTGACCGGCAATCGCCCGCTGAAGCTGCATGGCGGCGTGCCGCACCTGGACCCGGCCGAGGCGATCGGCGGCGGCGGCGCCAGCCATGCACTGACGCCGCAGCCGGCTGCGCCGCTGCGCCTGCCCGAGTGATGCAGGCAATGACACGAATCGAGAGACATGACATGAACCACAAGCTCTTCACGACACCGCGCTGGGCGCTCGCGCCGCTCTTCGCCGCGCTGCTGCTCGCCGGATGCGCGACGACGCCGGCCTTCGAGCCGATCGCCGCGCCCGCGGCGCCGGCCGCGTTCAAGGAAGTCGACGGCCGCTGGGCCGCGCTCCAGCCGGCCGAAGCGCAGCCGCGCGGCGAATGGTGGAAGGCCTTCGGCGATCCGCTGCTCGACGAGCTGGTCGCGCGCGCCGAGCGCCACAACACCAGCATCCAGCTCGCGGCCGCACGCCTGGCGCAGGCCCGGGCGCTGGTGCGAGCTACCGACGCCGATCGATTGCCGCAGCTCGGCCTCGCGGCCGGCGCGAACCGCCAGACCGCGAGCCCGGCCTTCGGCACGACGGCGCCAAGCAATGTCTTCAGCGCCGGTGTCGGCGCCTCGTACGAGCCCGACCTGTTCGGCCGCCTCGCGAAGGCCAGCAACGCCGCGGCACTCGACGCGCAATCGCGCGAGGCGCTGGTGCAGAGCGCGCGGCTGCTGGTGCAATCGGACGTCACGCAGACCTACTTCGGCCTGCGCGCGCTCGACGCCGAGCGTGCGCTGGTGCGCCAGACCGTCGGTGCCTACCGCGACACGCTGCGCCTGACCGAGCGGCGCTACCAGGCCGGCGACGTGGCCGAGCTCGACCTCGCGCGCGTGCGCACCGAGGTCGCCTCGACCGAATCGCAGGCGCTCGCGCTCGACCAGCGCCGCGCCGCGCTCGAGCACGCGCTCGCGGTGCTGCTCGGCGAACTGCCGAGCGCGCTGACGTTTGCCGAGAGAGCCGCCGAGGCCGACTGGGGCGGTGCGCTGCCGCAGGTGCCGCCCGGCGTGCCGAGCACCGTGCTCGCGCGCCGCCCCGATGTGGCCGCGGCGCAGCGCGCGATGCAGGCCGCACAGCTGCGCGTCGGCGTGGCGCAGGCCGCGTGGTTCCCCGACGTGTCGCTGACCGCCTCGGGCGGCTTCGCGTCGACCGATCTCGGCGACCTGTTCAAGTGGTCGGCGCGCTCGTGGGGCATCGGCGCACTGCTGTCGCTGCCGCTGTTCGATGGCGGCCGGCGCGAGGCCGGGGTGCAGAGCGCGAACGCGCAATGGGACGCCGCCGCCGCCGGCTACCGCGAGCAGGTGCTGGTCGCGTTCCGCGATGTCGAAGACCAGCTCTCGACGCTGCGCCTGCTCGCAGATCAGGCCGGCGCGCAGGCGCAGGCGGTCGATTCGGCGAGCCGTGCGACGCTGCTCTCGACCTCGCGCTACCGCAACGGCTACGTCAGCCAGCTCGAACTGCTCGACGCGCGCCGCAGCGAGCTCGCGAACCGGCGGCTCGCGCTGCAGGTGCGCTCGGCGCAATACCAGGCGACCGTCGGGCTGATCCGTGCGCTCGGCGGCGGCTGGGGCGACGCGCCGGCCGCCGCGCAGGGCCGTGCGCAAGCCCCGGGCCCGACGAGCTGACGCGACGCGCGGCCTACGGTCGCGGCTCGATCAACCCGGCCTGCCAGAGCAGGAACGCGAAGGTGTCGGCGCGTTCCTCGTAGCCCTGCTTCTTCGTCGAGCCCATGCCGTGGCCGGCGTCGTAGTCGACCCGCAGCAGCACCGGCTTGCCGCTCGCGGTGGCGGCCTGCAAGCGGGCGGCCATCTTCGCGGCCTGCCACGAATCGACGCGTGGGTCGTTGACGCCGGTGGTGACGAGCACGGCCGGGTACCTGGTGCCGTCCTTGACCGCGTGGTACGAGCTCATCGCATACAGCCCCTTGAAGCCGTCTTCGGTCTTGACGCTGCCGAACTCGGGGATGTTCGGCGGCCCGTTGGCCGAGAACTCGAAGCGCAGGGCATCCGACACCGGCACCTGATCGATCGCCGCGCCGAACAGCTCGGGCCGCTCGGTGATCGAGCGGCCGACGAAGATGCCGCCGGCGCTGCCGCCCATGATCGAGAGCCGCGCGCTCGTCGTGTAGCCGTTCGCGATCAGCCATTCGCCGCTCGCGATCGCATCCTTCCAGGTGTTCGGCTTGGTCAGCTGGTAGCCGGCCTTGTGCCAGTCTTCGCCGTACTCGCCGCCGCCGCGCACGTGTGCGACCGCGAGCACGCCGCCGCGCTGGAACCACGGCAGGTAGGTCGGTCGGTAGAACGGCGTCTGCGAGATGCCGTAGGCGCCGTAGCCGTACAGGATCGTCGGGTTGCTGCCGTCGAGCTTCAGCCCCTTGCGGTGGACGATCGACAGCGGCACCAGCGTGCCGTCGTGCGACCTGACCTTGACCTCGGTCGAGACCAGGTCGGCCGGGTTGTCGTAGGGGCCTTGCGGCTGCAGGCCGGTATCGCGGACCTTGGCGCTGCGCGGGTCGTAGGCATAGACGCCGCCGAAGCGGGTCCAGCCGCTGGTGTCGAAGACGACGCCGGGCACGCGCACGTCGGTCGCCAGCACGCTGATGTCGGCCTCGTACGGCAGCGGCACGGTCACCGCCTTCGCACCCGCCGCGTAGGGCAGGCGCAGCAACTCGCTCGACGCGCCGCTCATGCGCCGCAGGTAGAGCGCATCGCGCGCGGCCGCGAGGCCGGTGATCACCGCTTCGCTCGCGGGGACCACGACGTCGGCCTGGCCCATGTCGGCGGCGTTCATCGCGAGCCGGAGCACCTGGTATCGCGACGCGCCCCGATGCGAGAGCAGGTACAGCGTGTCGCCGAAGGCCGCGAAGTCGGTGACCTGATCGGCGGGGTCGACGACCTTCTTCCAGGTCGGCTTGCCGCCGGTCAACGAATCGATCGGCGCGAGGTAGAGCGTCAGCTCGCGCTGCACGCCGTTGACGATCAGCCCGACCGCCTGACGCGAACCGGGCACGATGCCGATGAAAGGTATCGCGCCCGGCGCGATCTCGACATTCGCCGCGAGGCCGGCGCCGAGCAGCGCGGTGTCCTGGTCCGGATCGTCGCCGAGCCTGTGCAGGTAGACGCGGCTGTTGAGGTACTTGTCGCTCACCGGCGCGTCCGCGGCCGTGGCCTGGAGCCGGTTGTAGACCAGGCGGTTGTCGGCGGTCCAGCCGGGCGGGCCGAAGTTGGTGCGCGTGATCAGCTCGCGGGTCGCGCGACCGGTCGCGCCCTCCTTGACATGCAGCACCGATTCTTCCGAGCCGCCGGTCGAGAGGCCATAGGCCAGGTACTTGTTGTCGGGCGACGGCGCGAACCAGTCGATCGCGGCGTGCGCTTCCTTCGAGCCCCCTTCGGTATCGGGATCGACCAGCAGCCGGTCCGTGCCCGCCGCGCCCTCGCGCACGTAGAGCTTCGCGATGGTGTCGTCCGGCCGGCGCTTGTAGAAGTAGATCGCGTCGCCGTTCACCTGCATGCCGTAGACACGCGCGACGCCGGCATCGCCGTAGCCCGTGATCTCCTTCAGCAGGGTCTCGCGCAGCGGCAGCCGGTCGAGCGTCGCGCGCGTGCGGTCGGCCTGCGCCTTCACCAGCGCCGCGACCGCCGGGTCCTTCACGTTCTCGAAGTAGCGGTACGGGTCATGCACGGTGGTGCCGAAGTGGCGATCGGTCACGTCCTTGACCGGCGCGGGCGGCGGCGCGCTCGGCGCCGGCTCGGCGTGGCAGAGGCCGCTGGCCAGGGCCAGCAGGGCGGCCGGCGCGAACCTGCCGGGGGCGAAGGAAGCAAAGCGCATCTGGAGCCTCTCGTGGAACGCGCGCGAATGTCCACGCACAAGGTGCGCAATTTATCGCACGCCGCGACGCGGCGCCGGGTGCGATCATCCGACCGTGCAAGCCGTGCCCGATCAGTTCGACCACCCGCTCGACGCCGCGGAGTTCAAGCGTCCGGCGCATCGGGCCGGCGTGGAGCTGTACCGCGCGCACATCGTGCGCCACGCGTTCGAGCCGCACACGCACGACGCATACGGGCTGGGCGCGATCGAGTCCGGTGTCGAGCGCTTTCGCTACCGCGGCAGCGAACACCTCGCGCCGGCCGACACGCTGGTGCTGATGAATCCCGACGAACTGCACACCGGCCGCGCCGAGACCGAGCACGGCTGGCGCTATCGGATGCTGTACCTCGACGCGGAGGTGCTGGACGCACTGACCGGCGAGCCCGGCTGGTGGTTCGCCGATGCGGTCGGCCGCGACCCGCCGCGCGCACGGCGCGTCAGCGGCCTGCTGAAGGCACTCTGGTCGACGCATGAACCGCTCGCGTTCGACAGTGCGCTGTCGCTGCTGGTCGACGCGCTGCGGCCGAGCGCGCGCGTGTTGCAGCCGCAGCGGCCCGAGGGGCGGCAACGGTTCGCGCGCGTCGTCGACTTCATGCAGACGAACCTGGCCGAGCGTGTCACGCTCGACACGCTCGCCGCGGTCGCGGGCCTGAGCCCGTTCCATTTCCTGCGCGAGTTCCGGCGCGCGCACGATGCCACGCCGCAGCAGATGCTGATGGCGTTGCGCCTGTTCGATGCGAAGCAGCGGCTCGCGCGCGGCGAAGCGCCGGCGCAGGTCGCGGCCGCGGTCGGGCTGACCGATCAGGCGCACCTGACACGCGCCTTCGCGCGCCGCTACGGCGTCACGCCGGGCCGCTACCAGCAGCAACTGGGTACAAGACCGCGACAACGCGCGTAGGCGACACTCGCGGCCCATGTTCGCTGCGCCACTCGTCTCCGGAATCCTCTTCGCCCTCGCCGCCGGCCTGATGTGGGGCCTCGTGTTCGTCGGCCCGCTGCTGCTGCCGGAGTACCCGGCGACGCTGCAATCTTTCGGCCGCTACCTCGCGTTCGGGCTGATCGCGTTGCCCCTCGGCTGGCTCGATCGCGGCCGATTGAAGCAGCTGGCGCGCGCCGACTGGCTCGAGGCGCTGAAGCTCGCGCTGGTCGGCAACATCGTCTACTACCTGTTCCTCGCGAGCAGCATCCAGCGCGCCGGCGGGCCGCTGCCGACGATGATCATCGGCACCTTGCCGGTCGTGATCGCGATCACCTCGAAGCTGCGCCGCGCCGGCGCCGGCGCGCGCGCCGAGGCGCCGCTGGCGTGGTCGAAGCTGCTGCCGTCGCTGGCACTGATCGGGCTGGGCATCGCGCTCGTGAATCGCGTCGAGCTCGCGCAATTGCGGCGCGACCCGAACGCCGACCTGGCGCGCTACGCGCTCGGCGCCTTGCTCGCGGCCGGCGCGGTCGCGTGCTGGACCTGGTACCCGATCCGCAATGCCGAGTGGCTGCGCGCGCACCCGGATCGCAGCCCGCGCGGCTGGGCCACCGCGCAAGGGCTGATGACCTTGCCCTTGGCGCTGATCGGCTATGCGCTCACCTGGCTCTGGCACAGCGCGAGCGGCAGCGCGTTCGAGATGCCGTTCGGGCCGCGCGCCGCAGAGTTCCTGACGCTGATGTTCGCGATCGGGCTGTTCGCATCGTGGCTCGGCACCTTGTGCTGGAACGAAGCGAGCCAGCGCCTGCCGCCGACGCTCGCGGGCCAGCTGATCGTGTTCGAGACGCTCGCGGCACTGGGCTACGCGTTCGTGCTGCGCAAGAGCCTGCCGCAGGCCGAGACGCTGCTCGGCGTTGCGCTGCTGATCGCCGGCGTCGTGTGGGCGGTGCGCACACAGCCGGCACAGGCGAGCGCCGACGCGCATCCCAATTGAGCTGAGTCGCCTGAGCGGCGCCGCCGCGGTGCGCGCCCCGCTTGACCGACTGCTTGCGAGCCAAATGCTCGGTGACTAGGCGGCGCAAGCGCCGATACACCTCGAGACTCAAGCCAGGGCATTGCCCAACACTTCAGTGGCGACCGGACCGAGGCGTGCCGAACTTGGGCGGTGAGTCGCGCAAGCTGCGAGGCGATCGTCGCTGAGGAGGGCCGTGATCTGTTCGACCGGCATTGGACGGCCAATGTAGTAGCCCTGCATCACGTCGCAGTCGAGCGCGCCGAGGAATTCCAGCTGCGCCCTGGTTTCCACGCCTTCCGCGACGGTGCTCATGTTCAGCGAACGGGCCATGGCGATGATTGCCCGCGTGATCGACGCCGCGCCATCGTCGCTGGTCACTTCGAAAGTGAATGACTGATCGATCTTCAGAACGTCGATCGGGAAGCGCTTGAGGTAGCTCAGGCTGGAATACCCCGTCCCGAAGTCATCCAGGGCGAGGCGCACACCAAGATCCTTGATGTTGCGCATCGTCTGAATGGCGGCGTCGGTATCGTGCATCAGGGCGCTCTCCGTCAACTCGAGTTCCAGGCAATGAGCCGGCAATCCGGTGGCGCGGAGCACATCGCACACCAGCGCCGGGATGTCCTGTTGCTGGAACTGCTTCGCCGACATGTTCACCGCCACAGACAACGCAGCGTGGCCTGCAGCGTGCCACGCCTTGGCCTGAGCGCACGCCGTTCTCAGCACCCACTCTCCGATCGGGACAATCAGCCCGGTCTCTTCGGCCAGCGGAATGAATTGCAGTGGCGGCACCATCCCGAGTTCTGGATGGTGCCAGCGCAACAGCGCCTCCACCCCGGTGCAAGCGCCATCGCGGTCCACCTGAGGTTGATAGTAGAGCTCCAGTTGATGGCGTTCGATTGCAACCCGCAGCGCAGCCTCGAGTTCCGTGCGCCTCTGAGCCTGGGCGCCCATTTCCTTCGAGTAGCACTGGAACCCGTTCCGACCGTTCGCCTTGGCGCGGTACATGGCCACATCCGCGTGCTGGAGTAGGGTGTCGCAAGTGTCTCCGTCGTGCGGAAAGACGCTGATGCCAATGCTGGCGCTCAAGTGCACCTCACGTCCGTCTTGCGGCATCGGCACCGAGATCGCCTCGAGCACCTTCGATGCGACACGAACCGCCCCTTCTGCATCTGCAAGGTCGGGCAGCAGGATCACGAATTCGTCGCCGCCCAGTCGCGCGACTGCGTCGCTTTGGCGCACGACAACCTCGAGCCGAGCCGCCACGGAGCGCAACAGGGCATCGCCGAACGCGTGCCCGAAGCTGTCGTTGATGAACTTGAATCCGTCGAGGTCCAGGAAGAGCACCGCCACATGCTGATCGTTGCGCCGGGCCAGCGCGATCGCCTGCTCGACACGGTCGGCAAGAAGGTTCCGATTCGGCAAGCCGGTCAATGCGTCGTGGGTTGCCTGGTACGCCATCCGTTCGGCGTGCGACTTTCGTTCGGAAATGTCGCTGGCCACGCCGTCGATGCGGATCGGCACTCCATCCGGTCCGCTGATGACTCTGGCCTTGTCTTCCAGCCAGCGTTCGCTTCCGTCCGGCCGCACGATTCGGTATTCGAGCGTCATGGCCTTGTTGACGATCAACTCGTCGAGGCTGTCCCTGAGGCGGCGGCGGTCGTCCGGGTGGACGATGCTGAGCCAGAGGGCGCGGTCCGCGAAGAAGTCGCAGACCGGTCGGCCGTACACGCGCTCGGCGGCCGGGTTGAGATAGAGCAACTCGTTTTCCGTCAGCGAAATCGACCACACCACGTTGTCGATCGAATCGAGCACGCCCGAGAGTTTCTCTTCGGCGCGATGGAGCTGAAGCACGCGTTGTTCCAGGCGCGCGTTGGAGTCGGTCAGGTCATCGCGCGCCTGGCGCAGGCCCTCGCGGGCGCCCGCCAACCCGGCCGCGGCCGAGCCAATTTCGGCTTGCAGAATGTTGAAACTCATTGCCATGTCGCCGACTTCGTCGCGCGTGTTGACGTGCACCGGCGTGATGTCGACCCTGGCGTCAGCGCCGTCCAAGTCCCCGCGACCGAGCGCATTCATCGCGCGGGAAAACTCCGCCAGGGTCCCCGTGGCGAGGCGCTTCGCCACGCTGGAGACCTCCATGACCGAGTGGGCGATGATGCCCGGCAGCACCAGCGCCACCGTGATCGACAGCATCGCGACCGCGACGAAGATGTCGGCCAGGGCCGTCATCAGCGCGCTCTGTTGCGGGGGCAAGTTGCCAACGGCGAGCAGATAGCCGGTGCCATCCAGCACCAGCACCAGCAGCATGGCGCCGGTCAACTTGACTTGCAGGCTGCCCACCAGGCCAGGCAAGCCGGCGCGCTTGCGGTCGTCGTACTTGCGCCAGGCGTACAGCGCCGATCCGGAGTACGCGAACGCCAGGCCAATCAGCACGGTGGACAGGCCGAACTGCTCGAAGCCTAGCAGGGCCGAAAGGCCCCAGATGATGGCCGCGGCGAGGCCGAGGTTGAGGGTGCCGCGCGGCGCCCGGAAGGGGCGATGCAGCTGCGGTGCGTCGCGCCGCAACAGCCATACCGCCACGCTGGGCAAGGCGATGCTGATGAGGTAGGTGAAGTTGGCGGCGGCGATCAACCAGATCGGGTCACCGATCAGCAGAAACAGAATGGCCATCGCTGCGGTCAACAGCGTGGCAACCCACGGTGCGTCGGTTCGCGAGCGACGCGCCAGGATGCGTGGCAACAAGCCGTCCTCCGACAGCTGCGACAGGGCGCGCGCGGCGCCCGCGAGCGGCTGCAGGGTGCCAGAGAACATGCCGAAGACCATGAACCAGATGGCGACCGCCTTGCCCGCGTTGCCGAACAGCGGGGCGAAGGTCGGGCCGAGCACCAGGGCCAGATCCTTGCCCAAGGGCTCCGCCCCCAAGGTGCCTAACCAAACCCCGGGAAGGACGGCGAAGAACAGGCCGGCCAGCAGGCCGCTGGCCAGCATGGCGCGCGGCACGGCCTTGTTCGGATCGATGGTCTCGCCCACATGACAGGCGGCGGCCTCGAAAGCCGGCGCGGCGAACCCGATCAGGTAGAGCCCCGCCATCAGACTGGTCAACTGGCCGAACCAGCCGCTGAACGGCGTGGTCAGCTCGAACGTGGTGGCCAGGCGCCAGTCGACCTCACCCGCCACGATCGGGGCCAGGCCCGACACGAAGGCCAGTACAGCGGAGACGCTCGCGATCGGAACCGCAACGCGCGTCACCCACCGGATGCCGAGCAAGTTCAGTAGCGTGAAGCACGTGACGATGGCGATCGCCAGGACCGTGATCGGCACATCGGGCGCGTACCACTGATGGATGGCTGAAGCCGAAAGGATCGCCGTCAGCCCGCAGGTCGGCACCCAACCCCACCAGTAGCAGACGCCGGTCAGGTTGGCCAACACGGGGCTGTAAGGTCGGAACGCCTCGATGCAGGCCGCCGAAATGCCGCCTACGCGATGCGGATACATCAGCACCAGTTCGATCCACCCTGGAGCCGCGGCCCAGGAGAGCAATAAGCCGATCATGAGCAGCGGCACGGCGGCGCTGCCCTGGCCCAGGATCTCGCCCTGGCCGGCGAACAGCGCGGCCAGGATGAACAAGCTCTGGTTGCTGCCGCCCATGGCCAGCGCGGTGGTGCCGATCCAGCCCAGCGCACGCGGGTGAGGGGCCGACTGGCCGGAGGGCCAGACCTCATGGTCGTTTGGTGAAGTCATGTGTCGGACGCCGTTGGAGGAAGGTGTAGGCGGCCCACGCCGTACTGCGCGCAGATCAGGTGAAGATTGCTTGTGTCTTCGGCACCGGTAAAAATATCATTACCACCATTTAAATCATTTTTTCACAGCCATCGCTGACTCAATCAGTGGAACTGCCTGCCGTTCCAGTGACACTTAGGGCGACCGCGCGCGGGATCGCGTTGCAAGTCGAGGGCTCTCGATGCGTTCGTTCTGACGGTCTTTCCCGCACTCATGCGCGGCGGGTCGCGTTGAGGATGCAGCGGCATTCAAGTCGCGCGTTACCGAGTGGTTTGCGCGCGAATCGTGGCGCTGGGTGGCAGCGATCCGGTCGGCGAAGGCTGGGCTTTCGGTCAGCTGCCGACTGCCATCGATCAGCGACTTCCGGCTGCTTGCCGAGGCCGGCTTTCCTGATGAGCTACGGCGCGGACCTCGACGCCCCGGGTCGGCGTGCAGCGACGTACGTCGACAAGATTCTCAAGGGCGCGCGCCCCGGTGACGTGCCCATCGAGCGGCCGAGCGAGTTCGAACTTTTCATCAACGTCAAGACCGCTCGCTCACTCGGGATCACGCTGCCGCAAGCCGTGTTGCCGGTCGGAAGTCCCACGAACATTCGCCGGCCGAGCGGGAGTAGCATCCGACCAGTCAGATGCAGCGAGGGAGGTCGGCATGGAGTTCATCGCAGCTTTGAAGCGCCTGACGTGGGGTCTCGCGTTCACCCTGACTGCTCTGCCGGCTATTGCCGGCGAGTATCCCGCGCCCAAAGAAGGCGATTGGATCGTGCGCGATTTCCGCTTTCACACCGGCGATGTTCTGCCCGAGATGCGCATCCACTACGCGACCGTGGGCTCGCCCACAGGCGAACCCGTGCTGATCCTGCACGGCACGACTCAATCGGGTGCGAGCATGCTCTCGCCGGCATTCGCCGGTGAACTCTTCGGCCCCGGGCAGCCGCTCGATGCCGACCACTACTACGTCATCCTGCCGGACGCCATCGGGCACGGCAAATCGAGCAAGCCGTCGGATGGGTTGCGCACGGGCTTTCCGAAGTACAGCTACGAGGACATGGTTGACGCCCAGCACAGGCTGGTAACCGAACACCTGGGCATCCGCCATTTGCGCCTCCTCCTCGGCTATTCGATGGGTGGCATGGAGACGTGGATCTTTGCGCAGAAGTACCCAAGCTTCATGGATGTCGCGGTGCCGATGGCGTCGCTGCCGATCCAAATGTCGAGCCGCAACTGGTTGCTTCGACGCCTCATCATCGACTCCATCCAAAACGATCCAGATTGGATGAACGGCAACTACACCAAGCAGCCACGCAGCGCGCAGTTCGCCTCGGTGTTCTTTGGACTCGCGACCAGCGGCGGCAATCAAGCACTCTACAAGGCAGCGCCAACACGAGAGCAGGCCGACGATCTTCTGAGCAAGCGCCTGAACACGCCCTTCAGCGCCGATGCCAACGATGTTCTCTATCAATGGGAGTCGTCGCGCGACTACAACCCGTCGGCGGGGCTGGAGCGAATTCAGGCCGTGACGTTGGCGATCAATTCGGCGGACGACGAGCGCAACCCTCCAGAACTCGGAGTCATGGACCGCGAGATCAAGCGCGTGAAGAACGGCCATGTGCTGCTGATACCTGCCAGCGACCAGACCGCTGGCCATGGAACGGCTTTCCAAGCGAAGTTCTGGAAGAAGGAAGTGGGAGATCTCCTGCAAGCCGCGCCACGCGAGGCGAGATAGGTGCTCGGCGCGTTCGCCGCCAGGAGACGTTCCTGAAGGACTGGTCCTGGCCGGGCCCTGCTTGCCACAAACGACAGGAACTGCGTCCTCAAAATTGATGGCAGCTTTGCGGCTACCCAGTTGAGCAGATGAATGGGTCGTCTCGACCCACTGCGGAAGTTCCCAGAGCTGATCTCAACGTCGGAAAGCGGCCACTCATCTCTCAGTCAGGCCCAAGACCAAAAGACTGCTGAATGGCAAGTTGACGATGTCAAGAGTCCGCCTTCATCGCTACTGCGTAGACAAGAGTCGCTTCGACCGAACTGATACTCGCGTCTCGTGTGAACCTGCCGATGTCGGTTAATGGTTGTCGCAACGCGTGTAATGCAGCATGCTCCGGCGATGGAGCGCACACCGGCCGAGGATCCATCGCAGCCTCCCCGCGGCTGGTGGGCGGCGGTATCCGGCACGCCGCACGGCGGCATCGCCGTCGCGCTGCTGCTGCGCGTCGTGCTGTTCAGCACGCTGGTCACGCTGGTGCTCACGATCCTGCAACTGAGCCTGAGCTACCGCAGCGAACGCGGGCGGCTGGAAAGCCGCTTTGGTGAGATCGAGCAGGCCAGCGCGCGCAGCTTGGCCGATAGCCTGTGGGCGGTGGACACGCGGCAGATCGAGGAGCAACTGGATGGCATCGTGCGCCTGCCCTCGATCCGCGCCGCCGAGGTGCGCGAGGTCGGTGGCTCGGGCCGCCCGTTCGTCGTCTTCCGCGGCGAGCGCGAGCCCCATGGCGTGACGAAGGAGTTCCCGCTCGCTTGCTGCAGTCCGAACCCGGTGACGATTGGGGTGCTTCGCATCGAGGCCACGCTGGCGGACATCTACCGGGACCTTGCCGAACAGGCCGTGGTCATCCTGCTGAGCAACGCCGCCAAGACCTTCCTGGTGGCTTTCTTCATCCTCTTCGTCGTGCACCAGTTGACGACTCGGCACCTCCTGGACATTGCCGCATCGGCGCGCAGCGTCAGCCTCGAAAGCGACGCGGCGCCGCTGCGACTGCGCCGTGCCCGCAGTGAGGGCGACGAACTGGACCAGCTCGTGAATGCACTGAACGCGATGCGCGAGCGACTGGCCCGACAGGCGCTTGAGCTGCGCAACGCCGATGCCCGCATGGCGGCCATCCTGGACAACATGCCCGACCTGGCGTGGATGAAGGACACTGAAGGCCGCTTCACCGCAGTCAACCGCGCTTTCGCGGCGGCCAAGGGCTTTGCCGACCCGCGCGAAATGCTCGACAAGACCGACCTCGACGTCCATCCACCGGAGCTGGCGCGCAGCTACCGCAGCGACGACGCCGAACTGATGGCGTTGCGCGGCACCCGGCGCATCGAGGAGCAGCACGCGCGCGCCGATGGCAGCATCCAGCTTGTCGAGACCATCAAGACGGCGCTGATCGACGCCGACGGCCACCTGGTCGGCACGGCCGGCATCGCGCGCGACATCACGGAGCGCCGCCAGGCCGAGGACGACCGCGAGGCGCGCCGAGCGGCCGAGATCGCCAGCGAGGCCAAGAGCGCATTTTTGGCCCACATGAGCCACGAGATCCGCACGCCGATGAACGCCATCGTCGGCATGTCGTACCTGCTGCTGCTGGCCGGGCTGGAAGTGCGCCAGCGCGAACAGGTGCAGAAGATCAACGACGCAGCCACGTCGCTGCTCGGCATCATCAACGACATCCTCGACTTCTCGAAGATCGAGGCCGGACGGTTGGACCTGGAGTCGATACCGTTCGATCTGCGTAAAGTGATGGACGGGGTGGCCGACATCGTCGGCATGAACGCCCAGGCCAAGGGGCTGGCGTTGCGGCTCGAGCTGCCGCCCGGGCTGCCGACGGCCCTGGTCGGCGACCCCTCGAGACTGCGCCAGGTGCTGCTCAACCTGGGCCATAACGCCGTCAAGTTCACCGAACGCGGCGCGGTGACGTTCGCGGTGCAGGTGGTCGAACGCGATGGTGCCGCGGCCCGCCTGCGCTTTGAAGTGCAGGACACCGGCATCGGCATGCCGAGCGACGTGCAGCAGCAGCTGTTCCGGCCGTTCACGCAGGGCGACGCGTCAACGAGCCGGCGTTACGGCGGCACCGGGCTCGGGCTGACGATCAGCCACCGCCTGGTGCGCATGATGGGCGGTGATATCGACGTCGCGAGCGCGCCTGGGCAAGGCAGCCGCTTCGGCTTCGAGCTGCACTGCCCGCTGCAGCGCGAAGCGCGCCCGACGCCAGTGCCGCCGCCGGCGGACATGGCGCGATTGCACGGCGCACACTTGCTGCTGGTGGAAGACAACGCCATCAACCGCGAGATCGCCGAATCGCTGCTGCAGCATGCTGGCGTCACCGTCGCCGTCGCCTGCAACGGTCAGGAGGCCCTCGAGATGCTGGAGCGTGGTGGGCGCTACGACGGCGTGCTGATGGACTGCCAAATGCCCGTGCTCGACGGCTACGAGGCGACGCGGCAGCTTCGCCGACAGCCGCAGTGGCAGGACCTGCCGGTGATCGCAATGACCGCCAACGCCCTGGTCGGCGACCGCGAGAAGGCGCTTGCCGCGGGCATGAACGACCACATTGCCAAGCCCATCAAAGTCGACGAGATGTATCGCACGCTGGCGCGCTGGGTGCGGCTCTCGACGCCGCAGACGTGAACTACTTTCGGCGCAGGTCGTACCACAGCTCGGGCCGGCTCACCGGCGTGCCGGGCGTGACCAGCGGGTTCTTCAGTTCGATGATGACGCGCTTGTCCAGTTGCGCCCGGCGCAGGCTCTCGCCGTGGTGCTGTTCGAAAAGACGGTCGGCGGAGCCGTCGGCGAGCGCCTTCTCCAGGCCCTGGCGGATGATCTCAGCCAGCCTCGTATTGCCTCGGTTGAGCATGTAGTACGACGCGTAGTAGGGATAGTGCAGCACGATGCGCGGCTCGACCTCCAGCGCATCGGCGTTGCTGGCCTGCTCGTTCCAGATCTCCATGACGCTGCGCGGAAAGTAGTCGAAGCGGCTGCCGACGATCATCTTGAACAATCCCTCGTAGCTCGGCCCCGTGATGACGGGAATGCCGTTGGCGCGCAGGATGTCCGTGTCGGGCCAATGCAGCCCCTGGGCCAGGCGCACCCGCTTCAGGTCGTCCAGGGTGTTCACATCGGCAATCCGGGCCGCGTCGCCCTTGCGGATCAGCCCCAGGCGCCAGCCGAGCACGCCCCTGTTGATCGGGATGTACACAGCCAGCAAGCGTGCCTCGCGCTCGGCCGAACTCGGCACGGGCGCGACGTCGATCGTTCGCCCGGCCTCGAGTTCGAGGATCTGGCGCTCTTGGTTCATCGGCGACTCGGCCAGCTCGACGCGGTAGCCCGGGCCGGCCTTGGACAGCGCCAGCTTCAGCAAATCCAGTGCGTAGCCAAATCGGCGATCGCCTTCGAACTCGGGGCGCGGAAAGCGGACGATTTCGGCGGCGGCGCACTGCGCGACGAGAAGCAAGGAGAGGAGGAGACGGGCGAGCAACGACATGATTCCTCCACTCTGCCTCCTCGCCGCGATTCTAACGCCGCACGCAACGGGTCGACCCTCTCGCTGTCGATGCGCGCGCAGTCGCTGAATGGACCAGTGTTTGCCTTGCCTTGCTTCAGCTCGTCGAACAGGACATCGAAATTGCAGTTGCCCTTACCCAGCTGCCGCGCCGCCGCTGACACGTCGACTTCGAGTCCTGCCTCAGCGCAGATACGGCGCGTCCGGCAGCTCGTTCGGATTCGCCGCGCCCGGCGCGAGCGCGAAGTGCGTGACGAGCAGCGCGTCGACCGCGTCGATCGCCTGGTTCAGCCCGGTCTCGAACTGGCCGGCCTTGAAGGCCGCGCTCATCGTCGCGGCGATGCGCTGCCACTGCGCGGCATCGACACGCCGTGCGAGCCCGCGGTCGGCGACGATCTCGATCGCGTGCTCGGCGAGCAGCAGGTAGATCAGCACGCCGTTGTTGTCCTCGGTGTCCCAGACACGCAGCTTGCCGAACATCATCAGCGCGCGTTCGCGCACCGGCGCGTCGCGCCGCAGGTAGCTCAGCGGCAGGCCGGCCTCGACGCAGACGCGGATCTCGCCGCTGTGATGCCGCTCGCTCGCTGCGACGCGCGCCTCGATGCGCTCGAGCGCGCCATCGCCGAGCAGCCGCCTCGCGTCGGCCTCGTCGAGCCGGCGATGCTTGAGCAGGCGCAGCAAACGGTTCGCCATCACCAGCTTCCCGACGCGCCGCCGCCGCCAAAATCCCCGCCGCCGCCGGAGCTGAAGCCACCGCCACCACCACCACCACCACCGCCGCCGAACCCGCCGCCACCGCCACCGCCACCGCCCCAGATGATCGGCCCGCCGCGACGGCCCAGGCCACCGAGCCGCCCGCTGCCCATGCCCATCACGCCGACGAGAAACAGCGCGATCAAGCCGGCGCCGCCGGCCACCAGCGCGCTCGCGGTCAGCCACCAGGCGATGCCACCGACCGCGCCGCCGGTCAGCGCCGCGCCGAGCTTGCGCCCGAAGATGCCGGTCAGCACCGCGCCGGCGATCGGCACGCCGACGAACAGGAAGATCGCCAGATCCTGGATGTCGAAGCCGCCGAACAGGCCGCCGCGGTTCGCGGTGCCGCCGCCCTTGCGCGTCGGCGCCGGCAAGGCCTCGCCGGCGATCGCGCGGTCGAGCCGGTCGACCGCGGCATTCAAGCCGCCGGCGTAGTCGTTGGCCCTGAAGGCCGGCTTGATCTGCTCGTTGATGACGCGGCCGGCGAGCACGTCGGGGATCGGTCCCTCGAGCGTCTTCGCGACCTCGATGTTGATGCGCCGGTCGTTCTTCGCGACGACGATCACCAGCCCGTCGCCGACATCGCGGCGCCCGATCTTCCAGGTGTCGGCGACACGCTGGCCGTAGGCCGCGATGTCTTCGGGCTGCGTCGTCGGCACGATCAGCACGACGACCTGAGCGCCGCGCTGCGTCTCGATCGCCTCGAGCTTGGCCGAAAGCGCCTGCGACTGCGCCGGCGTCAGCGTGCCGGTCTGGTCGATCACGCGGCCCGACAGCGGGGGCACCGGCAGCACGTCCTGCGCGCGCACGGTGCCGGCGAGTGCCAGCAGCGCCACGGCAGCGGCGAACAGCAGGCGACGCAGCATCAACGGCTCGCGCGCGCGGCGATCACTTCGGGGCCGAGGCCGGCGCCCTGTCGAAGTTCACCCTCGGCGGCACCGAGATCTCGGCTTCGTTCTGGACCGTGAAGTTCGGCTTGACCTTGTAGCCGAACACCATCGCCGTCAGGTTGCTCGGAAAGCTGCGCGCGAGCACGTTGTAGGCCTCGACCGACTTGACGTAACGGTTGCGCGCCACCGTGATGCGGTTCTCGGTGCCTTCGAGCGTCACGCGCAGGTCCTGGAAGGCCTGGTTCGCCTTCAGCTGCGGGTACTGTTCGGCCACGACCATCAGCCGGCTCAACGCACCGGTCAGCTCGCCCTGCGCCTTCTGGAACTTGTCGAACGCCTCGGGGTTGTTGTTGAGCTCCGGCGTGGCCTGGATGCTCGTCGCCTTCGCGCGTGCCTCGATCACCTTGGTCAGCGTGTCCTGCTCGAAGCTGGCCTCGCCCTTCACGGTCGCGACGATGTTCGGGATCAGGTCGGAGCGGCGCTGGTACTGGTTCAGCACCTCGGACCACGCGGCCTTGACCTGCTCGTCGAGCGACTGGAAGCTGTTGTAGCCGCAGCCCGACAGACCGAGCAGCGCCAGCGCGGCCAGCCCCGCGGCAAGCGCGCGTCCGAATGAGCGGGACGACGAAGTGACGGCACGGATCATGTTGTGTTTCCTCCGGAGAATGGCGCGGCAATGCTACCCCGCGAGCCCGACATGCGGCCGCCCCGATCGCTTTCAACACGGGCCGGATTCGAGCGCGTGGTTAAAGTCCGCGCATGACGCTCTTGAACCACGCGCTGCATGCCGGCCGGTCGACCGCGGCGAGCCGCGGCGCTGCCGCGTCGACCACCGTGCTGGTCGCCGGCGCCGGCGGCGCGCTCGGCTCGGCAGTGCTCGAAGCGCTGCTCGCGAGCCACCGTTTTGCGCACGTCAGAGTGCTCGCGACGCGTGCGCTGACGACCGCGATGCACGGCCTCGAGCCCGTCGTCGTCGACGCCGCGCGCGACAGCGCCGAACCGCATGCGGCGCCGATCGCGGACGCCGCACTGATCGTCTTCGATCGCGAGCGCCACGCGAACGGCCGCGAGCTCGCGTTCGTGCGCCCGCAACCGCACGAGCTGCCGGCGCTCGCGCGCTGGTTGCACGAACGCGGCGTGCGCCGGCTGATCGTCGTGCTGCCGCACGCGCCGGCCGCGCTGCCCGACGCGCTGAAACTCGGGCTGGCGAATCTCGACGAGCAGGCCGCAGCGGCGCTCGGCTTCGAGCACCTCGTGTTCGTGCGTTCGGCGCAGGCGCCGTCGAATGCCCGCGCGAGACAGTGGCTGCAGCGCTTCGCCGACGGCGTGCTCGCGCAGCTGCGCATGATGGTCGCGACCTCGAACCAGCCGGTGCGCGCGGCCAAGGTCGCGCAGTTCGCGGTCGAGCTCGCGACGCAACTGCCGGCGAGTGCGAGCGGCACGCGGGTCGCGCCGCCGGAGCTGGTCTGGCAGGCGGCGCAGCTGCGCGATCCGCAGCGCCTGGTTCAGGCCTGGCTGGCGCGAGGCGAGCTGCCTGCGATCAACGCGCCGCGCGGGCGGATGTGAAGCCGGCGTGAAGTCGCCGATGGACGCTGCGCAACGCCCGCCGTAAGCTGCCAGCCAGCGAACTTCTCGCGCCCGCACAGATGTCCGACGCCAACGCTCCGCACCGCGTCCAGCTCAAGCGCAGCAAGGGCTGGAAGATGCCCGAGAACACGGTCAAGATCGACCGCACGACGCGCTGGGGCAACCCGTTCACGCCGCAGGAATGCGGCTCGATCGCAGCAGCGGTCGCGAAGCACGCCGCGTGGATGAAGGGCGAGATCGCGGCACCGGATGGTCGCGTGCCGCCGACGCTGGGCGAGATCCGAACCGCGCTGAACGGCCGTCACCTCGCCTGCTGGTGCGCGCTCGACGGGCCCTGCCACGCCGAGCTGCTGTTGCAGATCGCGAACGGACGCTGAGCCCGGAGCCGGCGCGCGAACTCACTCCGCCGGCAGAAAGCCTTCGATCGACAGGTAGCGCTCGCCGGTGTCGTAGTTGAAGCCGAGCACGGTCGCGCCGGCCGGCAGCGACGGCAGCTTCTGCGCGATCGCCGCGAGCGTCGCGCCGGAGGAGATGCCCACCAGCATGCCCTCCTCGCGTGCCGCGCGCCGCGCCATCTCGCGCGCCGCTTCGGCCTCGACCTGGATCACGCCGTCGAGCAGCGCGGTGTGCAGGTTCTTCGGGATGAAGCCGGCGCCGATGCCCTGGATCGGGTGCGGGCTGGGCTTGCCGCCGCTGATGACCGGCGATGCGCTCGGCTCGACCGCGAACACCTGCAGCTTCGGCCACATGCGTTTGAGCACCTGCGCGCAGCCGGTGATGTGGCCGCCGGTGCCCACGCCGGTGATGAGCGCGTCGACCCCGCTCGGGAAGTCGGCCGCGATCTCCTGCGCGGTGCTGCGCGCGTGCACCTCGATGTTCGCCGGGTTCTCGAACTGCTGCGGCATCCAGCCGCCCTCGATGGCCGCGAGCAGTTCGGTGGCGCGCGCGATCGAACCGTTCATGCCCTTCTCGCGCGGCGTCAGCTCGAAGCGCGCACCGTACGCAAGCATCAGGCGGCGCCGCTCGATGCTCATGCTGTCGGGCATCACGAGGATCAGCTCGTAGCCCTTCACCGCGGCGACCATCGCCAGGCCGACGCCGGTGTTGCCCGAGGTCGGCTCGATGATCGTGCCGCCGGGCTTCAATGCACCGGAAGCCTCGGCAGCCTCGACCATCGCGAGCGCGATGCGGTCCTTGATCGACCCGCCAGGGTTGCTGCGCTCGCTCTTGATGTAGACGCTGTGCGTGTTGCCGAACAGCCGGTTCACGCGGATGTGCGGGGTGTTGCCGATGGTGTGCAGGATGTCGTTGGCGAGCATGCGGTCCTCCGTCGTGGCGACGGCGATTATGGTCACGGTCGGCGCGCGTTCACGCTTTGCGACAATCGGCGGATGCATGCACCGCTCCAGAACGACAGCTTCCTGCGCGCCTGCCTGCGCCAGCCCACGACCCACACGCCGGTCTGGCTGATGCGTCAGGCCGGCCGCTACCTGCCCGAGTACCGCGCGACGCGCGCGAAGGCCGGCAGCTTCATGGGGCTGGCGACGAACGTCGACCATGCGACCGAGGTCACGCTGCAGCCGCTGGAGCGCTACGCGCTCGACGCCGCGATCCTGTTCAGCGACATCCTGACCGTGCCCGACGCGATGGGCCTCGGCCTGAGCTTCGCGGAAGGCGAAGGCCCGCGCTTCGCGCGCCCGGTGCGCGACGAAGCGGCGGTCGCGAAGCTCGAAGTGCCCGACCTGGACAAGCTGCGCTACGTGTTCGACGCGGTCGCGTCGATCCGCAAGGCCCTGAACGGCCGCGTGCCACTGATCGGCTTCTCGGGCAGCCCGTGGACGCTCGCCTGCTACATGGTCGAGGGCGCGGGATCGAGCGACTATCGCCTCGTCAAGACGATGCTTTACAGCCGCCCCGACCTGATGCATCGCATCCTGCAGGTCAACGCCGACGCGGTCGCGCGCTACCTGAATGCGCAGATCGAGGCCGGCGCGCAGGCCGTGATGATCTTCGACAGCTGGGGCGGCGTGCTCGCCGACGGTGCGTTCCAGCACTTCAGCCTCGCCTACACGCGCCGCGTGCTGCAGCAGCTCAAGCGCGAGCACGATGGGCAGCGCGTTCCGCAGATCGTCTTCACCAAGGGCGGCGGGCTCTGGCTCGAAGAGATCGCCGCGGCGCAACCCGATGTCGTCGGGCTGGACTGGACCGTGAATCTCGGCGCGGCGCGGGCGCGCATCGGCGACCAGGTCGCGCTGCAGGGCAACATCGATCCGAACGTGCTGTTCGCCGGGCCGGAACAGATTCGCGCCGAAGTTGCCCGCACGCTGCAGAGCTACGGCAAGCCCGGCGGGCACGTGTTCAACCTCGGCCACGGCATCAGCCAGCACACGCCGCCGGAGAGCGTCGGCGTGCTCGTCGACGCCGTGCACACGCTGTCGAAACAACCGTAGCCAACGCCACATCGGGACGACCCGCGCGGATTTTTCCTGTGCAGGTAAGTGAGCGCTCAGGGCTTGACTTATCCCCAAAATCGGGCACGTGCTGCGCACCCGATGGCACCTGCTGCGATGCAACATCGAATTTCCGACAATCGCCGCTAAGTCATTGATTTCATTGACATGCATTGGTTGCCGCGAAACTGAGCAATCTTCGCCGTAACGAGGCGTAGCAAGCGTTTCCGGCCATGCCGGGGGCGGTTACGCACAAAGTTATCCACAGAACAAGTGGAAAGTTTTGAAAGCTCTTCAAAATCATCGACTTAACGCGTTTTCATGAACGAGATTTGAGCTTTGGTCGGTAACTTCACTGAAGCTTCGGCCGTTCCGGCGGTACGTCTGCGCGTCGCGGTCGAGGCGCCGCAGCACACCGGGCTGGCCGCGCCCCTCGACTACTCAAGTGAGTACACGCTCCCAGCAGGCACATTGGTCAGCGTGCCGCTGGGTCGTCGCGAGGTGCCCGGCATCGTGTGGGACGGCGAGCCATCGGGCGCGGCATCGGTCGAACTGCGACCGGTCAGTGCGGCGCTGGCGTCGCTGCCGCCACTGGGAATGGCGTGGCGCGAGCTGGTCGATTTCGCGGCCGGCTACTACCAGCGCAGCACCGGCGAGATCGCGCTCTCGGTGCTGCCGCCCGAGTTGCGCAAGCTCGACGACGCGCAGCTGGCGAACCGGATCAGGAAGCTGCACAAGGCGCGTGCCGCCGAACCCGCGGCCGCGCCGGCGACCGCCGCACCGTCGTTGACCGATGCGCAGGCCGAGGTGCTCGCGCAGATCGCTGCGGCCGGCGCAGCGGATGCGCCACGCCCCGTGCTGCTGCACGGGGTCACCGGCAGCGGCAAGACCGAGGTCTACCTCGGCGCCGCCGCGCAGGCGCTCGGGGCAGGCCGGCAGGTGCTGGTGCTGGTGCCGGAGATCAACCTGACGCCCCAGCTCGAGGCGCGCTTCGCGGAGCGCTTTGCCGGGCGTCACATCGTCTCGCTGCACAGCGCGCTGACACCGGCGCAGCGCTTGCGCAGCTGGCTCGCGGCGCATCTGGGGCTGGCCGACCTGGTGCTCGGCACGCGCCTGGCGGTGTTCGCGTCGATGCCGCGGCTCGGGCTGATCGTCGTCGACGAGGAGCACGACCCGTCGTACAAGCAGCAGGAAGGCGCGCGCTACTCGGCGCGCGATCTGGCGGTCTACCGCGGCCGTCTCGAGCGCGCCTGCGTCGTGCTTGGCTCGGCGACGCCGTCGCTGGAGAGCTGGCAGCGCGCCAATGAAGGCCGCTACACGCGGCTCGCGCTCCCGGCCCGGATCGGCGGCGGCGCGCTGCCGAAGGTGCGCCTCGTCGACATGACCCAGCAGCCCAAGGGCAAAGGCGCGCACACGGCCTTGTCGGCGCCGCTCGTGGCCGCCTTGCAGCAGCGTCTCGCGCGCGGCGAACAGAGCCTGGTGTTCCTGAATCGGCGCGGCTACGCGCCGGTACTGCACTGCGGCGAGTGCGGCTGGAAGAGCGGCTGCCCGCACTGCAGCGCCTGGCGCGTGTTCCACAAGCTCGACCGCACGCTGCGCTGCCACCACTGCGGCTTCACCGAGCGCGTGCCGCACGCCTGCCCGGACTGCGGCAATCTCGACATCGCGCCGATCGGCCGCGGCACCGAGCGGCTCGAGGAACAGCTCGCCGCGCTGCTGCGCACGCCCGACGACCGGCCCGCGCGCATCGCCCGCATCGACGCCGACAGCACCCGCCTGAAGGGCGCGCTCGAGGCGCAGCTCGGCGCGGTGCACGCCGGTGACGTGGACGTGCTGGTCGGCACGCAGATGGTGACCAAGGGCCACGACTTCCGCCGCATCACGCTGGTCGCCGCGGTGAACCCGGACAGTTCGCTCTTCAGCAGCGACTTCCGCGCGCCCGAGCGCCTGTTCGCGCTGCTGATGCAGGCCGGCGGGCGCGCCGGACGCGACGCGCTGCAAGCCGATCGCAGCGAACTGTGGGTGCAGACCTGGCACCCGACGCATGCGCTCTACGGCGCGCTGCGCCGGCACGATTTCGAGGCCTTCGCGACGAGCCAGCTGACGGAGCGCGAGATGGCCGGACTGCCGCCGTTCTCGCACCTCGCGATCCTGCGCGCCGATGCCCGCACGCCCGAGGCCGCACGGGCGTTCCTGCAGGCCGCGGCCGAGCTCGCGGCGACGCTGCCCGGCGCCGATCGGCTGATGCTCTACCCGCCGGTGCCGCTGGGCGTCGCGCGCGTCGCGGATGTCGAACGGATGCAGATGCTGGTCGAGTCGGCCTCACGCGTCGCGCTGCAGCGCTTTCTCGCGCAGTGGCTGCCGGCCCTGCATGGGCTGCGGCGCACGCAGCGCTCGGCCGACGAGCGCATCCTGCGCTGGGCCGTCGACGTCGACCCGTCAGCGATTTGACATCGGCCGGCGCCGGCGCGGCGGCGGTGCAGCCGCTGCACCGGCGGGGCCGACCGGCCGAGCGATGTCGGCCAGCAGCAGCGTCGCGCGCACCAGGCCCTCGACCGCTTCGCCGAGGTCCTGCGGCGGCTCCAGCGATTCGATCTCGGTCAGGAGCTCGTCGGCATCCTCGAGATCGTCAGGCCCGAGGTGGCGATAGACCAGCGCGAGCGGCTCGGTCAGCGCCTTCGCGTCGAGCGCCATCAGGTCCGGGAAGAGTTCGAGCGCGGTCGCGAAGCCGGCAACCCACGGGTAGACCGCATCGATCGCGCCGGGGTCGCCGTCGTCCTCCTCCTCGTCGTCCGACACATCCGTATCGGGCGCGTCGCCGTCATCGCTCAGTTCGAACACCCACGGATCGAACCACTGCCGGCGCTGGATCGCGTCGTCGAGTTCGGCGTGGCGGCGCAGCAGCAGCGCCGTCAGGCGGGTGGCGTCGAAGCGCGCCGGCAGTGCCCGGCCATCGACGTCGGTCACGTGCGGCAGCCAGCGCGCGACCGGGACGTGGCGCGGCTGCAGCAGCACGCCGCACAGGTAGCCGTCGAGCATGCTGACATCGAGCGCTTCGAGCGGCGCCGGCACCTGGTCGAGAATCGCCTGCAGTTCGTCGAGTTCGCGCTCGTTCAGCGGCTGCACCCGGCGCGGCGCGCCCGGCGACGGCCGATTCGCGCGCGGCGCGTGGCGCGAAGATGGGCGTGGGAGCGGGCCAGTCATGGGTGCATTGTCGCGCGCCCGACGCGTGACGTTTTCCCGGGCGACCGGGGCGATATACAACGTTTCCGGGCGTTCCCTCGAATTGGGGATGGCGGTGCATGACCGGCATGCCTAGAGTCGCCCCCATTGCTGTCACACGGCGCTTCACGAGAGGCGCAAGCAAGGTTCCGAACGCCCGGCCAAGAACACCGACACCGAACAGGGCGCAGAACCGAAACGGTCCCAACGACGTCCTTTCCGAAGGACTTCAAAGCCCACCCGCTCACGCGGGTGGGCTTTTTTTTGGCCGCCAGGTCACCACAGCACCATCTGCGTGCAACGAAACAGCGCCATCTTGCGGTTCTGTTCGTTGAACACCGTCGCCGACCAGACCTGCGTCGTCCGGCCCAGGTGTTCGGCGAGCGCCTCGGCGCGCATCACGCCGCTCGTCGCGGTGCCGAGAAAATTGCTCTTCAGCTCGACGGTCGTGAAGCCCTTCGCCCCCTCGGGCAGGTGCGCGATGGTCGCGTAGCCGGCGCAGGTGTCGGCCAGCAGGATCACGCTGGCGGCGTGCAGGAAACCGTTCGGCGCCATCATCCAGGGCTGGATCGTCAGCGCCATCGCCATGCGGCCCTCCTGAATCTCGGTCACGCGCACGCCATAGCGGTCGGGCAGCGTGCCGACCTGGCGCGCGTGAAAGCCTTCGATCGTGGTCTCGGGACGCAGCATCGCCTTCGCTCCTTCAGTACTGCGCGCAGCATAGCCATGCGGCGCGGGTTGTGCTGGCCGCTCGAATAGACTGCTCGGCTGATCCGCCACCCGTTGCCGAGGAGATAGACCATGGGCGCACCCGAAGCCTTCACCGCCACGACCGAAGTCGGCCACTTCATCAACGGCCGCCCGGTGCCCAGCACCGGCGGACGGCGCCAGCCGGTCTGGAACCCCTCGACCGGCGCGGTCGCGCGCCAGGTCGCGCTGGCCTCGGTCGACGAGGTCGCCGCGGCGGTCGCTAGCGCGAAGGCCGCGTTCCCGGCCTGGGCCGACATGCCGCCGATCCGCCGCGCGCGCGTGATGAACAAGTTCCTCGAGCTGCTGAACCAGCACCGCGACACGCTCGCCGCGATGATCACCGCCGAGCACGGCAAGGTCTTCACCGACGCGCAGGGCGAGGTCACGCGCGGCATCGACATCGTCGAGTTCGCGTGCGGCGTGCCGCAGTTGCTGAAGGGCGACTTCACCGACCAGGTCTCGACCGGCATCGACAACTGGACCCTGCGCCAGCCGCTCGGCGTGGTCGCCGGCATCACGCCGTTCAATTTCCCCTGCATGGTGCCGATGTGGATGTATCCGGTGGCGATCGCCTGCGGCAACACCTTCATCCTGAAGCCGAGCGAGCGCGATCCTTCGTGCTCCGTCTTCATGGCCGAGCTGCTGACGCAGGCCGGGCTGCCCGATGGCGTGTTCAACGTGATCCAGGGCGACAAGGTCGCGGTCGACGCGCTGCTGACGCACCCCGACGTGAAGGCGCTCTCGTTCGTCGGCTCGACGCCGATCGCGCAGTACATCTACGAAACCGGCGCGCACCACGGCAAGCGCGTGCAGGCGCTCGGCGGCGCGAAGAACCACATGGTCGTGATGCCCGACGCCGACATCGAGCAGGCGGTCGACGCGCTGATCGGCGCCGCCTACGGCTCGGCCGGCGAGCGCTGCATGGCGATCAGCGTGGCGGTGCTGGTCGGCGACGTCGCCGACAAGATCATCCCGAAGCTCGCCGAGCGCGCAAGGGCGCTGAAGGTCAAGAACGGCATGGAGCTCGACGCCGAGATGGGCCCGATCGTGACCCGGCAGGCCCTCGAGCGCATCGAAGGCTACATCGACACCGGCGTCAAGGAGGGCGCAAAGCTCGTCGTCGACGGTCGCGGCCTGAAGGTGCCAGGCCACCCCGAAGGCTTCTTCACCGGCGGCACGCTGTTCGACAACGTCACGCCCGAGATGCGCGTCTACAAGGAAGAGATCTTCGGCCCGGTGCTCGGCTGCGTGCGCGTGCACGACCTGAAAGAAGCGGTCGAGCTGGTCAACGCGCACGAATTCGGCAACGGCGTGGCCTGCTTCACCAGCGACGGCAACGTCGCGCGCGAGTTCTCGCGGCGCATCCAGGTCGGCATGGTCGGCATCAACGTGCCGATCCCGGTGCCGATGGCCTGGCACGGCTTCGGCGGCTGGAAGCGCTCGCTGTTCGGCGACATGCACGCCTACGGCGAAGAGGGCGTGCGCTTCTACACCAAGCAGAAATCGATCATGCAGCGCTGGCCGGCAAGCATCGCGAAGGGTGCCGAGTTCGTGATGCCGACGGCGAAGTAGCCGCCGCCGGCGCGGCCGGCTCGTTTACTTCAGGTCTTCATGCAGGCACAGGATGTTGCCCTCGGTATCGACGAACCACGCGGCCTTCTCGGCGCCGAGCACGCAGACATGCTCGACCGTCTTCAGCCCGGGATAGTCGTAGTCCTCGAAGGCGACACCGGCGCGCTGCAGTTCGGCGATGCTCGCCGCGATGTCGGGCACCTGGAAGCTGACCGCGGTGTGGTCGGCCTTCGTGCCGCCCTCCTTCGGGAACAGCGCCAGCGTCGCGCCGCCGCAGTCATAGCTGAACTTGCCGTCGGCCTGCAGGCCGATCGGTCGCAGCCCGAGCCGACCCTCATAGAACTGCCGGGCGCGGGCCAGATCCTTGACCGGCAACATCGTCGTCACGTGAGCATGTGTCAGCATGATCGTCTCCTGTCGAGTGCGGTGATGCATTCTGCGCCGCCACCGGCGGCTTGAACACTCGCTCCAGGACGCTAGAGGCGCTCGGCTTCCGCCTCGCGCGGCTGCCACTTCATCAACCGTTTCTCGAGCCTGCCGACGATGGCGTCGAGCATCAGCGCGAACACCGTCAGCACCAGGATGCCCGCCATCACGGTGTTGATGTCGAACGATCCTTCCGCCTGCAGGATCAGGTAGCCGACGCCACGCGACGAGCCGAGGTACTCGCCCACGACCGCACCGACGAACGCCAGGCCGACGCTGGTGTGCAGCGAACTGAAGACCCAGCTCGTCGCGCTCGGCAGGTACACATGGCGCAGCAGTTGCCGCTGCGAGGCGCCGAGCATGCGCGCGTTCGCAAGCACGACCGGGCTGACCTCCTTGACGCCCTGGTAGACGTTGAAGAAGACGATGAAGAACACCAGCGTGACGCCGAGCGCGACCTTGCTCGCGACGCCGAGGCCGAACCAGACCGCGAAGATCGGCGCCAGGATCACGCGCGGCATGCTGTTCAGCGCCTTGATGTACGGGTCGGTGATCGCCGCGGCCAGTGGGCTCAGCGCGAGCCACAGCCCGCAGCCCAGGCCCAGCACGGTGCCGATGCCGAACGCGAGCACGGTCTCGAGCAAGGTGACGGCCAGGTGCTCGTAGATGTCGGCGTTCGTGACGAACCAGGCCCAGATCCGGCCGAAGATCTTCAGCGGCTCACCGAAGAAGAACGCTGCCTGCCGGTCGTTCTCGAACACCAGCGGAGGAATCAATCCCGGCTTCGTCAGCACGTGCCAGAGCGCGAAGATCAGCAGCAGCAGCCCGAGCTGCCAGAGGCGCAGGTACTTCATGCGGCGAGCTGCTGGCGATAGCCTTTCAGCACCTCGTCGCGCAGCACGCTCCAGACCCCGGAGTGCAGCTCGACGAAACGCGGTGTCGCGCGCACCTCGGCGACATCGCGCGGCCGCGGCAGGTCGATCGCGAACTCGCCGATCGGGTGCGAGGCCGGGCCCGCGCTCAGGCACACGACACGGTCGCTCATCGCGATCGCTTCGTCGAGGTCGTGCGTGATGAACAGCACCGCCTTCTTCCTGGCCGCCCACAGATCGAGCACCTCGTTCTCCATCAGCTGGCGGGTCTGCACATCGAGCGCCGAGAACGGCTCGTCCATCAGGATGATGTCGGGGTCGAGCACCAGCGTCTGCGCCAGGCTCACGCGCTTGCGCATGCCGCCCGAGAGCTGATGCGGATAGCGGTCGCCGAAGCCGCCGAGGCCGACGCGCTTCAGCCACTCGCCGGCCTGCGCGGCGGCATCGCTTGCGCCGCGGAATTCGAGCCCGGCCATCACGTTCTGCGCCGCGGTGCGCCACGGCATCAGGCTCTCGGCCTGGAACATGTAGCCGGCACGCCGGTTGATGCCGGCAAGCGGCTCGCCGAACACGCGGACGGTGCCGGTGCTCGGCGCGAGCAGGCCCGCGGCGACGTTGAGCAAGGTGCTCTTGCCGCACCCGGTCGGACCGACGACGCTGACGAACTCGCCCGCGCCGACCGTCAGCGTCACGTCGCGGACCGCGGTGTAGCGCTGGCCCGGGTCATCCTTCGAGACGAAGGTGCAGGCGACACGATCGAGCTGCAGCGCGGCAGGGGCGGTGTGCGAATTCAGCGAAGCTCCCGGACATTCGTTTGGCTGCGAGTTTAGTGTGCGACGCCGGCTCATCGCGGCCAGGGCGGCTTCGTCGCACGCCAAGCGGTTTCGTCGCAACGCTGGCCGCCGGGCGACACGCGGTCTACGATGCGGCAATCGCCGACCCCAAGGCTCGGGCTGCAGGCGAAACGCCAAGGCAGGAGGCCGTTCGATGCCGCAGTCCGCCCGTCGCGCGAGGGCGCCCACGAGGCCCGTGGCGACAGCCTTGCCGTCCGTCGCGCCCGCGACCGCGGCGCTCGCCCGCTCGCCGCTGGCCACGGTCGTCGCATGCAGCGCGATCGTCGCGCTGCTGCTGTCGACCGAGTACCTGTTCCAGCCTTTCGTCTGGCGCCATTGGCCGGTCGACGAGGTCTTGCTCGGCTGGCTCGAAGTGCTGCGCGACCGAATCGGCGTGGCCGCGATGATCGGCTTGGCGCTTGTCGCGGCGGGTCGGCTGCCGGCGCGCACGTTGCGCGCGCGCTCGGTGGCGTTGGCGGCGGCGATCGTGGCCGGCGCCGCGGCCGGAGAACTCCTTCTGGTCGCCGCAGGCGCACACGGCGCTTCCGACGACGCGACCGCCATGCTCGGTCGCATCGCGCGCTGGGCCATCATCGCGAGCAGCATCGGCGCGATGTGGTTCGTGTGGCGGCGTGGCGCCGAAGCGAGCGAGCAGGCCCAGGCGGTCGAACTCCGGCGCGTCCAGCTCGAGCGCCAGGCCACCGAGGCGCGGCTCGGCGTGCTGCGCAGCCAGATTGATCCGCACTTCCTGTTCAACACGCTGGCCACCGTGCGCCGGCTGCAGCAAGTCGAGCCCGAGCGCGGCGCGCGCCTGCTGGCGCATTTCGTCGCCTACCTGCGCTCGGCGCAACCGCAGGCCGACGGCCACCGCAACACGCTGGGCCAGGAGATCGACCTGACCCGCGCCTACCTCGGCGTCGTCGAACAGCGGATGCAAGGTCGATTGCAGGTGCGTTTCGATGTTCCGGACGAGCTGCGCGCACGGCCCTTCCCGCCACTCACGATCGCGACCCTGGTCGAGAACGCCGTGAAACACGGCATCGGCCCATCCACGACCGGCGGCACGATCGGGGTGTCGGTGCATTGCCACGACGGCATGCTCGAAGCGGTGGTCGCCGACACCGGCGTCGGCTTCAGCGGCGCGAGCGGCAGCGGCATCGGCCTGGCGAACATCCGCTCGCGTCTGAGCACCTTGTATGGCAGCGCCGGCACGCTGAGCTTGCAGGGCAACATGCCAAACGGCGTGCGCGCCGCGCTGCGCATCCCAGCGGCCACGACGGAGCACGCCGCGTGAAAGCGTTGGCGATCCGCCGCCGCTCCCCCGCGGCCGCCACGGCGCAGCTGAATTGGCGCCGTGCGTGGAGCTACGGTGCACTCTGGGCCATCGCCTGCGCGACGATGGAGTCGTTCGCGCTGCCGCTCGGCAACCTGAGTCCCGTCGAATGGCTCGAATTCAATCTGCGCTTGATGACGCTGTGGCTCGTCGCCGGGATCGCTCCGGTCGGCGCGCTGCTGTTGTTCGAGCCTTACCTGACGCCCGCGCGCTTCGCACCGGCGCTGCTGGCCTTTGCCTTCATGGGGACGGCCGCGTGGACGCTCGCCTCCAAGCTCCTGTTCCTGATCAAGCCGATCCGGCTCGCCGAAGGCAGCTCCATGCACGTCTTCTGGGGTTGCCTGTGCTACGGCGGCGTCTTCATCGCGGTGTACCGGATGAGCCAGCGCGGGGAACGCACGCGGGCGCTGCTGGCGCAGGCCGAAATCGCGCGCCTGCGTTCCGAGGCCGCGCTCGACGCCGCCCGGCTGCAGGCCCTGCAGGGACAAGTCGACCCGGTGTTCCTGCTGCGTGCGATGGCCGAAGTTGAACGGCGCTATGCGGCCGCGCCCGCCACGGTCAGTGGCCTGCTCGATCCGTTGATCGGCTTCCTGCGCGCCGCGATGCCGGGCGTGCGCAGCGGCGCCTCGACGCTCGCGGCCGAGCTGCTGCTGGCGATGCAGTATGCGCGGCTCGTCGCCGCGTTCGAGCCGGGACGCAGCGTCCGCGCGATTCGCGTCGACGGCCCGATGCCGGACCTGCCGTTCCCGCCACTGATGCTGTTGCCGATGCTGGATGCGCTCGCCGCTGCACCAGTGGGCGCGGCGCTTGGCGACACTGGCGCGGCGCTGCGCCTCACGCAGCACGGCGGCCACTGCACCTTGACGCTGGTCCGCGCCGGGCTGAGCGCCGACAACACCTGGCTGCCGCCCGAGTTGCTGTACCGCCTGCGGGTCGGGCTGCGCACCTTGTTCGGCGACGCCTGGGCGCTGAATTTGCACGACGGCCCCGGCTCGCCCGCCTTCACGCTGACCCTGCCCCTGTCCCTGTCCCTGCCCGCCGGCGCCGAGCCGGCGAGACAAACGCGCGTCGAGGCGACGCGTTCCCTCCTGGAGACGACCCACCATGGCTGATCGAACCTCTCTCTGCTGCGCCGCCGCTACCGGCGAGATCGACGACGGCGAGCGCCGCCGCGCCTTGCTGGCCTTGCTGGCCGGCCTCGGCCTTGGCGATGCAGCGCTGGCGCAGGACGCCGCGGCCGTGCAGCCGCGCGCCTACCGTGTCGCGTTCGAGAACGACAAGCTGCGCGTGCTCGAGTTCAACAGCCGCCCCGGCATGGCGGTGTGCGGCAACGGCATGCATTCGCACCCGGCTCACCTGTCGATCTCGCTGAGCGCGGCGAAGGTGCGCGACAAGGCCGCCGACGGCAAGACCATCGTCGTCGAGGTCAAGCCCGGCGACATGTTCTGGAGCGAGGCCCAGACGCACGAGACCGAGAACATTTCCGGCAAGGACATCCGTGCGCTGCTCGTTGAATTGAAGCCGGCGGGCGGCGCAAAGAAGACCTGAGGTGCGGCGATGAGCCACCCGTCCGCGCTGATCGCCGAAGACGAGACCGTGCTGCGCGACGAGCTGCGCTCGC
Source organism: Rhizobacter sp. P5_A1 (assembly GCF_056400745.1). Taxonomy (NCBI): domain Bacteria; kingdom Pseudomonadati; phylum Pseudomonadota; class Betaproteobacteria; order Burkholderiales; family Sphaerotilaceae; genus Rhizobacter; species Rhizobacter sp. P5_A1. Next base: position 205,250 of record NZ_JBFUKR010000006.1, read on the forward strand.
ACCTGGCCATGCTGTGGCCCGAGCTGCGCATCGCCGGCGAGGCAGGCAACGGCTTCGAAGCGCTGCAATTGCTGGATCGACTGACCCCGAACCTGGTCTTTCTCGACATCCAGATGCCGGGCCTGACCGGCGTCGAGGTCGCCCGCCAGATCGCCGGGCGCTGCCACGTCGTGTTCGTGACGGCATACGACGCGCATGCAGTCGCGGCGTTCGAACAGGGCGCCGTCGACTACGTGCTCAAGCCTTATTCGGTCGAGCGCCTGGCGCTCGCGGTCAGCCGGGTCCGCCAGCGCATGGGCCGCGCACCGGTAGCGCTGGACGGCGTGCTGCGCGAACTCGCCGCAGCCGTGCCGGCGCGCAAGCATCTGCGCTGGATCAACGCATCGAAAGGCCAGGACGTGGCGCTCATCACCGTCGACGAGGTGCTGTACTTCCAGTCCGACACCAAGTACACGCGGGTCGTCACCGCGACCGGCGAGTCGCTGATCCGCATGTCGCTGAAGGAACTTCAGGACGAGCTCGACCCGGCGTGCTTCTGGCCGATCCACCGCTCGACCATCGTCAACGCCAACGCGATCGCCGGCGTGACGCGCGACTTTCGCGGCCGCGTGCTGGTCAAGCTGAAGTCACGCAGCGAGACGCTGCCGGTCAGCGATGCACACACGCACCTGTTCCGGCAGATGTGATTCAGCCGCGCGGTGCGAGCCGGCTCGCCATCACCTGCTCGCCGACCTGGCGCCCCTGCACCGGCCCGGTGTTCACCGCATGCCGGAAGTGATGCGTGAGTGCCCAGCCGTCCATCTGGCGCGCGGCAGCGAGCTGCACGGCGATCTGCATCAATGAGTCGAAGGTGCCTTCGAGCCAGCAGATCGCAAGCTCCGACTGGTCGGCGGTACGCCGCAGCGCCGAGTGCCTTGACCTCGCTGAAGTCGGCCGCGTAGGCGGCACTGTTCACGTCGTACGGCGCCTCGACGCGGTAGGCCGAGTTGCTGGGGATCGAGAACGGCGTCATCCGGTCGCCCAGCTGCACGGCGGCCGCGAAGTCGAACGGCGGCGTGAAGCGATAGTCGCCCGGCGATCGCCGCGAGCGCGGCCGCGTACTCGGTGTCGAGCCGTGCCGTCGCCAGCGGTAGTTCGTGCGCCAGCACGTCGCCTCGACGCGGCGGACTTCTGGCCGATCCACCGCTCGACCATCGTCAATGCCAACGCGATCGCCGGCGTGACGCGCGACTTTCGCGGTCGCGTGTCCGTCAGGCTGAAGTCGCGCAGCGAGACGCTGCCGGTCAGCGATGCGCACACGCATCGGTTCCGGCAGATGTGAGCGCGCGGCCGCGCACATCCACACCGTCGTTTGCCGCGTTCGCACGCCGCAGGGCGCACTCGTCGCAAGCGCAGCGGCACGCCGGTGCGGCGCCCAGACTGGCCGCTCCATCAACGGGAGAATTCGATGCACCGATCTCACTTGAATCACTTTGGCCCGCTCGCCGCCGTAGCCACGGCGGCCTTCGTCACAGCCTGCGGCGGAGGTGGCAGCAGCGATGTCACCGATGGCGGCAGTTCGGTCGCGCTCGCCGCCGACAAGCCCATCGCGCTCGTCTCGCGAGGGCCGAACGTCGTGTCGATCTGGCACGAGATCGCGATCAACACGATCAACGTGCCGGCGTCGCCGACCGGCGCGACGCCGGAAGAACGCGTCGGCGGGCCCGACATCGCGACCGTGCAGCTCGCGGTCTACGACGCGGCGATCGCGATCGCCGGCACGCACAAGCCGTTCGCGATCACGCCGACGACGCCCGCCGCCGGCGCCTCGATGGAGGCCGCGGTCATCGAGGCCGCCTACCGCGTGCTCAAGGGCCTGTTCCCGAGCCGCGGCGCGCAATACGAAGCGGCCTACGCCGCTGGGCTGGCGGGAATCGCCGACGGCGATGCGAAGACCCGCGCGATCGCGATCGGCGCCGAGGTCGCGAGCGGCATCCTCGCGCTGCGCGCCAACGACGGTCGCAGCGTCGCGCTCGCCCCCTACGTGGCGGGCAGCGCGCCGGGCGACTTCCGCGGCGCGAACCCGGTGAATCGGCAGCAGCCGTACATCCGGCCGTTCACGCTGCGCAGCGCGGACCAGTTCCGCCCCGAACCGCCGCCGGCGCTGACGAGCGATCTGTACGCGCGCGACCTGAACGAATCGAAGGCCTACGGCGGCGCCGTCAGCGCTTTGCGCACGCCGGCACAGCTCGACCTGGCGCGTTTCCACACCGAGTCGCCGGCGATCGCGCCGTATCGCAACCAGCGCCGGTTCGCGACCGTCAACATCGAACTGGCCGACAACGCCCGCCTGCTGGCGCAGATGAGCGTCGCGCTCGCCGACGCGGTGATCGGCTGCTTCGACGCGAAGTACCACTACAACTTCTGGCGCCCGCAGAGCGCGGTCCCGCTGGCCGCGACCGACGGCAACCCCGCGACCGATGCCGACGCCGGCTGGACCCCCGTGGTGCCGACGCCGAATCATCCCGAGTACCCGGCCGCGCATGGCTGCGCGACGACGGCGACCGCGGAGACACTGCGCCAGTTCTACGGCACCAAGAAGCTCGCGTTCGACTGGGACAGCACGGTCGCCAGCGTCGCCGACAAGACGCGGCACTACGAATCGACGGACGACCTGCTGCGCGACGTGATCGATGCCCGGGTCTACGGCGGCATGCACTACCGCAACTCCGGCGAGGCCGGCGTGCAGCTCGGGCGCAAGACCGCGCAGTGGGTCGCGCGCTATCACTTCGAAGCGAAGTGATGTCCGGTCTCCGGGCGATCCCGCGTATTCATCCGAGACCGGGCGTGAAGCGCGGGCGGACTGGAAGGGGTCTTCAGATGAACAAGTTGCTGACGTTCGCCATCGTCGCCGGTTGTGCGACGGGCGCCCAGGCCGCGGGGTTCTATGGCTCGCTGACCGTCGACGGGCAGCTGCCCGGCAGGCCGATCGAGATGCAACTGGTCTGCGGCGGGCAGCCTCTCGCATCGACGACGGCCGATCGGCGCGGCTCCTACCAGTTCGGCATCGACCGGTCGGCGCGCGATTGCGTCGTCCGCGTCGGGGACGCCAGCGCGCCCGTCGTGATCTACGCCAATCCGACGCGCTACGACTTTGCGCTGACGCACCCGGGCGGTGCCGCGCAGCTGACCCGGAGATGATCCATGGGCGCCGATTCGAACCATGGCGACCCGCGGCGATTGTTTCGCGCGCGCACGTCGCCCGAACGAACATGGGACGGGTTCCTCACCGACAACCTGAAGTGGGTGATCGTGACTCTGGCGATTCCGCTGGTCGGCGGCTGGATCACGAATCGGCTCGGCGAGCAGGCGGAGCAGCGCGCCTTCGCCGACCGCGTCGCATCGAACCAACGCGCGGCCGAGGACCGCAAGGCCGCCGACGAACGCACGCGGCAAGACGCGCGCCAGCGCGCCTATACCGATCTGATCAACAAGCGTGAAGAGGCCGAGATGGGCGTGCGCAGCAACATCTTCTCGACGCTGCTGCATGACTACCTGGATCCGGCCAAGGCCAACCTTGCGCAGCGTTTGACGGTGCTGGAATTGCTCGCATCGAACTTCGACGAGTCGCTCAATCTCAGCCCCTTGTTCTGGCAGATCGATCGCGAGATCGCGTCGCAACCCGCGGCCTCGCGCGCCGCGCTTCGTGAGCAGCTGGCGAATGTGGCCACAGCCGTCAAGGTGCGCCAGGTCGACGTGCTGGCGGCCAGCGGCGCGAGGGCCGATCTGATGGTCGGCTTCGACAACTTCCGGGATTCACCGTTCGAGGAGCCGTTGCGCTTCGTCGATCCGGCGTCTTCGGCGTCTTCGGCCAAGGGCTGCCTTTTCAAGCTGAGGCTCCTGAGTCACGATGCGTCCAGACACCGGTTCTACGCCGTCGTCACCTCGGACGCGACGGAGGGCGACGCGTCGAGGAACTCCTCCTGTCTCGACAGGACGAAGGAGCCGCCCCAACCGCAACAGTGGAGCTTCTGGGTCGACGAGTTCGATTTCCCGCTCATCTCCTATACCCGGCTGTCGGCCACCGAACGTTTCGCGGTCGTGCTGGTGGCCTACGACGGACAGCAACGGTCCGCGACATTCAGCCTGGTGTTCTTCCCGAGCTCACGCGGTGGCGCGCGCGATCGGCCGTTCATCGACACCGTCATCCAGGCCTTGAACGATGCGCCTGGCGAGCCTGCGCCGCGCACGCCCGGCGGCGCCGCAAAGGAGACGCCGAAATGAAGCCCTTGCTTTCGATCCTCGCGGCGCTGCTCGCCGTCTCGGGCGTGGCGCGCTCGCAGGGACCGGGCACACCCGCCGCGGCCCCCCCGGCAACACAGTCGTTGAAGCTCAAGCTGTTTCTCGCCGATCCGCACGGTACCCGGATTGCCGCCAAGGGCGTGAAGCTGCACCTCAGCGACATGAACGGTTCGGGCGGAACCTACCTGACCGACAGCGGCGGCGAGCGGCACCTGTCGCTCGCGCCAGGCCCGTACATCCTCGATGTCCTCGGGGCAAGGATGTGCTCGTTTGCGCTGACGATCAAGGCCGGTCCGGAGGCCTCTCTGGCACTGCTGATTCCGCTGCAATCCGGCGGGCAATGCCAGGTCGCCAAAGAAGAACCGAAGACACCGGTCGCCGCGGCGTCGGACGCGTCCGGATGACGCTTCAGCCCTTCGGGTACTTCGCGTTCGCCTTCTTCGCGAACTCGTTCGTGTAGATCGCCGCCAGATCGATCTTCGCGCCCGCGATCTCGGGGTCGATGCTGGCGAGCGCGCGGCGCGCGGTCTCGCCGCCGGCCTCGGGGAACATGCCGTCGGTCGACAGCGCGCCCTTCGCGGCGAGGAACGCATCGACATACACCGCGCGGTCGCCGAGCAGGTAGTTCTCGGGCACGGCCTTGATGATGTCGCCGGCGCCGGCGTTCTGGATCCACCGGTCGGCGCGCACGATGGCGTTCGCGAGCGCCTGCGCCGTCGTCGGATTCTTGTCGATGAAGCTCTGCGACGCGTACAGGCAACCGGCCGGCATCGGCCCGCCGAAGATCTTGTCGGCCTCGCTGACAACGCGGGTATCGGAGACGATCTTCAGGTCGCCCGAACGCGCCAGCAGCGTGATCACCGGGTCGAGGTTGCTGATCGCGTCGATCTGGCCGGCGCGCATCGCGGCGACCGCGCCGCTGCCGGCGCCCACGCCGATGATCGACACGTCGCCCGGCTTCAGCCCGGCCTTGCCGAGCACGAAGTTCGCGAGCACGTTGGTCGACGAACCCGGCGCGGTGACGCCGAGCTTCTTGCCCTTCAGCTCGGCGACGCTCTTGAAGTTCGGCATCGTCTTCGGGTTCACGCCGAGCACGATCTGCGGCGCGCGGCCCTGCAGCACGAAGGCGCGCAGGCGCTGGCCCTTCACCTGCATGTTGATCGTGTGCTCGAAGGCGCCCGAGACCACATCGGCGCTGCCCCCGATCATCGCCTGCAGCGCGCGCGAGCCGCCGGCGAAATCGGCGATCGTCACCTCGAGGCCCTCGGCCTTGAAGTAGCCCAGGCTCTCGGCGATCGTCAGCGGCAGGTAGTACAGCAGGTTCTTGCCGCCCACGGCGATCGTGAGCTTGGGCTTCTCGAGCGTCTGGCTCAGCGCCAGTGCAGGCCAGGCCAGCGCGGTGCCGGCGGCACCAGACAGAAGGGTCCACAGAAGGGTACGGCGTTGCATGTCTCGGGTCTCCACAATGGTTGCCGACGACTGTAGCGACCGCGGATGCCCGCGCGTACTCTCGTCTCCCCGCATCGGACCCCGCGGCGAACGCGGCCCGACCCCACCCCAAGCGCGGCTTCCCCGGCCCGTAGAATGATTCGCAATGAAGTGCCGCCGGTTCTCCGTTGGGGTCGCGCCGGTCTGGTTCTGGTGCCTTGCCCAGTTCGCCGCCGCCGCGCCTGTGGAGCCCGTCCCCGCCGGGCCCTCCGCGCCTGCTGCCGCTGCGAGCGTGCCGCAAGAGGCCGCCTCGGCACCGATCTCGCTGTCGGCGCGCAAGGTCTACGAACAGGCACGCTCGCAGCTGGTGCAGATCCGCACCGTGCTGAAGGGCCGCGCGAGCCAGACCTCGGTCGGCTCGGGCTTCCTGGTCACGCGCGAAGGCCACATCGTCACGAACTTCCATGTCGTCGCCGAAGCGGCGCTGAAGCCGGAGCACCACGATCTCGTCTATGTCACAGCCGATGGCCGCGAGGCGCCGCTGCAGATCCTGCAGCTCGATGTGCTGCACGACCTCGCGCTGCTGAAGGCCGGCGACCCGACCCGGCCCGCCGCCGGCTTCGATGCGCTCGCGTTCCGCCCCGATGCGCAGCCGCTGTCGCAAGGCGAGCGCATCTACTCGCTCGGCAACCCGCTCGACGTGGGCTTCGCGGTCACCGAGGGCACCTACAACGGCCTGGTCCGGCGCAGCTTCTACCCGCAGATCTTCTTCGGCGGCGCGCTCAGCGGCGGCATGAGCGGCGGGCCGGCGCTCGACGAGCAGGGCCGCGTGATCGGCATCAACGTGGCGCGGCGCGTCGACGGCGAGCAGGTCAGCTTTCTGGTGCCGGCCAGCTTCGCGGTCGCGCTGCTCGCGCGCGGCCGCGACGCCGCACCGATCCGCACCGCCGCCTACGGCCTCGTCACCGACCAGCTGATGCTGCATCAGGCCGAGTTGACCGCGCGCTTCATCCAGCAGGGCTGGAAGACCGCGACACACCCGCGCTACCGCGTGCCGGTGCCGAGCGACCAGTTCATGCGCTGCTGGGGCAGCAGCGAGCCGTCGCGCACCGGTGGCCTCGACCTGGAGCGCTCGGACTGCGTGATGGACACGCGCATCTATGTCGGCGATTACACGACCGGTGCAATCGGCCTGCGCCACGAGAGCTACGACGGCGCGAAGCTCGGCGCCCTGCGCTTCGCGGCGCGCTACTCGGCGAGCTTTCGCAACGAGAGCTTCACGCGGTTGCGCGCCGAATACCAGACGAAGCCGCAATGCCATGAGGACTACGTCGACCGCGCCGGGCTGCCGCTGCGTGCGGTCGTCTGCCTGCGCGCGTACAAGAAGCTGCCGGGGCTGTACGACCTGTCGGTGCTGGTCGCCACACTCGATCAGCCGCGGTCCGGCGTGCAGGGTCGCTTCGACGCGCAGGGCCTGAGTTTCGCGAACGCGCAGAAGCTCGCGAAACACTACCTGGGAGCCTACGCATGGGCGCGCTAGCGCAGGCCACGCCGCTGGCCGTCGAGCACGACATCCGCGTGCCCGAGCGCGCCGCGCCCGGCGCGCTCGCGCTGGTCGAGATCGTCGATCGCGACGGTCAGCCGCGGCAGGCCTACGCGGTGCACGGCTGGCCGCTGCGCATCGGCCGCGCGCTCGACAACGACGTGGTGCTGAGCGATGCCCATGTCGCCGCCCACCACCTGAGTGTCGCGCCGACCGAACACGGCCTGACGTTGACGGTCGCCGACACGCGCAACGGGCTGCTGCTCGGCCGCAAGCGCCTGCGCGCCGGCGACAGCGCGCTGCTCGCCCCCGACGCCGGCCCGATCGACCTGACGCTCGGGCGCACGCACCTGCGGCTGCGCCTGCCCGACCAGACGCTCGCGCCCGAGCTCGTGCTGGCCCCGATCGGCTCGCTGACGCGCCGCCTCGTGCCGATGGTGCTCGCCGCGCTGCTGGTGATTGCCGGCGCGCTGTTCAACACCTACCTCGACACCGATCCGGACGGCCTGAGCCGCGCGGCCGGCAGCGTGCTGCTCACCGGCCTGGTCGGAGCGGCGGTCTGGTGCACGGCCTGGGCGCTGCTGTCGAAGACCTTCACGCGCCAAGCGCACTTCGGCTGGCACCTGCGCGTGTTCCTGTACGCGAGCCTGGCGCTGCTCGCGGTCGCCACGCTGCCGCCGCTGCTCGCGTTCGCGTTCTCGTGGCCCAGGTTCACCGACTTCGACTTCGTCGGCGCGATCCTCGTGATCGCCGCGGCGCTGTACTTCCACCTGCTCGCGGTCGAGCCGGCGAAGCACCGGCTGCTGAAATGGGTCGCGGCGAGCTGCGCGGTCATCGGCGTGCTGCTGATGCTGTGGTTCAACGTGCAGCGCAGCGACCAGTTCGGCAACGAGCTCTACATGAGCCACCTGCTGCCACCGGCGCTGCGCATCGCGAAGCCGATCGCGAGCGACAAGTTCGTCGACGGTCTCGCACCACTGAAGGCAACGCTCGACAGGAAGGCGAAGGAGCCGGCGCGTGGCGAAGATGGTGCGCGCGGCGACGACGATTGAGCAGACCGCCCCGCAACGACAACCGACCCGGAGTCCCAGCCCGATGGCCACAGCCTTCAACGCGCCACAGCGCACCGTTCTCGTCACCGGCGGCGGCCGCGGCATCGGCGCGGCGACCAGCTGGCTCGCCGCGCAGCAAGGTTGGGCCGTCGCGGTCAACTACACGCACGGCAGCGCGGCGGCGCAAGGCATGGTCGCACGCATCCGCGATGCCGGCGGCACCGCGATCGCGGTGCAGGCCGATGTCGCCGACGAGGCCCAGGTGCTCACGATGTTCGAGGCCGTCGACGAGGCGCTGCCGCCGCTGCGCGCACTCGTCAACAACGCGGGGGTCGTCGATGTGCAGGCGCGCGTCGATGTCATGACGCTGCAGCGTTTGCAGCGCATGTTCGCGATCAATGTCTTCGGCAGCTTCGTCTGCGCGCGCGAGGCGATCAAGCGCATGTCCACGATCCACGGCGGCCAGGGCGGCTGCATCGTCAACCTCTCGTCGGCCGCGGCGCGCATCGGCGCGCCCGGGCAGTATGTCGACTATGCCGCCGCGAAGGGCGCGATCGACGTCTTCACGATGGGCCTGGCAAAGGAGGTCGCGCTCGAGGGCATCCGCGTCAACGCGGTGCGGCCCGGCATCATCGAGACCGAGATCCACGCCTCCGGCGGCACGCCCGACCGCGCGAAGCAGATGGCGCCGATGGTGCCGATGCAGCGCGCCGGCAGCGCCGAGGAGGTCGCGCAGGCGATCCTCTGGCTGATGTCGGACGTGTCGAGCTACACGACCGGGTCGGTGATCGATGTGACGGGCGGACGGTAGTCCGATGACCACCCGCCCCCAAACCCTCGGCGAGGAACTCGCCAATGGCATCAGCCACGGCATCGGGTTCCTGCTCGCGATCGCGTCGCTGCCGATCCTGCTGGTGTTCGCGCCCGAGCGCACGACCGCGATCAACATCGTCGCGACCTGTGTGTTCTCGGTGACGATGATGCTGCTGTACGGCGTCTCGACGCTGTATCACACATGGCCGCCGGGCGGCCGCGCGAAGGCCTGGCTGAACCGCTGCGACCACGCCGCGATCTACCTCTTCATCGCCGGCAGCTACACGCCCTTCGTGCTCGGCGTGCTGCGCGGCGGCTGGGGCTGGTCGCTGTTCGGCGTGGTCTGGGCGATGGCCGTGCTCGGCTTCACCGCGAAGCTCGCAGACCGCCTCAAGCACCCGCTCTGGTCGACCGGGCTGTATGTCGCGATGGGCTGGGTCGCGGTCGTCGCGGCGGCGCCGTTGATCGCGCGCGTGCCGGGCGCCGGTCTCGCGTGGCTGGTCGCCGGCGGGCTCTCGTACACCGCCGGTGCGGTGGTGTTCCTGTTCGACTCGCGGGTGCGTTACGCGCACTTCGTCTGGCACCTGTTCGTGCTCGGCGGCAGCGCCTGCCACTTCGTCGCGGTGCTGCGCTACGCGCAGTAGACGGCGCGGCGCGCCCGCGTGATCACGGCCGCCGCGCGTCAGCGTCGCCGCGGTGCCGGCTTCGGGGGGTTCTTCGCGCTCTTCGCGCGCTTCTGCGCCGCCACCTTCGGCGCTCCCGCGGCAACGGTGCCGCGCGCCGCCGCTGCCCGCCGAGGCGGCCGATCGGTCCGCGGCGTGCGACCCGGCTGCACGCGCTGCGCGAGGTCGATCAGTCGGGTGGCCGTGCGCGCGAGCGCTTCGTCGTCGACCTCCACCAGTGACAGTGCATCGCACAGGCGCGACAGCAGTTCGATCTGCGCGACCAGCGCGGCAATCTGCGAGGGCTTCACGGTGATGTTGCGCAGCGCCTCGGCGTAGGCACGTGCGATGTCCTCGAAGACCGCGCGCCCGGCGTCGCCGGCGCGGCCGAGGCTGCCATCGATCAGGCGTTCGACGAGCAGCGCCTCGGGCTGCGTGATCGCGTCCCACAAGCCCGGCGTGATCGCGAAGCCCTGCGCGGCCGCACGCCGGCATTGCTGCGCGAGCTCGATCGCGGCGTCGCGGCTTGCCGGGTCGGGCCATTCGGTCAACGCGTCGAGCGCAAGCCGGTTCAGCGCGTGGTAGGGGCTGAACTGGCTGCTGCCGGGGCTGCCTTCGGCGCTCTGGTACGCGGCGATCGCGTTCAGCAGGCACGCGTTCATCTCGCGCCGTGCGGCGTCTTGCTCGGCGTGGCCGAGCCGGCCGCTGAGCAGGCGTCGTGCGTGCAAGCTGGCCTTGCGCTTCCAGGCGCTGCCGCGCAGCGCGGCACGCGTACCGTGCGGCGTGGGCGCGACGAGCGGCGCATCGGCGCGGGTCGGCAAGCGGGTCTCGACCAGCGCATCGAGCCCGTCGAGCCGCTTCAGCGACATCTCGATCAGCGCCTCCGCGGTGTGCGGCATGCCCTTCGCGTGCTTGCCCGGCGCGAGCTCGACCTGCGCGCGCTGGTCGCCGAGGCGCGCCTCGACGCTGGCGAGCTTCTCGATGTCGTGGATCGGCACCAGCCCGATCGTGTCGACCGCCTGCACCGCGGCCAGCAGGCAATCGCGCGCGCGTTCGAGCTGGCCGAGCTCGAACCAGGTGCGGCCGAGCGCCGACTGCAGCTGCGGCAGGCGCTCCCAGGCCGGCGGGCAGCGCTGCCTCAGCAGCGCGGCGATCGCATCGGCCTGGCTGCGCATCTCGGCCTCGGACATGCTCTCGCGCCGGCGCGACAGATCGGCGCGGCGCCGCGCGAGCTCGTCGAGCAGTTCCTCCGGTGACGCCGCGGTGCTCGCCGGACCCGGGCCCTGGCCATCGGGCGCGCGCGGCTCGGCGAGCCAGCCGGGCTCGCCGTAGGCCTGGAAGGCGCCCCAGGTGATGTCTTCGGGGTGCGCGCGCCAGACCGCGCGGCGCGCCTCGAAGACCGCGTCGCCGAACGGCCGCCGGCGCAGCAGCACCTGCTCGTAGAAGGACTCGCCGAAGCGCTTCGCCGAGTCGTCGTTGATGGCCCATCCGGCGACGACGACACAGCGCACGCCGACCTCGATCAGCTCGCGCGCGACGCTCGCCGCGAGCTTGTTGGCGCCGCGGCCGGCGCGGCCGGCGTCGGCGCCGATCTGGCCGAGGTGGCAGCAGTTCAGGAACACCAGATCGGGCACGGTCTCCATCGCCGCGATCTCGGCCGCGGTGATCAGCAGACCGCCCGACAGCAGCACACCGCTGCGGCGCCGGCCGTCGACATGCGGCACATCGAACACGCCGTGCGCCGAGATGTGCAGGATGCGCCAGGGCTGGCTGTACAGGCGGGTCAGGACCTCGCTCGCGGTCTTGTCTGCGCCGATCACCGAATCGACCGTGTAGCCCATGCTGCCGAGCACGACCGCGGTCGCCTCGGCCTCGGCCTGCGCGCCGGGCAGCGCCGGCGGCGCCTGCGTCGGCCGGCCGTCGATGCGCGGGAAGGCATCGGTGAATCCGGCAACCGACGGGTTGCCGATCACCAGCGCACGCCGGTCGATCCCCTGGCGCACCTGCGGCCGGTAGGTCCAGGTCGTCAGCTGGCGCACGACGGCGGTGCGCAGCGCGAGCGGCAGCTTGTCGTCGCCGTCGCGGCCGGGGTCGTCGGCGAGCATCAGCTCCCACGGCAGGTTCGCGGTGAAGGCATCGACGACGAGCACGACGCGGTCGAGCTGGCGCGCGGCGTCCTTGAAGTCGTGCGGCACCATCAGCTGGAACAGCATGCGGCCGAAATCTTCGTTCCAGGTCGGGTTGTGGATCTGCTCGGCGACGAGCTGCTCGATCAGGCCCGGCTGGCGCTGCAGCGCGACCGATTCGGCGCGCGCACGCTGGCCGACATAGGTGAAGCGCAGCCGATCGGCCAGCGGCGCGGCGGCGCCGGCAAGCGGCGTGTTCACGGCGCCGGTCGGGTTCGACACGATCACACAGCCCGGTGGGCAGGCGTCGTCGTCACGGTCCGCGTCGGCGATGATCAGGCGCGGCCAGTAGCTCGAGCTGCGGTCGTCGAACAGGCGCAGCCGCAGTCCTTCGCCCTGCACCAGCTCGTTGCGGCAGACCAGCAACGTGCCCTGCTTGGCGGCCAGCACCGCGAGCTGGGCCCCGAGCTGCCGCAGCGCGTAGACGGCGCTGATGGCGGTATCGATGTAGAGCTCGATGATGTCGAGCCGACTGATGCGGATATTCAGCCGCGTCGTCTCGAAGAACTTCGCGTTGGCCTCCATCACGCCGCGCACCAGCGCTTCGACCGAGGCCGCGACGGTCAGGTTCGCCGACGAGTTGTAGCCCATCAGCAGCGTCGCGAGCGGCACCTCGCGGTCGGCCTTGCCGAGCACATCGACCACCTGCAGCAGGTAGTGCAACGCGCCACTGCGCACCGCTTCGGTCAGCACCGACGGGCTCAGCGCGCGGTCATACGAGCCGAGCCCCGCGACGACCGCGCCGGAGAGGCTGCCGCGCTGGCGTTCGATCTCGTTCGGCACGCGCAGCACGACGGTCGCGCTGCCCTGCCCGCCGGCATACAGGCCGAGCGTGTGGCGCTCGCTGAGGTCGCCGCCGAGCAGCTCGCGGTCGATCAGCGCCTCGGCGCCGGCGATCGGATCGCGCTGGTAATGGCCGACCATGATGGGCTGCGAGACGAAGCGCAGGTCCATCGCTCGGACGGTGACTTCGAGCCGGCGCTTCGGCCGCGGCGGCACGCGGTTGCGCCGCGAGCCGCCCATCAGGCCGCGCTGCAGCGCGTCGGGGTCGTCGGCGGTCGGCGGGCCGGCGTCGTAGCTGACCGGCAGCGGCTGCTGGACCGCGCGCGTCGCCGGCGGCGTCGCCGACAGCCGCGCGGTGGTGCCGGATGTGAGCAGCTCGGCGAGCGCCGCGAAGTGCTCTTCGGTCGCCGGCAGGTCGCCATGCGCGGCCGGCAGGTAGAAGTAGCGGCCGATGCCGCCGATGCGGCCCGACTCCCAGCTCACCGTGCCGTCGCCGCGCGTCGTGCCGACCATCTTCAGACGCGTGCCGCCGCGGCCATCGGGCTCCTCGCGCACGCCGCACGGCGTGTTCGGCGCGACGCCGAACACATAGACGCTCTTCGGCCCGTACGCGGCCGGCAGCGTCGGCGTGCCGGGCCCGTCGGCCTCCCAGAGCCATGAGGCCTGGTCGAGCACGGCTTGCGCGGGCGTGCCGGCGCGGTGATCGCCGAACCAGAAGTCGGTGACCTTGGCCTTCAGTTCGACCCAGGTCTGCGCGCTCTGGAACGCGTAGCGGCCACCCCCGTCCTGCTGGCCCTGGAACATGTCGACGAAGCCGGGCTTGGGCAGCAGCTGCAGCGCGCCGCGAAAGCCGGCGACGATGTCGAGCACCTGCTGCATGTCATGCTTCAGATCGAGCCGCACCAGCGTGCGCAAGGTGTCGCCCTTGCCGAGCATGTTCTCGACCATCGAGTGCGCGCCCTGGTTCGGCGTGCCCAGCATCACGAAGCGCGCACCGTCGCGCGCCATCAGCGCATCGATGACCGAGCGGCGCTTGTGGATCGTCGCGCGCACGACGAGCCCGCCCATGCTGTGCGCGAGCAGCCGGATCGGCTGCGTCGTCTGCTTCATCAGCCGGTCGAGAAATTCGCCGAGGCGCTCGGCGAGCACGTCGAGCGGCTGGCGCCAGTCGTACGGGAAGGGCTCGACGCGATGGCTCTCGGCCAGGTACTTGCAGACCTTGCCGTAGAACATCGCGAACAGCGCTTCGGCCTCGACCGAAGGCCGGCCCCATTCGATCTTCGTGAGGCCGCCGGCCGCGATGTCGAGCGGATCGAACCAGACCCGGTCGCCGCCGGCGACCTCGAGATGCGAGCCCATCACGCCGGGCAGCACGACGACGACAGGCCGGTCGACGGCGCGCGCGTCGCGGCTCGCGGCCGATGCGGCGAGCGCGGCGGCGAACTCGTCCGGCGTCGGCAGCGCGCGGAACACGCCGAGCGTGCCGGGCTCCGGCGCGACCAGCCAGTCGCGCAGCGCGCCGCGCGTGTCGACATTCGCGAAATAGCGGAAGTGCGAGACATCGGCGCCGCGATCGAACAGCACGCGCGCGTTCGATTTCGGCGCGATGCCGGCGAGCATCGCGGTGGTGTTGACGACGAGGTCGTTGTCTTCGTTGTCGAAGAGCAGGAAGTCGGCCAGCATCACGCCGAGACGCCGCAGCATGCTGCCGCCCTGGATGTCGCCGGCGATCACGGCCATCGCGGTGCCCGGCCGCACCGGCGCATCGCGCAGCAGCCGCGCCATCGGGGAGTCGGGCAGCATCGCCTCGATGCCGGGCACCAGGTGCGCGTTGGTGCGGTTCTTCGCGACCTCGACGACGACGCGCTTGAACGCCGAATAGATCGGGCTGCCGAAGAAGAACGGCACGAGACCGATCAGGCTCAGGATGCCGCTCAGGAACACGTCGAAGTTGCCGCTCGCGAGCAGCGTGCCGTTGGCCGGGCTCGCGGCGCGCACGTAGCGCTGCACCGTGAGCTGCCGATCGCGCAGCACGCCGGCCAGCGTGCGCAGCTGCGCGCGCTGCTCGGCATGCGCGGTCTCGAGTTCGCCGAGCACGCGCTTCGCCTCGGTCGGGTCGGCATCGCCGGTGCCCTCGAAGGCATAGGCGTAGCCATCGATCAGCGCATCGAAATCGCCCAGGCACAGCAGGTCGGCCACGAGCCCGCCACGCGAGTGCGAGACCAGGCTGACCTGCGCGCCGCGCGGCAGTGCATGCGCCAGCTCGATCGCGTTCTCGATCGGGCTCTGCGACAGCGTGCGGTGCTCGAACGCGAAGATGCCGCCGCCGAAGTGCGCGCCGAGCACGCCCCAGAGATCGCGGTCGCCGGTGCGCAGATCGCCGAAGCTGCCGAGCGTGCTCGAGGCCGTGCCGTGCACGAACACCAGCATCGGCCGCACGGCCGAAGGCGGCGGCAGCGTCGGGTCGTTCAGGTCGACGGCGACCAGGTCGTCCGGCTTGCCGCTCGCGCCGACCCAGCGGTGCAGCCCGGGCGGCTGGTCGAGCCGCTTCTCGATCGCGGCCATCAGCACCTTGGTGCCGAGCCAGGAGACACCGAGTTCGAGTGGGTTCTTCAGTTGAGCGAGCGCCTCGTCGACGATCGCGTCGGGCGCGGCGCCGACGGCGAACGCGTAGACTTTGCTGATCAATCCGCCGAGCGCCTCGCCGAAGCCGCGGCCCGGTGCCGCGCCGTCGGCGCGCAGCTTCTCGAGCAGGATCCCACCGTCGTCGGCGAGCAGTTCGGGGTGCGTCAGCGCGAGCGAATCGCGCAGCCGCTCGGCGCTGGTGATCAGCGTGCTGCCATCGGCGAGCTCGAGCACGATCACCTCGTCGGGGCCGGCCGCGTGCGACTGCTTGACCGCGGCGCCGGCATCGCGCGCCGCGGGGCCGACATCGAACGCGGCCGTCGGCACCAGATAGCCCGACGGCAGGAACGCGTCGTCGGTGCGGCCGGCCGCGCGCGTCGCGGGCGTCAGCAGCGCTGGCAGCCTTGCGCCGGTCTCGCGGCCGGTGAGGCGGATCTCGACGACGCTGCGTTTCGGCATGCAGGCTCCTGCTCGTGGTGGCCCTAGACCGTGAAGGGCTTCTGCTTCAGGAATTTCGCGGCCGTTCCGAGCACGAACAGGTTCGGCGACTGGGTGCGCGGCAGACCCGCGCGGATCGCGATGTGGAAGGCGTTGTAGTCGCCGCGGAATGCACCGCGGTCCCAGACCTTCAGCAGCTGCTCGGTGAACGCGCCGTTGTGCTCGCCGTCCATCGAGGTCTGGTTGTCCTGGCAACCCGAGATCAGGATCACCGCGGGGCGGAAGCGGCCGACCAGCGCGCTCGCTTCGGCCGCGCTGCCGACCAGCGCGAGCGCGGCATCGGGATCGGCGAAGCTCTTGCGCGCGGCCGCCGCGACATCGGCCTGCAGCTTGTCGTAGAAGGCCTGGTGTTCGTCATAGACGCGGCGGCCGACGGCCTCGGGCATCAGCTTGACGCGCTGCCCGGGCGGCGGCGGCGGCGGCGCGATCTCGCGCGTGATGCTGCCGCTGTGGCAGCTGTCGGAGAGCACGAGGATGCGCACGCCGGCGGCGAAGCGGCTGAGCTCGAAGTAGATCTCGTCGTCGATCAGCTGACCGTCGTAAAGGCACCAGGTCTCGTCCTTCTTGTCGGGCTCCTCGTTGTTCGTGTCGGGCACCTGGCCGCCGTGGCCGGAGTAGGTCAGCAGGAAGAAGTCGCCCGCCTTCAGCGCCTTCGCGGCGCCGCGCAGCGCGGCGAGCACGTGGGCGCGCGTCGCCTTCTTCGTCAGCAGCACGGTCGCCTTGATGCCCTTCGAACGGGCGATCGCCGCCATGTCGTTGGCATCGAATTCGCAGGCGGCGAGCGGGCCGTCCCAGCCGCCGTACGCGGCCGCGCTGACACTGTTCAGCCCGATGTTGAGCGCCAGCCCCTTCGGCTTGACGGCGGCAGGAGCGCGGGTCGTGGAGGAGTTGCCGGCCATGCTGTATTCCTTCCTGTCGTCGCAGCCCGAGTGCGCGGCATGATGGGCGCCACCCCGCGGGGTTGCCAGCCCTAGATCATGGGGCGGCGGAACGCGGCGCGCATACTGACTCGCGGGATGCGAACAGGAATCTGCCAGCGCCTGTCGAAAGCGCCGCGAACCGAACGTCATGGCCTCGATGCGGCGAGATCGCCGCGTCGCCACCCTCAAGGAGATCGACGATGAAATACCTGTTGATGATCTACGCCAGCGAGAAGGAAGAAAGCGCGATGCCAGCCGACGAGATCGGCAAGATCATGCAGGCCTACGGCGCCTACACCGAGGCGCTGGCCAAGGCCGGCGCGCTGCAGGCCGGCGAACGCCTGCGCCCGACCAGCGATGCCACCTCGGTGCGCGTGCGCGGCGGCAAGACCGAGGTGTTGAACGGGCCGTACGCCGAGACGCGCGAGCAGCTCGGCGGCTACTACCTGATCGACGTGCCCGACCTCGACGCCGCGCTCGCCTGGGCGGCGCGCTGCCCGAGTTCGAGCTACGGCACGATCGAGGTGCGGCCGGTCTGGGCCATGTGACGATGCCCGATGCGGCCACCGCGGCCGCGGCCGCCGAGGCTGCGGCGCGGCGCAGCTACGGCAAGCTCGTTGCGTTCGTGGCGGCGCGCACGCGCGATGTCGCCGCGGCCGAGGATGCGCTCGCGGCCGCGTTCGAATCGGCGCTGCGCCACTGGCCCGAGCAAGGCGTGCCGGCCAACCCCGAGGCGTGGCTGTTGACCGCCGCGCGGCGCCAGGCGATCGATGCCGCGCGCCGCCGCCGCACCCATGACGAAGCGGCCGCCGATCTGCTGCTGTTCGGGTTCGGCGAGCTCTCGACCGACGACGAAGCGCCGCGTGCGATCCCCGACGATCGCCTGCTGCTGCTGTTCGCCTGCGCGCACCCGGCGATCGAGCACAGCGTGCGCGCGCCGCTGATGCTGCAGACCATCCTCGGCTTCGACGCCGCGACAATCGCCTCGGCGTTTCTCGTCGCGCCCGCGACGATGGGCCAGCGGCTGGTGCGCGCGAAGGCCAAGATCAAGCGCGCCGGCATCCCGTTTCGCCTGCCCGGCCACGACGACCTGCCCGAGCGGCTGGCCTCGGTGCTCGAGGCGATCTACGCGGCGTTCAGCGAGGGCTGGTCCGACCCCACCGGTACCGAGGCACGGCACCGCAATCTGACCGAGGAAGGCATCTGGCTCGGCCAGCTGATCGTCGCGCTGTTGCCCGACGAACCCGAGGCACTCGGCCTGCTCGCGCTGATGCTGCATGCCCACGCGCGGCGCGCCGCGCGGCGCGATGCGCAGGGCCGCTACGTGCCGCTCGCCGAGCAGGATCCTGCGCACTGGGATGCCGCCGCGATCGATCACGCCGAGGCCCTGCTGCGCCGCGCGAGCCGGCTCGGCACGATCGGCCGCTACCAGCTCGAGGCCGCGCTGCAGTCGGCCCACGTGGTCCGGCGCCGCACCGGCCGCGCCGACTGGCCCGCGATCGCGCAGCTCTACGACGCGCTGCTGGCGCTGACCGGTTCGCCGGTCGTCGCGATCAACCGCGCGGTCGCGATCGCCGAGACGCGCGGCGCGGCCGAGGGGCTCGCCGCGCTCGATGCGATCGCCGCCGACGCGCGCCTCGCCGACTACCAGCCGTTCTGGGCCGCGCGCGCCGGCCTGCTCGCACGCACCGGCGACCGGCTCGCGGCCGACGCGGCCTACGCCCGCGCGATCGGGCTCGAGGCCGATGCATCGGTGCGCCGCTTTCTGCAGGAGCGGCGCGGGGCACTGGCCGCAGGCGACGCCTGAACTCAGCGCCGCTCGACGACCACCGGCACCAGCTTCAGCCCGTCGCGCACGCGCTCGGCGACGCTGCGCGCCTCGTCGCGGCTCGGATACGGGCCGGCCTGCAGGCGGAACAGCGCGGCGTCGCTGAAGACCGCGAGCAGCGGCGAGAGCCAGTCCATCTCGGCCGCGACGCGCTGCTGGAAACTCTCGGCGCCGTCGCGCGCGCGGAACGCGCCGAGCTGGACCCAGAAGCCGCGCGCCGGCGTCGTGAACGCGCGTGCCGCGGGCGCGTCGGCGACCGGCACGGCCGCCGGGTCGGCCAGTGCCCCCGCGGGCTCCGTCGATGCGACCGGCGCGGCTTCGGCGCTTGCCGGCGCCGTCGAAATCGGCACGATCGCCGCGGCCGGCACCGTCGCCTCCGCGCCGCCACGCGCCGCCACTTGCACCGGCTCGCCCTCGCCGCCGCGCCGCCACGCGCCGGTGCGAATCTCGTCGAACGTGATGCGCTGCAGCTCGACCGGCGCGACACCGCGCAGCAGGTCGAGCTTCAGCGCCGCGGTGTAGCTGAGGTCGACGATGCGGCTCGAGTGGAAAGGCCCGCGGTCGTTGATGCGCACGACCACCTCGCGGCCGTTCGCCGGATTGCGGATGCGCGCGTAGCTCGGGATCGGCAGCGTCGGGTGCGCCGCCGTCATCGCATACATGTTGTAGACCTCGCCGCTCGCGGTGCGCCGGCCATGGAACTTGCGGCCGTACCACGACGCAAGACCACGCTCGGTGAACGGCGCATCCTGCGTGATCGGCAGGTAGCTGCGGCCGAGCACCTCGTAGGGCTTGTTGGGGCCGCCGCTGCGGATCGGCTCGAGCCGCGGCTCGGCGTCGGCGACGCGCGCGAGATCGGTCGGCGGATTCGCGTCGGCGCCGTCGCGCTCGGAAGACGGCCCGCGCTGCGGCCCCGAGGCGCAGCCCGCGAGCACGGCCGCGCACAACAGTGCGGCGGCGCCGAGCGGCGTGCGCGCCCGCATCCAGGCGCGGAGCCGATCGGTCGATTGCATGGGGCCAGACCATACACGAGGCGCCCCGCGCCAGCGGTGACGGCATGCGTCAACCGTTTCCTACAAGGGCTCGGGCGCACGACCGATCCTCGCGCGCCCGGGCGAGGCGGATAAATGGGCCCGTCGGCGCGATGCCGCCGAACACGCACCGCGCCCTGCGCGCGGACTCCATTTCCAACCCTGCCTCCAAGGAGACTCGATGAACACCGCCACCTCCACCGTCACCAGCGACGTGATCTCGTCCGACATGGTCGAAGGCACCACGGTCTACAACCCGGAAGGCGACAAGCTCGGCTCCATCGACGACCTGATGATCGACAAGCGCTCCGGCCAGGTCCGCTACGCGGTGCTCGAATTCGGCGGCTTTCTCGGCATCGGCACCGACCGCTATCCGCTGCCGTGGGGCATGCTGAAGTACGACACCGCGAAGGACGGCTACGTCGTCCCGCTCGACAAGGCCAAGCTCGAGAAGGCGCCGCGCTACTCGCTCGACAACCTGCCCGACTACACGCCGGAGTACAGCAAGCGCGTCAACACCTACTACGGCATCGACTGGTAACCCGCGCGCCTGAAGAGCGGCCGCTGCGTGGCAGACTCGGGCCATGCCGGCCGCCCCACTTCCTTTGCCGCTGCGCGTGCTCTCGGTGATCCCGCCGATGACGCAGCTGAACACGCCGTATCCGTCGACCGCGTACCTGACCGGGTTCCTGCGCTCGCGCGGCGTCGATGCCGTGCAGGAAGACCTCGCGCTCGCGCTGGTGTTGACCTTGTTCTCGGCCGACGGGCTGCGCCAGTTGCGCGCAACGATCGACGCGCAGCCTGAACGCACGCCGCGCGTCGACGCGTTCGTCGCGCAGTTCGACCGCTATCTCGCGACGATCGACCCGACGATCGCGTTCCTGCAAGGCCGCGATCCGACGATCGGCCATCGCATCGCCAGCCGAAGCTTTCTCCCGGAAGGCCCGCGCTTCGATTCGCTCGAGGTCTACATCGCCGAGGAGGGCGAAGACCCGCTCGCCTGGGCCTTCGGCGCGCTCGGCATGCAAGACCGCGCGCGGCACCTCGCGACGCTCTACCTGAACGACGTCGCCGACGTGCTGCGCGACGCGGTCGACCCGCGCTTCGAGTTCGTGCGCTACGCCGAATCGCTGGCGCAGAGCCAGCCGACCTTCGAGCCGCTCGCCGACGCGCTCGCCGCAGCGCCGAACCTGATCGACCGCACGCTGGTCGATCTGACGCTGGCGGCCGTGCGCCGCCATGCGCCGCAGGTCGTGCTGGTCTCGGTGCCGTTCCCCGGTTCGGTCTACGCGGCGTTCCGGATCGCGCAGGCGATCAAGGCCTTCGACCCGGCGATCGTCACGGTGCTCGGCGGCGGCTTCGTCAACACCGAGTTGCGCGAGCTCGCCGAGCCGCGCGTGTTCGATCACTTCGATTTCGTCACGCTCGACGCCGGCGAGCGCCCGCTGCTCGCGCTGCTCGAGCACCTGCAGGGCAAGCGCTCGCGCCAGCGCCTGGTGCGCACGTTCGCGCGAGACCCCGGCACGCGGCGTGTCGACTACATCCAGTGGATCGAGGCCGACATCGCGTTCGCCGAGATCGGCACGCCGACCTGGGACGGCTTGCCGCTCGCGCGCTACCTGTCGCTGCTCGACATGCTCAACCCGATGCACCGGCTGTGGTCGGACGGGCGCTGGAACAAGCTGACCGTCGCACACGGCTGCTACTGGAAGAAGTGCAGCTTCTGCGACGTGAGCCTGGACTACATCTCGCGCTACGAAGGCGCCTCGGCCGCGCTGCTCGTCGACCGCATCGAGGCGATCGTCGGCGAGACCGGCCAGACCGGCTTCCACTTCGTCGACGAGGCCGCGCCGCCGAAGGCCTTGAAGACGCTCGCCGCCGAGTTGCAGCGGCGGCAGCTTTCGATCTCGTGGTGGGGCAACATCCGCTTCGAGAAGTCGTTCAGCGCCGAGCTCTGCCAGCAGCTCGCCGACAGCGGCTGCATCGCGATCTCGGGCGGGCTCGAGGTCGCCTCCGACCGGCTGCTGAACCTGATGAAGAAGGGCGTCTCGGTCGAACAGGTCGCGCGCGTGACGAAGGCGTTCTCCGACGCCGGCATCCTGGTCCACGCGTACCTGATGTACGGCTTCCCGACCCAGACCGTGCAGGACACGGTCGACGCGCTCGAGTACGTGCGCCAGTTGTTCGAGGCCGGCTGCATCCAGTCGGGCTTCTTCCACCGCTTCGCGTGTACGGTGCACTCGCCGGTCGGCCGTGACCCGAGCGAGTACGGCGTCACGTTGCAGGCGCTGCCGACGCTGCCGCCGAACACCGCATTCGCGAAGAACGACATCGGCTTCGTCGATCCGACCGGCACCGACCACGACGCGCTCGGCCTGGCGCTGAAGAAGGCGCTCTACAACTACATGCACGGCATCGGGCTCGATGAAGACGTGCGCAGTTGGTTCGCCGGCCCGGTGCCGAAGACCAAGGTGCCGCGCCACCGCATCGCACGGGCGCTGGCGGCCGCATCGGCCTGAAGTGAAATTCACCGCATTGAGCCGTGGGGGTGTGTCCGCTCTTCCACCCTCGGGCAGTTTCCCTGACGCTCACCTCGACCGAGCGAGTGACCGCTTCAACTTGGCAGCTCCTCAAGATTGACTACCGCCACTGGAGGCCAAGCATTCGCGCTCGCTCGGGGCCGCCTCGTGCATGCGGTAGTTCGGCCTTCCGAGACTGAGCGAAAGCCACTTCTACTGCTGCGAGTTTTCCGTCGACAATTCCGCCTGTCGCAACACGAGCAACGTCGCTCCTTCCGCGAGATCCGGCGGGTAGCCGTACCTGGCCAGCAGCCGGCGAACATTGCGGCGCAATGTTGCCCGCACCGACTCGCGCTCGGTCCAGTCGAGCTTGGGCATCTTCTTGACCATTTCGGTCAGCTCGCGTGCCATCAGTCGCAATGTGTCGCTCTTCATCACCTCTCTCGCCGAGCCGTTCTCGGCGAGCGCGTCGTAGAACGCAGTCTCTTCGCTGCTCAGGCCGAGCTCTTGTCCGTGGCTCTCGTCTATCAAACCGACTTGGCCGACAGTGCCCCAGCATGTGAAGATGAGATCGCCTCGGCGAACAATTGAGCGTGCGAACTCGGACGCTTTGGCCGGGCTGACGAAGACGAGGTTTTCGTCAATCAGTCGCAGATCTAGGGTGTCGGTTAGATTGCTTCCTCTTATGACGGGCACGCCGATCGGCTCAAAGAATCTCGAGCTGATCGCAGAACCGAAGGGGCCTGTTGCCAGTGCGTTAGAGGACTTCGCCGCAAGATCTACCACGGCCACTTCCTGCCAGTTGCTCGTCATAACGGCACTTGGCAAGTTAGAGCTTCATTCATCCCTGCCGCCTCCCGTCCTATCCTTCCGGACAGGTTTCTTCGCTGTTGTCTTCGCTCCTCGCCCTCGCGCCGGTGCTGCGCCGGCCCCCAGCCGCTTCACGTCCGAGACCGCTCGGTCGAAATCGCTACTTGGCTGCGCGGCCTCCAATCGTCGGCGCCCAGCGTCGTATTGCTCGAACTGCGCGTGCGCATGTTCCTCGGCCAGCTGATGCGAGACAGCGCCCGCGTGGGTAAGGATGTTGCGCTCGTTGAACTGCAAAAAGGCGTCGAGCCGCTGCACCCATTCGGCCATGTGCATGGTCTTCTTCCGCCGAGCCTGGTCTTCGGCGAAATCCAAGTACATGGTCACGGCGCGGTTGAGTTCGGTGATCTCTGCCTGCGACAGGTAGTTCTTGGCGACGGAAACATCGGCCTTCCGGATGGGGCCGTGCGGCGCGTTCTTCCACGTGGTCAGGCCCATGTTGGGCTTCACCGCGTCGGCACGGCCCCTGATGACCTCCGCGGCGGTGCCGCCGTGGATGGCGAAGTGCAGCTTGTTCTGTACGGTGGCGAAGAAGGTCTGGCTGAGCGGGTGGGCCGCGTCGTAGTCGATGCTGGTCGCGTAGATGTCGGTGATCTTTTGATAGAACATCCGCTCGGAGGCGCGGATGGCGCGGATTCGCTCGAGCAGCTCGTCGAAGTAGTCGGTGCCGAGGGATCGGCCTTCCTTCAATCGCTCGTCGTCCAGCGTGAAGCCCTTGACCAGCAGCTCGGACAAGCGGGCGGTGGCCCACTGTCGGAACGCGGTGCCGCGGGCGGAGCGGACCCGATAGCCGACGGCCAAGATCGCGTCGAGGCTGTAGTGGTCGACAGCCCGGCTGACCTGTCGGCTGCCCTCGGTTTGAACTATCCGGAAACTCCGGATAGTTGCCTCCGGGGCGAGTTCTCCCTCGCCGTAGATGTTGACCAGGTGCTCGTTGGCTGTCTTCACCGATACCTGAAATAGCTCGGCGATCAGGCGCTGCGACAGCCACACGGTGCGGCCCTCCAGGCGCACTTGGAGGTGGGTGGCCCCATCCTGATAGATGAGGACCTGACCGTCTGGCGGCGCCGGCTCAGTTGGCTCGGTCTTATCGGGCATCGCCCACCTTTTTCAATTGCTCACGCACGACGGCCATCAAGCGCTCGCCCTCGCCAAAGCACGCCTCCAGTTCAGCCAGCAAACGCGGGTACTTCTCGGCGAACGGTTCGCCGTCGTCCACTTGCTCCTCGGCGCCGACGTAGCGGCCAGGGGTGAGCACGAAGCCATGCTTGCCGATACCGGCGATCGTTTCGGCCTTGCAGAAACCGGGGATGTCGCGGTAGGCCCAGGTGCCATGCTGCGCCTCGTTCCACCACGCGGGCGCAGGCTCGCCGCGCCACTGGCGGAAGGCGTAGACGACGCGGCCGAGGTCGGAATCGAAGTTCGGGTCACCCATGCCGTCGGCCAGCATGCTCTCGCCATCGTCGCCGCCGGTCAGCACGCGCAGCGTGCGCGTCTGCATCGCGCCGAGCTTGCGCGCGTCGATGAAGAGCGTCTCGCCTTGGCGGTTGCGCCCGCCGTGCTTCAGGTTGCGGCCGGTCTTGTCGCGGGTGAGAAACCACAGGCAGGCGGGGATGCCGGTGGTCAGGAAGAGCTGGGCCGGCAGCGCGACGATGCACTCCACCAGGTCGGCCTCGACGATGCGTTGGCGGATCTCGCCCTCGCCACCGGAGCCTGAAGAGAGCGAGCCGTTCGCCATCACGAAGCCGGCCACGCCGCCGCCACGACCGTTGGGCGGGGCCAGGTGGTGGATGAAGTGCTGAATCCACGCATAGTTGGCATTGCCAACAGGCGGGGTACCGTAGCGCCAGCGCACGTTTTCAGCCAGCAGCTTGCCCGACCAGTCCGAAATGTTGAACGGCGGGTTGGCGAGGATGTAGTCGGCCTTGAGGTCCGGGTGTAGATCGCGCAGAAAGCTGTCGGCCGGCTGCGCACCGAGGTTGGCCTCGATGCCGCGGATGGCGAGGTTCATGTGCGCCAGCCGCCAGGTGGTGGGGTTGGACTCCTGGCCGAAGATCGAGAGGTCGGTCTTCTGCCCGCCGTGCGCTTCCACGAAGCGCTCCGACTGCACGAACATGCCGGCGGAGCCGCAGCAGGGGTCGTACACGCGACCCACGTACGGTTCGAGCATCTCGACCAGTAGGCGCACGATGCTGCGCGGCGTGAAGAACTCGCCGCCAAGCTTGCCTTCGGCGGCGGCGAACTTGCTGAGGAAGTATTCGTAGACGCGGCCGAGCGTGTCGCGCGCCTTGGATCGGTCACCCTTGAAGCCGATGTCCGCGATCAGCTTGACCAGTTCGTTCATCTTCTCCGGCGCGATGCCACGGCGGGCGTAGTCCCGCGGCAGCTTGCCCTTGAGGTTCGGGTTGTCGCGCTCGACGGCAAGGATGGCGTCGTCGATCAGTGTGGCGATCTCAGGGCGGGCAGCCTGGTTCTGGAGGTTCTGCCAGCGTGCCTCGGGAGGCACCCAGAAAACCCGTTCGGCGGTGTACTCGTCGCGGTTCTCCAGCAAACTTTCAAGGTGTGGTCCGGTGATGCCATCGGTGGCCAGCTCAGCCTTCAATTCCTCACGCCGCGCCTCGAAAGAGTCCGAGATGTACTTTAGGAAAAGTAGGCCAAGGACGACGTGTTTGTATTCAGCGGCATCCACCTGTCCGCGCAGCGTATCAGCCGCCTTCCAAAGAATCTCGGCACGTGCAAGGTCGGTGTTGTTGGTGTCGGCAATCGCCATCAGGGCTCCGTTTGGACTCGTCCTATCCGGCGAGCTGGGCGACAGCCAAAGTCTCGGCTACTACCCACCGTTGGCTGGCGACGCAGCTCTCGTAGCCGGTGGCAGGCGGCATGGTATCAAGAAGACCAGGCCGACCGAGAACGCTTGCGCCACCGCATAGCCGATCCGCAGTTGCGCGTCGAAGGACTGCAGGGGTCGACCGACAGCCAAGACCGCAGCCGCCTTCCATGCGTCGCGCCGTGGCGCACAACGCCATGGACGAGAGAGCGCGCGCCGCCTCGCGAGGCTCGGAGGCAGTCAACCGGCTCTGACACTGACACCGCGTCGGCGCCCGGTGTTGCCACGCTGATCCGTGTCCACCGGCGAGTGAACTGGGGGCTGGATGTCGGCCAGCGCATCCGCTATCTTCCTCGAGGGCGCACGACGCCCGAACCCTCAAGGAGACAGAGATGCAACTCGCCCCCTACCTGTTCTTCGATGGCCGCTGCGAAGAGGCCGCCGAGTTCTACAAGAAGGCCATCGGTGCGGAAGTCACGATGATGATGCGCTACCGCGACAGCCCCGAGCCGCACCCGCCCGGCATGGTGCCGCCCGGCTATGAGAACAAGGTGATGCACATGAGCCTGCAGATCGGCGCCAACAACCTGATGGCGGCCGACGACTGCACCGGTCATCCGACGTTTCAAGGCTTCACGCTGTCGCTCGCCGCGAAGGACGAGGCCGAGGCGGACAAGCTGTTCGCCGCGCTGGGCGCCGGTGGGGAGGTCAAGATGCCGCTGACGAAGACCTTCTTCTCGCCGAAGTTCGGCATGTTGACCGACCGCTTCGGCGTCGGCTGGATGGTGCTCGTCAGCACCGCCTGATCGCGCGGCCCGAGAACAACAACCGCCGGGGAGAAGAAGCATGCTGAAGACCATCGCCCTCATCGTCGCCGCGCTGGTCGCCGGCGTGCTGATCTTCGCCTCGACCAAGCCCGACACGTTCAGCGTGCAGCGCTCGGCGACGATCAAGGCGCCGCCCGAGAAGGTCTTCGCGGTGCTGAACGACTTTCACCGCTGGCCCGAGTGGTCGCCCTGGGAAAAGCTCGACCCGGCGATGAAGCGCACGCTCGGCGGGTCGGCGGCCGGCAAGGGCGCGACCTACGCGTGGGAAGGCAACGGCAAGGCCGGCGCGGGCCGCATGGAGATCATCGAATCGGTGCCGGCCCGCAAGGTCGGCATCCAGCTCGACTTCATCAAGCCCTTCGAAGGCCACGACATCGCCGAGTTCACGCTGACGCCGCAGGGCGACGCCGGCACCCAGCTGAACTGGTCGATGCGCGGCCCGACGCCGTTTGTCTCGAAGCTGATGCAGGTGTTCGTGAACATGGACACGATGATCGGCAAGGACTTCGAAGAGGGCCTCGCGAACCTGAAGGCGCTGGCCGAGAAGTGATGCCGCAGGCGACCTTGGGGTCGTCATTTCAGTCGATCGGCCAGGGCATCGACTTCGGCAGCGTCATCGGTTCGGCATCGGGCGTGGGTGCTCGCGGCGCGCGCTCGCGCACATCGACCTCGCGCCACCACGGCGTGACGGTCTCGGCCCGCGACGGCTCGACCGGCTCGCCGAGCCGCGGCATCACGAGTTGCGCACCCTGCTTCGGGCCGAGCGCGAGCAGCGTCTCGGCGGGCTCGTCCCAATCATGCACCGCGAGCGCGAACGTGCCCCAGTGCACCGGCAGGAACGCGCCGCCGCCGAGCAGCTTGTAGGCTTCGAGCGCGTGCTCGGGCCCGAGGTGGATGTCGCCCCACGACGGGTGGAACGCGCCGACCTCGAGCATCACCAGATCGAACCGGCCGAGGCGTTCGCGGATCGATGCGTACTCGCTCGTCAGGCCGGTGTCGCCGCTGAAGAAGACCGAGTGCTTCGCGCCGCGGATCGCCAGCGACGACCACAGTGTCGCGTTGCGATCTTTCAGCCCGCGGCCCGAGAAGTGCTGCGACGGGGCCGCGGTGATCGTCAGCTCGGAGCCTGGCAGCGTGTGCGATTCCCACCAGTCGAGCTCGGTGATCCGTTCGGGCGCGATGCCGAAGGCCTCGAGGTGCGCACCGACGCCGAGCGAGGTCACGAACGGCACGTTCGTGCGTGCGAGCTCGCGGATCGTCGGGTAGTCGAGGTGGTCGTAGTGGTCGTGCGAGACGAGCACGAGGTCGATCGGCGGCAATGCGCTCAGCGCCACCGGCACCGGCTGGAAGCGCTTCGGCCCGGCGATGCGCGACGGCGACGCGCGCGGGCCCCAGACCGGATCGGTCAGCACGCGCCGGCCGTCGATCTCGATCAGCACGGTCGAGTGGCCGAGCCAGGTCGCACGCAGCCCGGTGTCGGGCGGCTTCGCCCAGGTCTCGAGCGGGTTCAGCGACGGCAGCGCCGCGCGCGGCACGCGGCGCGGGCCGCCGCACAGGAACTCGCTCAGCGTCGGCTTCGGCGCGCTCAGGTCGCGCAGCCCCGGCGCGATCGGGTGCAGGTTGCGAAACGTTTCGCCGGACCACAGCTTCGAGGCCTTGATGCGCTCGAGCCGAGCGCCTTCCGGTCGTTTGCCGAGTGATTTCATCTGCGCTGCCACCCCGGATTGCAAAAGCCGCACGATACGCCGGGTTGCATGGCAAGATCGCCGCATGGGTCAGGGCTTCGGCATCGAATCGCATGGCACGCACGTCCACGGCGCTCTGCGCCAGCGCGTGCGCTATCTCGTGGTGATCGACGCGGCTGGCGAATCGCTCGCGCGGCTGTTCAGCGAGACACGCGAGCAGGTCGCCGAGTTCGATGCGAGCACCGAAGAGGTCGCGGTGATGACGCGCGGCCTCAATGCCGCGCGCGACGCAGGCGGCGCCGAATGGGATCGCGCGCTGCAAAGCCATAGCGCGGCCGAACGCGCGGCCGCCGAGGTCTACACGCTCGACGTATAGCGCTGCCGCTAGACCCGTTCGACGACGATCGCGATGCCCTGGCCGACGCCGATGCACATCGTGCACAGCGCGTAGCGGCCGCGGGTCTGGTGCAGCTGGTTGACCGCGGTCGTCACGAGCCGCGCGCCGCTCGCGCCAAGCGGGTGACCGAGCGCGATCGCGCCGCCGTTCGGGTTCACGCGCGCATCGTCGTCGGCGAGGCCGAGGTCGCGCAGCACCGCGAGGCCCTGCGCGGCAAAGGCCTCGTTGAGTTCGATCACGTCGATCTGCGCCAGCGACAGGCCGGTCAGCTCGAGCACCTTGCGCGTCGCCGGCGCCGGGCCGAAGCCCATGATGCGCGGGGCGACGCCGGCGGTGGCCATGCCGACGACGCGGGCGCGCGGCGTCAGCCCGTGGCGCGCAGCCGCCGCTTCGCTCGCGAGCAGCAGCGCGCAGGCGCCGTCGTTGACGCCCGAGGCGTTGCCGGCGGTCACGGTGCCATCGGGGCGCACGACGCCCTTGAGCTTGCCGAGCGCTTCCATCGAGGTCTCGCGCGGGTGCTCGTCTTTCGTCACGCTGATCGGCTCGCCCTTCTTCTGCGCGACGCTGACCGGCGTGATCTCGGCGTCGAAGAAGCCGCTCTGCTGCGCCGCGACGGCCTTGAGCTGCGAGGCCAGCGCCATGCGGTCCTGCGCCTCGCGCTCGATCCTGAAATCGGTCGCGACGTTCTCGGCGGTCTCGGGCATCGAGTCGACGCCGTACTGCTGCTTCATCAGCTTGTTGACGAAGCGCCAGCCGATCGTCGTGTCGTAGACCGCGTTGCTGCGGCTGAACGCGCTCTCGGCCTTCGGCATCACGAACGGCGCGCGGCTCATGCTCTCGACGCCGCCGGCGATCATCAGCTGCGCCTCGCCCGACTTGATCGCGCGCGCGGCGGTGCCGATCGCGTCCATGCCGGAGCCGCACAGGCGGTTCACCGTCGAGCCGGGCACGTCGAGCGGCAGCCCGGCGAGCAGCGCGGCCATGCGCGCGACGTTGCGATTGTCTTCGCCGGCCTGGTTCGCGCAGCCGTAGATCACGTCGGCGACCGCGGCCCAGTCGACCTTCGGGTTGCGCGCCATCAGCGCGCGGATCGGGATCGCGCCGAGGTCGTCGGTGCGCACCGAACTGAGCGCGCCGGCGTAGCGGCCGAACGGGGTGCGGATCGCGTCGCAGATGAAGGCGGGGGTGGTCATGGCGAGATCTCCTGTGCTCATGCGATCAGCGGCACACCGCTGAGCGTCTGCAATTCTTCGAACGACAGGCCGTCGACGATCTCGACGACCTTCAGGCCCT
Source organism: Rhizobacter sp. P5_A1 (assembly GCF_056400745.1). NCBI lineage: Bacteria > Pseudomonadati > Pseudomonadota > Betaproteobacteria > Burkholderiales > Sphaerotilaceae > Rhizobacter > Rhizobacter sp. P5_A1. The sequence continues at coordinate 235,315 of NZ_JBFUKR010000006.1, forward strand.
GCGGCGTCACGTCGATCACCGCGAGGTCGGTGTAGATGCGGCTGACGCAGCCGATGCCGGTCAGCGGGTAGCTGCACTGCGTGACGATCTTGCTCTCGCCCTGCTTGGTCAGGTGCTCCATCATCACGAAGGTCGCCCTTGCGCCGATCGCCAGATCCATCGCGCCGCCGACCGCGGGGATCGCATCGGCGCCCCCGGTGTGCCAGTTCGCGAGGTCGCCGCCGACCGAGACCTGGAACGCGCCGAGCACGCAGATGTCGAGGTGGCCGCCGCGCATCATCGCGAAACTGTCGGCGTGGTGGAAGTACGCGCCGCCGGGCAGCAGCGTGACCGGCTGCTTGCCGGCGTTGATCAGGTCGTAATCTTCCGCGCCGGGCGCCGGCGCCGGGCCCATGCCGAGCAGGCCGTTCTCGCTGTGCAGGAAGATCTCGCGCTCTTTCGGCAGGTGGTTCGCGACCAGCGTCGGCAGGCCGATGCCGAGGTTCACGTAGGCGCCTTCGGGGATGTCGCGCGCGACGCGGGCGGCCATCTGCACGCGGTTGAGTTTTTGCATGGTGGCGTCTCCGTCAGGCCGCTTGCTTGAAGCCGGCGGGGCCGGTGGCGCTGCGCGGCACCTGGACGACGCGCTGCACGAAGATGCCCGGCGTCACGATGTTCTCCGGGTCGAGTTCGCCGAGCTCGACGAACTCGTGCACCGACGCGACCGTCAGCTTCGCGGCCGTCGCCATGATCGGCCCGAAGTTGCGCGCGGTCTTGCGGTAGGTCAGGTTGCCCCAGCGGTCGCCGCGCTCGGCCTTGATCAGCGCCAGGTCGGCATGGATCGGCGACTCGAGCACGTACATGCGGCCGTCGATCTGGCGCGTTTCCTTGCCCTTCGCGAGCTCGGTGCCGTAGCCGGTCGGCGAGAAGAATCCGCCGATGCCGGCGCCGGCGGCGCGGATGCGCTCGGCCAGGTTGCCCTGCGGCACGAGCTCGAGTTCGAGCTGGCCGCTGCGGTACAGGCCGTCGAAGACCTGCGAGTCGGCCTGGCGCGGGAACGAGCAGATGATCTTGCGCACGCGCCCGGCCTTCAGCAGCGCCGCCAGGCCGGTCTCGCCGTTGCCGGCGTTGTTGTTGACGATCACGAGATCGCGCGCGCCCTGGGCGATCAGCGCGTCGATCAGTTCGTTCGGCTGGCCGGCGCCGCCGAAGCCGCCGATCATCACCGTGGCGCCATCGGGCGTGCCGGCGACGGCGTCCGCAACGGACGCGACCTGTTTGTTGACCATCGCGGGGCTGGGCCTTTTCTTCGGGAGTGCTGGGGAACGACGCACCCGGGGGCGCGACGGCAAACCCGAAGAATAGCCTCAGTCGGCAGGAGCCGCGCTACCGCTCGATGCGCTCCATGTCGTGCACCTCGCGCTCGTGCGTCGGCGGGCCGTCGAGCGAGATGGTCTCCCAGCCGCTGTCATAGTCGACGACGATGAAACGCCGCTCCGGCAGATGGCCATGCGTCGACGGGAACAACGCGAACACCTGGTGGCCGTCGTGGATCGCGCGCACCGCGTCGATCACCGGTACGACCGTCTCGGGCGCGGCCCAGTCGTTCTTGCGCGTGTTCACTTCGCCCCAGTAGACGTGCGTGACGCGCCCGTCCTGGTCGAGCCGCACCTTGGAAACGGCGAACACCTTCATGGCGGCTCCCCCTCCGCTTGCGATTCGCGGATGCTACTGCTTGGGCGTCGCGCCGTCTTCGAGCTTCTCGCCGCCTCGCTTGATCGCCTGCCCGGTCTTGCGCACGCCCTTGCCGACCGCGTGACCGACCTTCTGCGCGCCATGCTTGATCGCCGAACCGGCGCGGTGCGCCCCGCGCTTGATGGCGTTCTCGGTGCGCTCTGCCGGACCCGGCTGCACGTTGCGGTAGTCGTCGTAGGCCTGGTCCATGCGCTGCTGCCGGGCGGCCTCGGAGCCCGGGTCGGCGGCCAGCGCCGCGGTCGATGAAGCGCCGATGAGCAGCGCGGCGATCAGGATCAGTCGGGTACGGTCCATGTCGGCCCCTCGAGGTTGCGGAAGCCCCGACGGTAGGGTCGGCCGCGTCGACGAACCACCGGTCGAGGTCGCGCCGCGCTGTCGGCAGCGTCCTACGCACCGGTCAATCGCCGCTAAACTTTTGCCGATGAGGATTCTCGTCACCGGCAGCGCCGGGCACCTCGGCGAAGCGCTGATGCGCCGCCTGCGCGAAACGCCGCACGAGGCGCTCGGCGTCGACGTGCTGGCATCGCCGTTCACGACCCACGTCGGCTCGATCGCCGACCGCGCGCTGGTCGCACGCTGCCTGCGCGGCGTCGACGCGGTGCTGCACACCGCCACGCTGCACAAGCCGCATGTCGGCACGCACAGCGCGCAGGACTTCGTCGACACCAACATCACCGGCACGCTGAACCTGCTCGAAGAGGCCGCGGCGGGACAGGTCGGCGCGTTCGTGTTCACCAGCACGACCAGCACCTTCGGTGGCGCGCTGACGCCGCCGCCCGGCGCGCCGGCGGCCTGGGTCACTGAGACGCTGCGGCCGGTGCCGAAGAACATCTACGGGGTCACCAAGGTCGCCGCCGAAGACCTGTGCGAACTGTTCCAGCGCCGCCATGGGCTGCCGTGCATCGTGCTGCGCACCTCGCGCTTCTTCCCCGAGCCCGACGACGACCCCCAGGCGCGCGAGCGCTACAGCCCGGCGAATGCCCAGGTCAACGAACTGCTGAACCGGCGCGTCGACATCGACGACGTGGTCGCGGCGCAGCTCTGCGCGATCGAGCGCGCCGCGCAGATCGGGTTCGGGCGCTACATCATCAGCGCGACCTCGCCGTTCGGCAGCGACGAGTTGCAGGCGCTGCGCGACGATCTGCCCGCCGCGGTCGCACGCCACGTGCCGCAGTTCGAGGCCGAGTACCGCCGCCGCGGCTGGGCGATGTTTCCAGACATCGACCGCGTCTACGTCAACGCGAAGGCCCGCGACGAGCTCGGCTGGCGCCCGCGCTTCGACTTCGCCGCGGCGATCGAGCGGCTGCGCGCCGGCGCCGACCACCGCAGCGCGCTCGCGCAGCAGATCGGCAGCAAGGGCTACCACGCGACGCGCTTCAGCGCCGACGGGCCGTATCCGGTGCGCTAGATGACCGAGGGGTTCCACAGCCGCTGCCCGGTCGCGCCGCTCGATCGCTTCATCGCGACGCTGTGGACAAATCACCGCACCACCGGCCTGGCGCACGCCCGCGAGTGGGGCCTGCCGACCGGCTGCGCCGACCTGGTCATCGCGCTCGACGGGCAATGCCTGCGGCGCTTCGAGCATGCGAACGATGCGCTCGGCCGAAGCTTCGCCGGCGGCGTGTTGCAGGGCGCGCAGGAGCGTTCCGCGTTGCGCGACACCTCGCATGCCGCGCTCGTCGTCGGCGCGCATTTCTGGCCAGGCGGCCTGGCGGGATTCCGGGCCGAACCGGCGCAGGCCTTCGCCGGCCTGACGCTGTCGCTCGACGATGTCTGGCCGGGCCTGGCCGACGAGCTGCGCGAGCAGCTCGGGTCGGCCGGCGGCCTCGACGACCCGCAGCGGCGCCTGCGCGGCCTCGAACAAGCCCTGCTGCGCCGTCTGCGCGTCGGCGTCACGCCCGACGCGATGGTCGAATGGGCGACGCGGCAGCTCGGCGGCGGCGCCGCGGTCGGCGCGGTGCAGCGCGCCAGCGGCTTCGCCGCTGCGACCTTCATCGCGCGCTACCGCGCGGCCTGCGGCCTGACGCCGAAGCGCCATGCCGCACTGATGCGCTTCCAGGCCCTGCTGCGTGCAGCGCCGTCGCGCGACCCGTGGGCGGCACTCGCGGCAGACGCGGGCTACGCCGACCAGGCGCACCTGACGCGCCAGTTCGTGCAGCTCGCCGGGATGACGCCGGGGCACTATCGCCGCCACGCGACCGCCTTCGCGACGCACGTGGCCTGCGCCTGAAATTTTCTTCAAGACTGAGAGCGACGTTCGACCTAGCCTTCGACCCTCAGCCTCACGGAGCAGCGACGATGAAGATCCATGAAGTTTTCCCCTACCTGCGCGTCAACGACGCCGCGCGCGCGATCGACTTCTACGGCCGTGCGTTCGGCGCGGTCGAGAAGTTCCGGCTCACCGAGCCGTCGGGCCGGATCGGCCACGCGGAACTGCAACTCGGCCCGATCGTGCTGATGCTCAGCGAGGCCTATCCGGAATATGGTCTGCTCGCGCCGCAGGCCGGCAGCAGCGTGCTCGGCGCGTCGATCCATCTGCATGTCGACGACTGCGACGCGTTGGCGGCACACGTGGTCGCGCTCGGCGCGACGCTGCAGATGCCGCCGGTCGACCAGTTCTACGGCGAACGCTCGTGCCGCGTGCTGGACCCGTTCGGCCACCAATGGCTGCTCGGCCACGAGATCGAGGCCGTCACGCCGCAGGAAATGCAGCGCCGCTACGACGAGATCATGAAGAACAGCCAGTGCTAGGACTTGATCCGCCAGCCGGTCCGCAGGATCCAGGTCGCGACGCCCAACGCGCCGAAGAAGAACACCAGCGTCACCGAGAAACTGATGCCGATGTGCATCTCGGCGCTGCCGAAGAAGCTCCAGCGAAAGCCGCTGATCAGGTAGACCGACGGGTTCAGCATCGAGAGCTTCTGCCACACCGCGGGCAGCATCTTGATCGAATAGAACGGTCCGCCGAGAAAGGTCAGCGGCATCACGATCAGCATCGGGATCAGCTGCAGCTTCTCGAAGCCGTCGGCCCAGATGCCGATGATGAAGCCGAACAGGCTGAACGTGACGGCTGTGAGCACCAGGAACAGGAACATCCACACCGGGTGCTCGATGTGGATCGGCACGAACACCGCGGCGGTGCCGAGGATGATCAGCCCGATCACCACCGACTTGGTCGCCGCGGCGCCGACATAACTCAGCACGATCTCGACATGCGAGATCGGCGCCGAGAGCAGCTCGTAGATCGTGCCGGTGAACTTCGGAAAGTAGATGCCGAACGACGCGTTCGAGATGCTCTGCGTCAGCACCGACAGCATGATCAGCCCGGGCACGATGAACGCGCCGTAGGTGACGCCGTCGATGCGGTCGATGCGCGAGCCGATCGCCGAGCCGAAGACGACGAAATAAAGCGCGGTCGAGAGCACCGGCGAGATGATGCTTTGCGTGATCGTGCGCCAGGTGCGCGCCATCTCGAAGCGGTAGATCGCGCGGATCGCGTGCAGGTTCATCGTGCCGACTCCTGGACCAGGTTGACGAAGATGTCTTCGAGCGAGCTCTGCGTCGTGTGCAGGTCGCGCAGCTGGATGCCGGCGCGGCCGAGGTCTTCGAGCAGCGCCGCCACCGCACCCTGCGAGGCGCGCGGATCGTAGACGTAGGTGAGTTCGTTGCCGTCGGCGCTGGTCGTCAGCCCGTGCGCGGCGAGGCTGGCCGGTATCTGCGCGAGCGGCGCCTGCAGTTGCAGCGTCAGCTGCTTCTTGCCGAGCTTGTGCATCAGCGTGACCTTGTCTTCGACGAGGATGATCTTGCCGTGGCTGATCACGCCGACGCGGTCGGCCATGTCCTCGGCCTCTTCGATGTAGTGCGTCGTCAGCACGATCGTGACGCCGGATTCGCGCAGCTGGCGCACCATCGCCCACATGTCCTTGCGAAGCGCGACATCGACGCCGGCGGTCGGCTCGTCGAGGAACAGCACGCGCGGTTCGTGCGACAAGGCCTTCGCGATCATCACGCGGCGCTTCATGCCGCCCGAGAGCTGCATGATCTTGTTGTCCTTCTTGTCCCACAGCGACAGCGCGCGCAGCGTCTTCTCGATGTGCGCCGGGTCCGCCGGCTTGCCGAACAGGCCGCGGCTGAACGACACGGTCGCCCACACGGTCTCGAACGCGTCGGTCGTCAGCTCCTGCGGCACCAGGCCGATCATCGCGCGCACCGCGCGGTAGTCGGCGCCGATGTCGAGCCCGGCGACCGTGACGCGGCCCTGGTCGAGCCGCACGATGCCGCAGATCAACCCGATCAGCGTGGTCTTGCCGGCGCCGTTCGGGCCCAGCAGCGCGAAGATCTCGCCCTGCTGGATCTCGAGATCGATGTGGTCGAGCGCGTGAAAGCCGGATGCGTAGGTCTTCGAGACATCGGCGACGGAGATGATGGCTGGCATGAGATCCTGGCGGCAGTGAGTGACGCGTGAAGCGCCGCGGCCGGTCGGCGCGGCCGGCCAGTATCGCCGCTGGCGCGCCGCGCCGCATGCGCCGTTCGAAGCTCAGGTCACCGGCGCCGGGTTGAACAGCACCAGCGCGTTGTGCAGCTTCCAGTGTTCCGCCCAGGTCTTCCTGCGGCCGCTGGCGACATCGAGCATCAGGCGGAAGAGCTCCCAGCCGAGCTCCTCGATCGTCGCGTCGCCATCGGCGATGCGTCCGGCGTTCAGGTCCATCAGGTCGTGCCAGCGGCGCGCCAGGTCGCTGCGCGTCGCGACCTTGATCACCGGCACCTCGGCCAGGCCGTAGGGCGTGCCGCGGCCGGTCGTGAAGACGTGCAGGTTGATGCCGGCGGCGAGCTGCAGGGTGCCGCAGATGAAGTCGCTGGCGGGTGTCGCCGCGTAGACCAGGCCGCTCTTGATGCCGCGGTCGCGCAGCTTCTCGCCGGGCGACAGCACGCCCGAGATCGGCGCGCTGCCGCTCTTGACGATCGAGCCCATCGCCTTCTCGACGATGTTCGACAGGCCGCCCTTCTTGTTGCCCGGTGTCGTGTTCGCGCTGCGGTCGACGCGGCCCTTCGCGAGGTAGGCGTCGTACCAGGCCATCTCGCGGATCATCGCGTCGGCGACCTCGGGTGTGGTCGCGCGCGCAGTGAGCTGGTCGATGCCGTCGCGCACTTCGGTCGTCTCGCTGAACATCACGGTTGCGCCGGCGCGCACCAGCAGGTCGGTGCAGAAGCCGACCGCCGGGTTCGCGGTGACGCCGCTGAACGCATCGCTGCCACCGCACTGCACGCCGACGACGAGCGCACTCGCCGGGCAGGTCTCGCGCCGGCGCGCGTTCAGGCGCTCGAGGTGCTCCTCGGCGGTGGCCATGATCGAGTCGATCATCGACATGAAGCCGACATGCGCTTCGTCCTGCAGGCAGACGACATCGAGCGCCGGCTCTTCGGTCGCGCCGATGTCGGCGACGTTGCGCTCGTCGACGATCGCGAACGACCCCGGCGGCAGCAGCCGCTCCGGCTGCAGCTTCTCGCAGCCCAGGCTCACGACCATCACCTCGCCGCCGAAGTTCGGGTTCAGGCTGATGTTGCGCAAGGTGCGGATCGGGATGATCGCGTCCGGCGCGTCGATCGCGACGCCGCAGCCATAGCTGTGCTCGAGCCCGACGACATCGTCGACGTTCGGGTACTTCGGCAGCAGCTCGGCCTTGATGCGCCCGACCGCGAACTCGAGCACGCCGGCCACGCACTGCACCGTCGTCGTGATCGCGAGGATGTTGCGCGAGCCGACCGAACCGTCGGCGTTGCGGTAGCCCTCGAAGGTGTGGCCGTCGAGCGGCGGCAGCGCGGCGGGTTTGATCGTGGCGATCGGCAGGCCCTCGAGCGAGCGCGCGTCGGGCATCTCGAGCAGGCGCTCGTGGACCCAGCTGCCGGCAGGAATCGCGCGCATCGCACGGCCGATCACGACGTTGTAGCGCCGCACCGCGGCGCCGGCCTCGATGTCGACCAGCGCGACCTTGTGCCCCTGCGGCACCTTGTCGACCAGCGTCAACCCGGACGCGAACACCGTGCCGGCCGGCAGCCCTCCATCGTTCGCGACGATCGCGACGTTGTCGAGCGGGTGCATCGTGATGAACAGCGGCGGGCGAACGGGGAGCTGGGACATGGCAGGTGGCGGGCTCGGGGGTGAAGCTGGCGCGCGGGAGTTGCGGCGCCGACGCGGTGATGATTCTCGGGCAATTCTTTCGCCCGGTTGCAGCGCTGGGCATCAGCACCGATTGACGCGGCGCCACTTTGCGACAATCGTCATACGTTTGGAACCAGGAGACTTTTCGCATGTTGATGACCCGCCGTACCGTCACCCTCGCCGCCGCCCTCGGCTGGCTCACCGGCGCCGCCCGCGCGCAGGACAAATGGCCCGGCAAGCCGATCACCTACATCGTGCCGTTCCCGGCCGGCGGTACGACCGACGTGCTCGGGCGCCTGATCGGCCAGAAGCTCGGCGCGGCGCTCGGCACGACAATCGTCGTCGACAACCGCGGCGGCGCCGGCGGCGGCCTCGGCTCCGAGATCGCGGCGCGCGCCGCGCCGGACGGCTACACGCTGCTCGGCGGCACGGTCAGCTCGCACGCGATCAACGTCAGCCTGTACCCGAAGCTCGGCTACGACCCGATCAAGTCATTCACGCCGATCACGCTGATCGGCACGAACCCGGTCGTGCTGGTCGTGAACCAGGCGAGCCCGTACAAGACGCTCGCCGACATCGTCGCCGCAGCGAAGGCGAAGAAGCCGCTGAGCTCGGCCTCGGCCGGCAGCGGCACCTCGCAGCACCTCGCGCTGGAGCTGCTGAAGTGGAAGGCGGGCGTCGACATCACGCACATCCCGTACAAGGGCAGCGGCCCGGCGATTCAGGACGTGATCGGCGGCCAGGTCGACATGATGTTCGACACCAGCGTCGTCGCCGGCCCGCACATCGACAGCGGCAAGCTGCGCGCGATTGCGGTCAGCTCGGCCAGGCGCCTGCCGTCGATGCCGAACGTGCCGACCGTCGCCGAGAGCGGCGTGCCGGGCCTGGCCGATTACGAAGTGACCTCGTGGCAGGCGATCTTCGCGCCGGCCGGCACGCCGAAGGCGATCGTCGATCGGCTGCATGCAGAGATCGGCAAGATCATGAAGGAGCCCGAGATCCAGGAGCGCATCGCCAAGCTCGGCATGCAGGGCGCCGACCTGACGATCGAGCAGATCGCCGCGTTCCAGAAGGCCGAGGTCGCGAAGTGGGCCGCGGTGATCAAGGCCGCGAACATCAAGCTGGAGTGAACACCACCATGCAGAAGATCGGCTTCATCGGCGCATCGGGAATGATGGGCCACGGCATCGCGAAGAACCTGCGCGCGAAGGGCCACCCGCTCGCGCTGACGGTGCACCGCAACCGCGAGCGCGTCGCCGACCTGCTCGCCGCCGGCGCGACCGAGGCGAGCTCGCCGGCCGCGCTGGCAACGTCGTGCGACATCGTGTTCATCTGCGTCACCGGCTCGCCGCAGGTCGAGGCCGCGGTGACCGGCGCGAACGGGCTGCTCTCGACCGCGACAGAGGGCCTGCTGATCGTCGACTGCTCGACCAGCGAACCCGATTCGACGACCCGGCTGCGCGAGCAGTGCGCGGCCGCCGGTGTCGCGTTCATCGATGCGCCGCTCGCGCGCACGCCGGTCGAGGCCGAGCTCGGCAAGCTCAACGTGATGGTCGGCGCCAGCGACGCGCACTTCGCGCTGCTGCAGCCGGTGATCACGGGCTTCGCCGAGAACGTGATCCACGTCGGCGGCCCCGGCGCGGGCCACACGATCAAGCTGCTGAACAACTTCATCGCGCAGGCGATCTGCACCGCGACCGCCGAGGCCTTCGCGGTCGGCCAGCGCGCCGGGGTCGACCTGGCCAAGCTGGTCGAGCTGGTCTCGGCCGGCGCGGTCAATTCCGGCTTGTTCCAGGCGATGGCGAAGACGCTCGGCGGTGACATGGCCGGCCTCAGGTTCGAGCTCGACAACGCGCGCAAGGACCTGCGCTACTACACGCACCTGGCCGAATCGCTGAACGTGCCGTCGATCGTCGGCGAAGCGGTGCACCAGTCGCTCGCGCTCGCGAGTGCGCTCGGCTTTGGGGCCAAGTACGTGCCGGCGCTGGTCGAGGCGCAGGAGCAGCTGACCGGCGCGAAGATCGTGCGCCGATGAAGAGCCGATCGACCGGCGGGCTGGTCTATTCGACCGACAGCGGCCGCATGTGCCCGGGCTGCCGCCAGCCGGTCGACGCCTGCGTCTGTGGCCAGAAATCGGCGCCGGCGGGCGACGGCATCGTGCGCGTCTCGCGCGAGACCAAGGGCCGCGCCGGCAAGGGCGTGACGCTGGTCAAGGGCCTCGCGCTCGACGCCGCCGCACTCGCCGCGCTCGGCAAACAGCTGAAGGCCGCCTGCGGCTCGGGCGGCACCGTGAAAGACGGCGTGATCGAGATCCAGGGCGACCACTGCGAGCGCGTGATCGATCGGCTGAAGCAGGACGGCTGGATCGCCAAGCGCGCCGGCGGCTGAGCCCGCGCAGCGAATGAAGCCCGTCAGGCCCGCCGCACCGGATAGGCCCTGACCATCCAGAGGTACAGCGCCGCGCCGAGCAGCAGCGCGCTCGCGGCGATCTCGAGCGACAGCGTGAAGCCGGCGCCGGCATTCGCGCTGCGCTTCAGCAGCTGCGCGACCAGCGGAGGCCCGACGATCTGCCCGATGCCGTACATGGCGGTCAGCAGCCCCATGAAGCTCGGCGCGAGCGCGGGTCGCAGACGGCGCACCTCCTGCATCGCGAAGAAGGTGATCGCGGTGAACGGGATGCCGAGCAGCAGGCTGCCGAGCGTGAAGCCCGCGAGGCTCGGGCTCCAGACGCTGACACCGATCGCGCCGGCCTGCACGAGGTAGCAGCCGGCGAGCAGCAGGCGCAGGTCGCCGCTGGTCTTCAGCCGCGTCGACAGCAGCGCGCCGCCGACCACGCCGAGGCCGAAGATCGGCCAGAACATGTCGAGCCACGGCGAACCCGGCAGCGCCTCGCGCGCGATCACCGGCAGGAAGGTCGCGGTGACGATGTAGCCGAAGCCGGCGATGCCGTAGGCCAGCGTCAGGCAGGCGATCTCGGCGCGGCCGTGCCCGACGCCGCTGCCGCCGCCCGCCCCACGAGCCGCGTTCGCGCTCGCGGCCGGCTGCGGCCCGGCACTGGCGCGAAAGACGCGCCACACCCCTGCCGTCAGCCCGAATGCGAGCACGCCGAAGATCGCCCAGCCGGTCGCCGCGCGCCACTGCCACTGCACCATGCCGCTGGCGAACAGCCCGCTGACGACGATGCCGGCGCCCGGCCCGGTGTACATCACGCCGCCGAGCGCCGCAGCGTCGCGCCGCGCGAGTTGCGCGAGGCACCAGCCCGAGGTGTAGACGAAGACCACCGCGCTCGCGACGCCGGCCGCGAAGCGCAGCAGCGGCCAGAGCGCGGCCATCGGCAGCGCCATCGCGAGCGTCAGCAGGCCGGTCGCGACGAGGCCGGCACGCACCAGCCACGGCCCGTTGATCGCCGGCAGCCGCGGCGCCCTGGCCCAGATCCACGGCTGGAAGGTGCAGAGCAGCGCGCCGGCGAGGTAGCCGAGGTAGTTCGCACTCGCGAGCCAGCTCGCGGCATGCAGATCGATCACGCCGTCGTGCAGCATCATCGGCAGCAGCGGCGTGAACGCGAAGCGGCCGATGCCCATCGCGACCGCGAGCGAGACCGCCCCGGCGAGCGCGACGGCCCAGCGGCCCGCGCCTTCGGAATGAGACCCCGGGGCCGGCGCGCGACCCGTCACTGGGCCGGCAACGCGATCGGCTTGACCGCGCCGCAATCGGCCGACAGCCACTTGCCGCTCAGCTCCATGCGCATCTGCTGCGGCTGGCCCTGGGCCGTCGTCGTGACGGTCGACGTGCCGCTGTAGGCCTTGTCGCCGGCGTAGGTCAGTTCGCCCTCGCCGCGCATCGGGTGCGGCTTGCTGCATTCGAAGCGGTACTTCAGTGTGTTGCCGCTGCGGGTCAGCTGCTGGCGGCTGCAGTCGGCGTTCAGCTGCGGTTCGGCGGGCTTGGCGGCCTGCTCCTTCGTCAAGCAGAACTTCGCGGTCGTGCCCTTCGCGCCCATCGTGACACCGCGGCTGGCCATCATCTCCTCGACCTTGCGGCGCTGCTCGGGCGGCATCGCGGCCATCTGCTGCTGCATCTGCTCCATGGCCCGTTCCATCTCGCCGTTCTGCGTCTTCATCGTGAACGTGTGTTCCCACAGCCCGGGCGCCTGGGTTTGCGCGTTCGCGCACAGTGCGGTCGACAACACGATCGCGGCGGCAGGCAGGACGATCATCGACTTCATCGTGGTTCCTCGGCAGAAGGCGGGCTCTTTGGTTCGGCCAGTTTACGGCGCAAGTCGATCACGACGGTGTGGGCCGTCTTGTCCTGGATCGCCTGGCGGTTCGGGTCCCACAGCACTTGCGCAAAGCCGAACAGGCCCGTCGCCATGCCGGCCGCATAGCCGCCGTAGCGCTTGAACGCGCGCAGCGCGGTCAGCGGCTTCCCGGTCAGCTCGACAACGCGCAGGCCGAGCAGGCGCTTGCCGATGGTCTGGCCCTGCCACCACACCGGCAGCAGCGAGAAGTAGGCGATCGCCCAGCCCAGCCCGAGCCCGACGTCGTCGGCCCAGGTGCGAATCTGCTCGTTCAGGTCGAAGGCCTTCGGCTTGCGCGCCTCGACGAGTTGGGCCTGCAGCACCGCGATGCGCGTCTGCGCCGTCTGCAGCGGTGTCAGCCCGGGAATCGCTTCGGGCAGGCCGTCGGTCGCGAGGCCCTTCTTCAACTCACTGGCCAGCGCACGCGCCTCGCGCTCCTCGTCATGCACCGAGCCGCGCTCGACCCAGGCCTGCTGCACGCCGAACGCGAGCAGTGCCGCGGCCAGCGCCCACAGCAGCCAGCGGCGCCGCGGCGTGTCGACCGCGCGCAATCCGCGCAGGTGCACCAGCGCGATCACCGCGAAGCCGGCCAGCAGCCACACGTTGCCGAGGTTCGACAGCAGCGCGACGATCGCGACATCGATCGTGATCGCGAACAGGCGCCGGCCCGGCCGCGCGAGCGGCGCGCCGAGCAGCGCCGGGTCGACGTTCAGGTCATCGGGCGTGACGCGGTCGCGCGGGTCGGGCGTTGGTGCGATGGCGTTCGGAGGCGGCACAGGTCGGATTCGTCGCAGCGGTGCCGCGACTGTATCCGCGCTCAGCGAGCCAGCGCTTGGAGAAACGTGACGAGCAGCCCGGCCGCCGCACAGGCCGCGAGCAGCGGCAACACACCGACCTTGAAGCGGAACAGCGCCAGCGCGGCGGCCAGCGTGATCAGCGCCGACGCGACGCTGAACGACCCGTGCAAGCCCTGCGGCCACAGCACGTGGAACGCGAAGAACAGCGCCAGGTTCAGGATCAAGCCGACGACGGCGGCGGTGATCGCTGTCAGCGGCGCGGTGAACTTCAGCTGGCCGTGCGTCGACTCGACCAGCGGCCCGCCGGCGAGGATGAACACGAACGACGGCAGGAACGTGAAGAAGGTGACGACGCCGGCCGCGAGCGCCGCGCCGAGGAACAGCGCGTCGGGCCCGAGCACCTGCCTGGCCCAGCCGCCGACGAAGCCGACGAACGCGACCACCATGATCAGCGGCCCCGGTGTGGTCTCGCCGAGCGCGAGGCCGTCGATCATCTGCGCGCCGCTGAGCCAGTGCTGGTGCTCGACCGCCCCCTGGTACACGTAGGGCAGCACCGCATAGGCGCCGCCGAAGGTCAGCAGCGCGGCCTTCGTGAAGAACCAGGCCATCTGCGTCAGCGTGCCATCGACCCCGAACGCGGCGAGCAGCGCGGCGATCGCGACGACCCACAGCCCGATGCCGATCAGCAGCACGCGCGCGAGCCGGCCGCGCGTGAAGCGGGCGTGCGGCGGCGTCGGCGTCGTGTCGTCGATCAGCGCCGGGCCGTAGCCCGGCTGCGCGGCGCCGTGGCCGCCGCCGAGCGCGAAGGTCGCCGGCGCGTGGCGGCCGCCGAGATGCCCGATCAGGCCCGCGGCCAGCACGATCGCCGGGAACGGCACGTCGAACGCGAAGATCGCAATGAAGGCCGCCGCGGCGATCGCCCACAGCCAGCGGTTCTTCAGCGCGCGCGAGCCGATGCGGTGCGCCGCATGCACGACCAGCGCGGCGACCGCGGGCTTCAGGCCGAAGAAGATGCCGGCGACCAGCGGCACGTGGCCGAACGCGACATAGATCCACGACAGCGCGATCAGGATGATCAGCGACGGCAGCACGAACAACCCGCCGGCGACGACGCCGCCGCGGCCGCGGTGCATCAGCCAGCCGATGTAGGTCGCGAGCTGCTGCGCCTCGGGGCCGGGCAGCACCATGCAGAAATTGAGCGCATGCAGGAAGCGCTTCTCGCTGATCCAGCGGCGGCGCTCGACGAGCTCGGTGTGCATGATCGCGATCTGCCCGGCCGGCCCGCCGAAGCTGATGAAGCCGAGCTTGAGCCAGAACGCGAGCGCCTCGCGGAAACTGACGGCACGCGGCGCGGCGGCGCGCTCGTCCGAACGCTCGTCGGCGGGCAGGTCGGTCGTCACGCGCTCGACGACGGCATTGACCGGCGGCCTCAGGGCAGCTCGACGATCTCGATCCAGTTCGGGTTCTTGCCGACGCCGTAGCGCTGCAGCGCCGAGAGCGCGCCGCTGGCCGGATCGATCGCGTAGACGGCGACGGCGTGCGACTCCTGACCCGAGGCGAGGAGGTAGCGACCGGACGGGTCGATCGCGAAGCCGCGCGGCGTCTTCTCGGTCGGCACCTGGGCCTGCGTCTGCAGCTGGCCGGTGGCGGCATCGACGGCGTAGACGGTGATCGTGTTCGAGGTCCGCTCGGAGGCGTAGAGATGGCGACCATCGGGCGCGAGGTGCAGGTCGGCGGCCCAGGGCTTGCCGGCGAACCCGGGTGGCAATGCGCTCGTGCGCTGAACCTCCCGCAGGCTGCCGCCGGCGGCATCGAAGTCGAACACGTAGAGCGAGGCATCGAGCTCGCACAGCAGGTAGAGCCGGCGCTGCGCCGCATCCCACACGAAGTGACGCGGGCCCGACTTCGCGCCGGTGGCGATCAACGCGGGCTCGTTCGGGCTGAGCTGGCCGGTGGCCGCATCGAAGCGCCAGAGCGAGACGTTGTCGCCGCCCAGGCTGGTGGCCAGCACGAAACGGTTGGCCGCATCGGCATGGATCGCATGCGCGTTGGGTCGGGTGGGTATCAGTTGCTGGACCGCGCCGACCCGGCCGTCCTTGTCGATCGCGTTGACGGTGATCTTGTGGCCGCCATACGACGCAGCGAACAGCCAGCGCCCGCTGCGGTCGGTGTCGATGTTGGCCATGCTGTCGGCCAGCGCGGCCTCGCCGAGCTTCTTCAGCCGGCCGCTCGCGGGATCGATCGCGAAGCTCGCCACACGGAAGGGCTGCGAGCGCAGCGCCGCGTAGAGCACGCGCTTGTCGGGGCTCAGCGCCATGGGCATCACGGTGCCGCCGACGGGCACGGTCTCGACGGCCGCCAGCGCGCCGGTCGCGCGGTCCAGCGAGAGCACCGAGATCTCCTGGCTGTCGGCATTCGCGACATAGACGATGGTGGCGGCGCGCGCCGCGATCGAGGTGCTCATCAGGGCGAGTATCCAGAGGATGGGGCGAAAGCGCATCACGGCAACTCCGGTCAAAGCACGGGATGGCCGGTGATCAGCGTCGGCAGCCAGGTCGAGAACGCCGGCACGTAGGTCACCAGCGTGATCGCGATGAAGATCGCGAGGTAGTACGGCCAGGCGGTCTTGGTCGCCTCGCCGATCGAGATGTTGCCGATCGCGCAGCCGACGAACTGCACCGTGCCGACCGGCGGGTGCACCAGGCCCAGCGCGCAGTTCAGCAGCAGCATCATCCCGAACTGCACCGGGCCGACGCCCATCTGGATCGCCAGCGGCAGGAACAGCGGCGTCGTGATCAGGATGTGCGCCGCCATGTCCAGGAAGATGCCGAGGATGATCTGGATGATGTTGATGTACAGCAGCATGAGCCACGGCGTGGTCGTCGCGGTCAGCAGCGCGGCCTCGATCGCGTCGGGGATCTCGAGGTAGGCCATCTGGTAGCGCAGCATGTTCGACACGCCGATCAGCAGCAGGATCACGCCGGTCGTCTTCGAGGCCCGCGCGAGCGACTTCATCAGGTTGGTGCGCGTCATCGTGCGGTAGAGCAGCACGGTGAGGATCAGCGAGTACGTGACGGCGATCGCCGCGGCCTCGGTCGCGGTCGTGATGCCCTGCATCACGCAGAACAGGATGATGAAGATCACGCCGAGGCCGGGCAGCGATGCGATGAACGAGCGCAGCACCGCGTTCCAGCCGGGGAAACGCTGCACCATCGATTGGCCGTCGATGCTCTTCGGGTAACCGTACTTCGCGGCCTGCCAGTACGCGGCGACGAGCATGCAGACCATGATCCAGAACACCGGGATCAGGCCGGCGAACATCAGATCGCCGATCGACACGCCCTTGATCACGTGCGTGCCGATCATGCCGGTGGCGGCCTGCGCGGCGAACGCGTAGATGATCATGTTGTGCGAGGTCGGCATCAGCGCGCCGGACAGCGAGGCGTGCGTCGTCACGTTGACCGCGTAGGCCGCGCTGTAGCCCTCGCGCTTCATGATCGGGATCATCACGCCGCCCATCGCCGAGGTGTCGGCCACCGGCGAGCCCGAGACGCCGCCGAACAGGGTCGAGGCCATCACGTTCGCCAGGCCGAGGCCGCCCTTCCAGTGGCCGACCAGGCTGCGCGCGAAGTCGACGATCTTGTCGGCGATGCCGCCGTGCAGCATCAGCTCGCCGGAGAAGATGAAGAACGGGATCGCGAGGAACGAGAACACGTTCATGCCCGAGACCATCATCTGGATCGCGGTCTCGAACGGCAGGCCCTCGACGGCGAAGGTCGCGAGGCAGGCCAGGCCGATCGCGAACGCGACCGGCACGCCCAGGACCAGCAGGACGACGAAGCCCAAGCACAGAACCGTCAATGCCATGAACGAACCACCTTGGTACGAGACAACTTGGCGATCAGGTGCTCGATGGAGAACACGGCGATCAGGGTGCCGCCGATCACGACAGGCAAGTAGCGGTAGGCCTCGGACAGGCCCAGCGTCGGTATCGTGCTGCCATGGGTCGAGATCGCCATCTCGACGCTCCCGACCAGCAGGGCCAGGCCGAACACGATGCTCAACAGGTGGACGGCGATGCCGCACCAGAACTGCAGCCGCACCGACAGCATCGCGACCAGCGAATCGAGGCCGATGTGCCCGGCATCGCGCACGCCGGCCGCGGCGCCGAACATCGCCACCGAGATCACGAGCAGCAGCGCGACCTGCTCGACGTACGGCGGGGCATTGTTGAACGCATAGCGCAGCACGACGCCGTAGACGACGACGCTGAGCAGGCCGGCGAGACAGGCGCAGGCGAGGTACATCGCCCACCGCGACAGCCGCGCGTTGACCGCGGTGAGCCAGCTCATCGCTGCGCCCTCACGGCAATCATCACTTCGTGTTGACGATGTCCGACACCAGCGCCTTCAACTCAGGCGTGCTGGCGAACTTGTCCCAGACCGGCTTCTCGGCCTCGACGAAGGACTTGCGATCGATCTCGGCGGCGGGAACGATCTTCGCGCCGCCCTTGATCACGGCGGCCTTGGCGTCCTTCTCCTTGGCTTCCCAGAGCGTGACGTAGTAGGGCACCGAGGCCTTCGCGGCCTTGCGGATCGCGACCTGCTCCTCGGGCGTCAGCGTGTCCCAGATCTTCTTCGAGAACACCAGCACCTCGGGCGCCATCGAATGCATGGTCTCCGAGTACACCGGCGCCGACTCGAAGTGCTTGGCTTCGTCGTAGGACGGGTAGTTGTTCTCGGCCGCATCGAGCAGGCCGGTCTTCAGGCCGGTGTAGACCTCGGCGAAGGGCATCGGCGTGGCGGATGCGCCCATCGCACCGACCAGGCTGACCCACAGGTCCGAGGGCTGCACGCGCAGCTTCAGGCCCTTGGTGTCGGCCAGCGACCTGATCGGCTTCTTCGCGTAGATCGAACGCGCGCCGCTCTCGTACAGCGCCAGGCCGATGAAGCCGGCCTTCTCGAACGCCGCGAGGACCTTGTCGCCCTGCGGGCCGTACATGGTCTTGCGGAAGTGCTCGATGTCGCGGAACAGGAAGGGCAGCGCCGGCACCATCGACTCGGGCACGATGCCGTTGAAGGCCGCGGTGTTGACGCGCACCATGTCGAGCGCGCCGATCTTCACCTGCTCGACGGTGTCTTTCTCGGAGCCGAGCGAGCTGTCGCCGAAGATCTTGATCGTGTCCTTGCCGCCGGTCGCCTTGGAGAGCTCCTCGCTCATGTGCATCACCGCCCGGTTGGTCGGATAGTCCTTGGCATGCACTTCGGCGGAGCGGAAGGTGCGCGCCGTCGCGGCCGAAGTCGACAGTGCGAGCACCGCGATCGCGAGCAGGCTGGGCAAGGTCTTGAGCTGGAATTTCATGGTCGTCTCCGTTGGGATTCTTGGGTGTGATCGATCAGGCGCGGCTCATCGGAACGGGCCCTTGGTGACGAAGCCGCCACCCTGGTACAGCGTGGCCGGGTCGTTCGGGTCGAGCACCGGCTGGCGTGCTTCGGCGGCCGCGCGGAACGGCTCGGAGCTGTCCTGCGGGCGGTAGCCGATATGCCTGGCCGGGCCGTTGTCCCACCAGGTCGTCTTGTTGTCGGACATCCCGTAGACCACGCTGTGGCCGACGACCGGCGCCGTCAGGCCGGCGACGACGAGCCGCTCGAGGTCGTCGTAGCTGAGCCAGGTCGCCAGCATGCGGCGGTCCTTCGGCTCGCGGAACGACGAGCCGATGCGCAGGCTGACCGTCTCGATGCCGTAGCGATCGAAGTAGAACTGCGCGAGGTTCTCGCCGAAGGCCTTGCTGATGCCGTAATAGCCGTCGGGTCGCATCGGCATCCGCGCGTCGATCACCTCGTCCTGCCGGTAGAAGCCGGTCACGTGGTTCGAGCTCGCGAACACGATGCGCCGCACGCCGTGCTGGCGCGCCGCTTCGTACAGGTTGTAGAGGCCGACGATGTTGGCCTGCAGGATCGGCCCGAACGGGCCCTCGACCGAGACGCCGCCGAGGTGCACGACCGCGTCGACACCGGCGAGCAGCGCGAGCATGGCGTCGGGCCGCTCGAGCGCCGCGGGCACCAGCTCCTCGCCCGGCGCGGCGCTGCCGAGATCGGCGATGTCGCTGACGCGAAGCACGCCACAATGCGCCTTCAGCCGCACACGCAACTCGCGGCCCAGGCCGCCGGCTGCGCCGGTCAGCAGCAGGCGGGCGAACATCGGAGCAGTGGCGTCACGGGTCATCGGGCGGCGTTCTCGGGGCAAAGAATGGAAGCGGCAGACGGAGGGTTAGCGCGGATTGTTTTCGCCGCACGCCGGACGGATGCTTTTCCAAATGTCATCGGTTGTCGTACAACTGCGACGATGGTATCAACCCACCAACCTCTGTCAATGGCGCCCCGTCGGGGTTTGTACCGAAGCCGATGAACCCGATTCCCCCGCTGCGACGCGCCCGCACGCTGGCCCATGAACTGGTCGAGTCGCTCGGCGACCGGATCCGCGACGGCCGCCTCGCACCCGGCACCAAGCTGCCGACCGAGGCCGCGTTCATGGGCGAGTTCGGCGTCAGCCGCACCGTCGTGCGCGAGGCGATCTCGAAGCTGCAGGCCTCAGGGCTGGTCGAGACGCGCCACGGCGTCGGCACCTTCGTCGTCGGGATGGGCGACGGCTCGGCGTTCCGCATCGCGCCCGAGCAGCTCGCGACCTTGCGCGACGTGGTCGCGATGCTCGAGTTGCGCATCGGCGTCGAGACCGAGGCCGCCGGCCTCGCGGCGCAGCGCCGCACCGCGCAGAACCTGGTCGTGATGCGCGATGCGCTGGATGCATTCACGCAGGCGGTCGAGGCCGGCCGCGATGCGGTCGCGGCCGACTTCCAGTTCCACCAGGAGATCACGCGCGCGACGCAGAATCCGCACTTCGCGAACCTGCTCGCGACGCTCGGCACGATGATCATCCCGCGCGCCCGGCTCGACCCGTCGCGCCCGCCCGATGAAGAGCGTCTCGCCTACCTGCGGCGCGTCAACGCCGAGCACCTGAGCATCCTCGACGCGATCGAGAACCAGGACGTCGAGGCCGCGCGCGCCGCGATGCGCACCCACCTGGCGAACAGCCGCGAGCGCCGCCGGCGTGCCGCCGCGCTGAACGGCGAGCAGCACTGATCGGCGCTTGCCGGGGCTTGTGCCGAAGGCGGCCTTGCTCTACGATAGTTGTACGATGACTGACAACTGAGCGCCTGCCGACAGGCCAACTCGGTGCCAATCGTTCAGCGCCACAACAAGCCGGGGGAGACACCATGTTGAAAAAATTGATCGCGATCGCGTTGGTCGCCGGGCTCGCCGGCTGCGCGACGCGCGCACCCTCCGGTGCTGCCGCCGACGACGGCGCGGCCGTCGCCGCGGCGGCCGAGAAGCTGCGCGTCGCGATGATCGACCCGACCCGCGAGAGCCTCGACGCCCTCGTCGCCGACGACCTGAGCTACGGCCACTCCGGCGGCAAGGTCGACACGAAGGCGAGCTTCATCGCCGACCTGCTCGATGCCAGATCCGACTTCGTGACGATCGCGATCAGCGACCAGACGATCAAGGTCGTCGACGGTCAGCTCGCGATCGTGCGCCACACGCTCGCGGCCGACACCAACGACGCGGGCAAGCCCGGCAAGGTGACGATCAAGATCCTCGGCGTCTGGGCCAAGCAGGCCGGTCAATGGAAGCTGGTCGCGCGCCAGGCGGTGCGCCCGCCGGCGTGAACGCGCGAACCACCACCACGATGAGCTCAACTTCCATCCCGGCGATCGATCCGAGCCCGCGCGGCACGCCACGCGTCACCGCGCTGCGCGTGATCCCGGTCGCCGGCCGCGACTCGATGCTGCTGAACCTGAGCGGCGCGCACGGCCCGTTCTTCACGCGCAACCTCGTGATCGTCAGCGACAGCGCCGGCCACACCGGCGTCGGCGAAGTGCCGGGCGGCGAGGCGATCCGCAAGACGCTCGAAGACGCGGGCACCCTGATCGTCGGCGAGCCGATCGGCGCGCTGCAGCGCCTGCTCGGCGCGGTGCGCACGCGCTTCGCGGATCGCGACACCGGCGGGCGCGGCGCGCAGACCTTCGATCTGCGCACCACGATCCACGTCGTCACCGCGATCGAAGCGGCGCTGCTCGACCTGCTCGGCCAGCACCTCGGGCTGCCGGTCGCGGCGCTGCTCGGCGAAGGCCAGCAGCGCGATGCGGTCGAGATGCTGGGCTACCTGTTCTTCGTCGGCGACAAGGCGAAGACCGATCTGCCTTACGACAGCGCGCCCGATGCCGACGACGACTGGCTGCGCCTGCGCCACGAGGCCGCGCTGACACCGGAGGCGGTCGTGCGCCTGGCCGAAGCCGCGCAGGCGCGCTACGGCTTCAACGACTTCAAGCTGAAGGGCGGCGTGCTCGCCGGCGAGGCCGAGGTCGATGCGATCCGCGCGTTGCACGCGCGCTTCCCGACCGCGCGCGTCACGCTCGACCCGAACGGCGGCTGGCTGCTGAAAGACGCGATCCGCCTGATGCGCGACCTGCACGGCGTGCTCGCGTATGCCGAAGACCCGTGCGGCGCCGAAGACGGTTTCTCGGGCCGCGAGGTGATGGCCGAGTTCCGCCGCGCGACCGGCCTGCCGACGGCGACCAACATGATCGCGACCGACTGGCGCCAGCTGACCCATGCGCTCGCGCTGCAGGCGGTCGACATCCCGCTCGCCGACCCGCACTTCTGGACCCTGGCCGGCTCGGTGCGCGTTGCGCAGACCTGCCGCGACTGGGGCCTGACCTGGGGCTCGCATTCGAACAATCACTTCGATGTGTCGCTGGCGATGTTCACGCATGTCGCCGCGGCGGCGCCCGGGCGCGTCACCGCCATCGACACGCACTGGATCTGGCAGGACGGCCAGCGCCTGACGACGCAGCCGCTGCAGATCAAGGGCGGCCTCGTCGAGGTGCCGAAGACGCCGGGGCTGGGCGTGACGCTCGACATGGTCGAGGTCGAGCGCGCCCACCGGCTCTACAACCAACACGGTCTGGGCGCGCGCGACGATGGCGTGGCGATGCAGTACCTGATCCCGAACTGGCGCTTCGACCCGAAGCGGCCCTGCCTGGTGCGCTGAGCGCCGACGCGACCTCGACGATCTCCCGGAGACCCGATGAACAAGCGCAAGACCCTGATCGCCGCGGCCGCCGTTCTGGCCGTCGGCCTCGCGACCCCGCTGGCCCAGGCGCAGACCTGGCCGAGCAAGCCGATCCACATCATCGTGCCGTACACGCCGGGCGGCTCGTCGGACATCATCGCGCGCGCGATCAGCGGGCCGCTCGCCGAGGCGCTGAAGACGACCGTCGTCGTCGAGAACCGACCCGGCGCGAACGGCAACACCGGCACCGACGCGGTCGCGAAGTCGCCCGGCGACGGCTACACGATCCTGCTCTGCGACGTCGGCGCGCTGGCGATCACCGCGTCGGTCTATACCAAGATGCCGTTCGATCCGAGCCAGGACCTGAAGGGCGTCGGCATGCTCGCGTACTCGCCGCACCTGCTGGTCGTGCACCCGTCGGTGCCGGCGAACAACCTGAAGGAGCTGGTCGCGCTGTCGAAGACGACGAAGCTGAACTTCGCGGTCACCGCGATCGGCAGCGCGCCGCATCTGGCGGGCGTCGCGGTCGAGAAGGCGACCGGCGCGAAGTGGGAGTACATCCCGTACAAGGGCGGCTCGCAGGCGATCACCGACACGATCGCCGGCCAGACCCAGGTGCTGATGAACGGCATGCT
This sequence comes from Rhizobacter sp. P5_A1, assembly GCF_056400745.1. Classification (NCBI taxonomy): domain Bacteria; kingdom Pseudomonadati; phylum Pseudomonadota; class Betaproteobacteria; order Burkholderiales; family Sphaerotilaceae; genus Rhizobacter; species Rhizobacter sp. P5_A1. The sequence continues at coordinate 258,067 of NZ_JBFUKR010000006.1, forward strand.
CGCGACCCTGCCGTTCGTGCAGTCGGGCAAGCTGAAGGTGCTGGGCGTCTCGAAGCCGACGCGCGTGCCGCTGCTCGCGAACGTGCCGACGATCGCGGAGCAAGGTGTGGCCGGCTTCGAATCGGGCACCTGGCAAGGTGTGCTGGTGCCGGCCTCGACGCCGCCGGCGCTGATCGCGCGGCTCTCGGCCGAGCTGACGAAGATCATCCGCTCGCCCGAAGTGCGCGCGCGGCTGACCGCGCAGGGCGCCGAGGTCTACACGATGTCGCCGGCCGAGTTCGGCCCGTTCTTCGAGGCCGAACGCAAGCGCTGGGCGAGCGTCGTCACCAAGGGCGGCATCAAGATCGATTGATTGATTGAACCTGGACTCCTCACGATGACACTGCCCACCCCGTACAAACCGTTCCCGAACAGCTTTCGTGCCGACCTGCGCGCCGGCAAGACGCTGATCGGCTGCTGGTGCTCGCTGGCGAACCCGATCACGACCGAGGTGCTCGGCGTCGCCGGCTTCGACTGGCTGCTGCTCGACGGCGAGCATTCGCCGAACGACGTGATCACCTTCATCCCGCAGCTGATGGCGCTGAAGGACAGCCCGAGCGCGCCGGTCGTGCGGCCGTCGTGGAACAACCCGGTCGAGCTGAAGCGGCTGCTCGACGGCGGCTTCTACAACTTCCTGATCCCGTTCATCGAAACCGCCGACGAAGCCCGGCGCGCGGTCGCCGCGACGCGCTACCCGCCGCAGGGATTCCGCGGCGTCTCGGTCTCGCAGCGCAGCAACCGCTTCGGCACCGTCGCCGGCTACTTCGACGGCGTCAACGAGCAGATCTGCGTGATGGTGCAGATCGAGAGCCGCAAGGGCGTCGCGGCCGCGGCCGAGATCGCCGCGGTCGACGGCGTCGACGGCCTGTTCGTCGGGCCCTCGGACCTGGCGGCCGGCTTCGGTCACCTCGGCAACGCGAGCCACCCGGAAGTGCAGGACGCGATGGCGCAGATCTTCGCGGCCGGCCGCGCCGCCGGCAAGCCGATCGGCATCCTCGCGCCGGTCGAGGCCGACGCGCGCCGCTACATCGCGATGGGCGCGACCTTCGTCGCGGTCGGCAGCGACCTGGGCGTGTTCCGCGCCGGCACGCAGGCCCTGCGCGACCGCTACCTGGCCGGCGCCTGAACCTCGTTGTCAAGAAATCTGGAGCCACACATGAGCAAACTCGGATTCATCGGCCTCGGCATCATGGGGCTGCCGATGGCGCTGCGGCTGCGCGCCGGCGGCCACGAGCTCTTCATCCACACGCGCAGCGAGCCGAAGCCCGAAATCATCGCCGCGGGTGCGCAGCGCTGCGCCAGCGCGCGCGAGGTCGCGCAGCGCGCCGACATCGTCTTCATCATGGTGCCGGACACGCCCGACGTCGCGACCGTGCTGTTCGGCGACGATGGCGTGGCAGCGGGTCTGTCGAAATCGGGAAGCGACCCTGCGGGCCGCGTCGACAAGACCGTCGTCGACATGAGCTCGATCTCGCCGATCGAGACCAAGGCCTTCGCGCAGAAGATCAACGCGCTCGGCTGCGACTACCTCGACGCGCCGGTCTCCGGCGGCGAGGTCGGCGCGAAGGCCGGCACGCTGACCATCATGGTCGGCGGCCCTGAGACCGCGTTCGAGCGCGTCAGGCCGCTGTTCGAGCTGATGGGCAAGAACATCACCCTGGTCGGCGCCAATGGCGATGGCCAGACCTGCAAGGTCGCCAACCAGATCATCGTCGCGCTGAACATCGCCGCGGTCGGCGAGGCGCTGGTGTTCGCCTCGAAGGCCGGTGCCGACCCGGCCAAGGTGCGCCAGGCGCTGATGGGCGGCTTCGCGGCCTCGCGCATCCTCGAGGTGCACGGCGAGCGGATGATCAAGCGCACGTTCGCACCCGGCTTTCGGATCGGGCTGCACCAGAAGGACCTGAGCCTGGCGCTGGCCGGCGCGCGCGCGCTGGGTGTCGCGCTGCCGCAGACGGCCGGCGCGGCGCAGCTGATGCAGGCCTGCGCCGCCCATGGCGGGCAGGACCTCGACCACTCGGCGCTGGTGCAGGCGCTGGAGCTGATGGCCGGGCACCCGGTCGCATGAGCCAGCGCGCCTGACCGGTAAGGTTTCACACCCGTGTGGCCCGCGCGGCCACACGCGGCAGAGACTTCGCCGCTTAAGCCCCGAAACGCCGCGCCATGCTTTGCGCGCGCCGCGAACCGCCCCGAGACTGCCGCACCGTTGCCACCCCGGCAACTCGACACATCGGAGCTTCGCGTGGAATTGATCTGGACCCTTCTGATCGGCTTTGTCGCCGGTCTCGTCGCCAAAATGCTGACCCCCGGCTCCGGCCCGGGCGGCTTCTTCCTGACTGCCGCGCTCGGCATCGGGGGCTCGCTCGCAGCGACCTACCTCGGCCGCGCCGCCGGCCTGTATGCCGCTGGCCAGTCCGCCGGCTTCATCGGCGCGATCATCGGCGCCGTCGTGCTGCTGCTGGGCTACCACCTGGCCGCGAAGAAGTAGGCCGCACCACCCCAACCTCGAAGGAATTCATCATGGCATTCGATCTCGGCAGCCTGCTGCAGCAATACATCGGCGGCGCGGCCGCCCCGGCCTCACAGGCCGAAGCTCACTTCGATCAGGCCGCGCAGAACGCGCCGACCGACATCCTCAGCAGCGGCCTGGCGGCGATGTTCCGTTCCGATTCGACGCCGGCCTTCGGCGAGATGGCAGGCCAGCTGTTCGGCCAGTCGAACCCGAACCAGCAGGCCGGCATGCTGAACTCGCTGATCGCCGGGATGGGCCCGGCGGTGCTGGCCTCGCTGCTGAACCAGGGCGGCTCCGGCGGCGGCCTGCTCGGCGGCCTGCTGGGCCGGCTGACCGGGGGCGGAGCGACGCCGCAGCTGACGCCCGATCAGGCCTCGCAGTTGTCGCCCGAGCAGGTGCAGGTGATCGCGAGCCATGCCGAGCAGGCGAACCCCGGCATCATCGACCAGCTGAGCCAGTTCTACGCCGAGCACCCGACGCTCGTGAAGACCGTCGGCAGCGCCGCGCTCAGCATCGCGCTGGCGAAGATGGCGGAGCACGCCCGCGCCTGATCGCGGGCCGCGCTTGGGTGCTCAGGCGCCGGGCGCGGCCGTGCCGAAGCTGAAGTAGAAGGTGGCGCCCTGGCCGGGCTCGCTCTCGGCCCAGAGGCGGCCGCCGTGGTGGTCGACGATGCGCTTGACAATCGACAGCCCGACGCCGGAGCCCTCGAAGCGCGAGCCGTGCAGCCGATGGAACGGCTTGAACAGGCGCTGCGCGCCCGCGGCATCGAAGCCGACGCCGTTGTCGCGCACGAAGAACAGCGCAGCCTCTGGCGTGCCGACCCGCCCGATGCGGATCTCCGGCCGCGGCGCATCGGATGCGAACTTCAGCGCATTGCCGATCAGGTTCACCAGCAGCTGCCGCGCCAGGCCCAGATCGGCGTCGACCTCGGCCAGCGGCTCGACGACCACCGGCAGCGTCTCGCTCGGGCCGGCCTGCGGCAGCGTTGCGAGCACCTCGCCGACCAGCGCACGCAGGTCGAAGCGCTGGCGCACCGGCGTCGCGTCGGTGGCGCGCGCGAGGGCCAGCAAGGCATCGACCAGGTGCGTCGTCGCATCGGCCTGGGTCGCGATCGCCCCCAGGAACTGCGTGGCTTCGTCGTTCCGGTTTTCGGCGATGAACTCCTGCGCCAGCCGCGCCGCGCCGGCGATGCCGCCGAGCGGCCCGCGCAGGTCGTGCGAGACGCTGCGGTTGAAGCTCTCGAGCCCCTCGATCACGTCGTGCAGTTCGGCGGTGCGCTGCCTGACGCGCTGCTCCAGGCTGTCGTTGGCGACGCTCAGGTCGCGGGCGACGCGCTTGCGTTCCTCGACCTCGATTTCCAGCTGTTCCGCGGTGCGCTTGATCTGCTTGTACAGGCTGCCGTTTTCGTAGATGCGGCCGGCCTGCGCCGCGTAGATCGCCAGGATGTGCTCGTCGCTGTCAGCGAAGCTGTCGGCGCCCAGCTTGTCGATCAACAGGATCCAGCCATAGGCGCGGTTCAACGAAACGATCGGCGCGACCAGGCCGCTGTGCCAGGGCGGGAACTCGCCGGGCAGCCCGGCACCGGCCGGGTCGCCGCCGGGACTGACGAAGCGGCGCGCGCGGCCATCGGCCATCGCCTGACCGAGCACACCCACACCGGCATCGAGGGCCGTCAGCGAGCGCAGCCGTTCGCCCTCGGCCGCCGCGAGACCCCAGCTCGTGACGTGCATCGTCTCGCCGTCGTTCGTGTCGCGCACCGCCAGCACGGCGTGGCGCGCACCGAGCAGGTCGCGGGCGCCGCGGCAGACCTTGTCGAGCAGAACGTGCGGATCGCGCTCGGAGGCCAGCTGCAGGTTCAGATCGGTCAGCGCCGAGAGTCGCTGGTTCGCCTTTTCGAGTTCGTCGACCTTCAGCGCCAGCTTGTCGGTCAGCAGGCGCAGGTGCTCGCGGTCGAACAGGGTCGTGTCGGCCATCGGCTCGACCGCCTTCACGTGGCCGAGCGCCCGTTCGATCGCGCGCAGGATCTCTTCGGGCTCGGAGGGCTTGATCAGCACGTCCGAAACGCCGCACGACGCCGCCAGCGTGCGCGCCTCGCGCTCCATGAACGTCGCGGTGTAGAAGACCACGTGGGTGTGCGCGATGCTCGGATCGGCGCGCAGCTGGCGCACGAATTCGTAGCCGTCCATCGTCGGCATCAGGATGTCGCAGATGACGAGGTCGGGCCGCGCCGCGCGCACCTGCGCGAGGGCCAGGTGGCCGTCGGCGGCCTCGAGCGAGGCGTGTCCGGCGTGCGTCAGCAGCGTCACGAGCAGGTCGCGGTTCGGAGCGTGGTCGTCGACGACAAGAACTTTCGCCATCAGCCGGGCGCTCGTCAGTGCGCTGCCGCAGGTGGCTGCGAGCGCAGCGCCGCGGGCAGGAACGCCTCGATCTGGTCGACGAAGCGCTCGGGTTCGATCGGCTTCGACAGGTAGCCGTCGAAGCCGGCCGTCATCACCTTCTCGCGGTCGTTGGGCATCGAGAAGGCCGTCACCGCGACGATCACCGCCGTCGCGGTGACGGAGTCGGCGCGCAGCTGCTCGAGCACCTGGTAACCGTCGAGCAGCGGCATCTGGAGATCGCAGACGATCAGGTCAGGCCGCTCCTGACGCGCCAGCGCGATGCCCTGCGCGCCGTCGCGCGCCTGCAGCACGATGTGGCCGCTGAACGTCAGCAGGTAGCGCACCAGCTCGAGGTTGGCCGCGTTGTCTTCGACGACAAGGATGCGCGCGGCCATCGTCTAGGCGCCCGGCAGCACGAGCGTGAAGCGGCTGCCCTTGCCGCTCTCGCTGCGAAACACGATCTTGCCGCCGAGCAGCTCGGCGAGCTTCTGGCTCAGGTGCAGGCCAAGGCCGGTTCCCTCGGGCGCGTTCGGGCGCGCGCTGTTGACGCGCGTGAACGCGCCGAAGAGCTTGTCCTGGTCGGCGAGCGGGATGCCGATCCCGCTGTCCTCGACCTGCACTTCGACCTGCTGCACGCCGTCCGCCGGCTCGACGCGCAGCGTCAGGCTGACAGCGCCGGACTCGGTGAACTTGATCGCGTTGCCGGCCAGGTTGAAGATGATCTGGCTCAGCGCGCGGCGATCGGTGCCCAGCACGATCGGCAGCTCGGGGATGTGAACCATGAACTCGAGGCCCTTGTCGTGCGCCTGCGGCCGCAGCGCGGCGGCCACTTCCTGGAGCACCGCGTTGCAGTCGACCGCCTCGAAGACCAGCTCGACCTTGCCGGCCTCGATCTTGGAGACGTCGAGCAGGTCATTGATCAGCGCCAGCAGGTGGCGCGCGCTCGACTGGACCGTGCGCAGCTGCTTCTGCTGCTCGTCGTTCAGCGGCCCGGGCAACTTCATCAGCAGCGTGCCGGTGAAGCCGATGATCGCGTTCAGCGGCGTGCGCAGCTCGTGGCTCATGCCGGCGAGAAATCGGTCCTTGGCCTGGTTCGCGTTCGCGAGCTCCTGGTTCTTCTCCTGCAGGGCCTTCTCGAAGCGCTTGCGCTCGCTGATGTCGCGAATCGCGCTCATCACGAACGCGCTCTCTTCGGTGCGCAGCGGGCTCAGGCTGATCTCGATCGGGAACTCGCTGCCGTCCTTGCGCAGCCCGGCGAGATCGAGCCCCGAGCCCATCGCGCGCTTGCGCGGCTGCAGGAAGTAGCTCGAGCGATGCCCGACATGCGCCTTGCGATAACGCTCCGGCAGCAGCGCATCGACCGAGCGGCCGCGCAGCTCGCCGGCCTCGTAGCCGAACAGGCGTTCGGCCTGGCTGTTGGCGATCACGATGTGGCCGGTGGGGTTGGCCATCACGATGCCGTCGGGCGTCGACTCGAGCAGGTCACGAAAGCGCGCCTCCATCAGTTTGGCGTCGCGCAGCACTTTGATGTGGGTCACGTCCTTCTCGGCCGACAGAATCAGCGCGGCGCCATCGGCCGCGTGCACGAGCCGGGTGGAGACGTCGACATAGAGCAGCGAGCCGTCGCGGCGCCGCCGCACCGACTCGTAGGTGCCGGCACCGCGGTCGAGCGTTTCGCGCAGGCGCTGCGCCTGCTCGTCGGCGCGATCGGGCGGCACGATCAACTCGGCCAGCGAACGGCCGCGTGCCGCCTCGGCATCGAAGCCGAAGATGGCATGCGCGCCGCTGCTCCATTGCAGGACTTGCCCCTGCGTCGTCAGCAGGATCAGCGCGTCCGGCGACTGATTCGCCATCAGCGCCATCGCTTCGGTTTCCATCGATCCGGGATCCGCGGAATGCCTTGGTGGCGGCATTAAAGCAGGCATCCCGCGAGCCCACCAGCTGTCAGACCTTACAGGTGTCGGGCCACGGGTGGCGGCCCGGCCGCGAACCGCGGGGAAGCCTGGGCGAGATAGAACCACTCCTGCCCCGTCTGGCCCGCGGGGTTCGGAAACACGATCCGGGCATCGCTGGGGGCCCGCAGCGGCGTGCCGTCGTGCCGGGTGCCGATGAGCTCGCCCGCGCGCACGCGATCGAAGCTGGCCCATTCGCGGCTGAAGCGGTCGCCTTCATGGGCCTTGTCGACCACCTCGAACAAGTGGAGCGCCTCGACGCCGGCCACCGGCGACGGCGGCGGCGCGTCGATCAGGCGCAGGTGCGCCAGCGTGTTCCGAATCGCCTGGTAGGCGACCTGCGGCGCCTGCGGATCGTCGTGCTGGCCGCATTCGAGCGTGAATCCCCAGCCGCCCACCCTTCGCATGTACTCGGTCGTGCCGACACCGAAATCGGGATCCAGATCGAGCCCGGCGTCATTCGGCTGCGCCTGTTGGCCGATGCGCCGATTCACGCCGGCGGCGTAGGTCTCGAGCCAGCCATCGACGATGCGACGCACGCCGAGCCGCGCCGCCAACGCCTCTTCGAGCTCGGCGTGCGCGAACGGTTCGAGGGTGCCGGCGTTGTTCTCGGGGCCCACCATCGCGAACGGTTCGCCGGCGGTGTGAAACGAGTGCAGGTCGAGCAGCACATCATGGCGCGCCAGCAGCGGGCACAGCCAGTTGGCGATGTGATCCTCGAACTCGCGCGGATCGTCGGTCGGTGCCAGCCTGCGGTTGAGGTTTCGGTCGCCCTGCCGCTGGCGGCGCTCGTACGCGAGCGGATTGGTGATCGGCACGAACGTGACCGAACCTGCGGCGAGGGCGAGCCGGCCGTGCTCGATGTCGTCGACCACGCGCCGAATCGCGACGCTGCCGCAGGTCTCGTTGCCGTGGACCGCGCCGGTGACGATCAGGCGCGCGCCTCGCGCCGTCGGCGCAGCGAAGTGGATCGACTCGAAGGGGCGCAGCATGTGGCAAGAATACGGTCAGTCGGCAGTGGCCGGCCGACGCGAATCGCAAGACCATTCGCGGTGCGCGCGACGCTGGTGCGCCCGGCTGGGATCGAACCAGCAACCCCTGCCTTCGGAGGGCAGTACTCTATCCATTGAGCTACGGACGCGGCGCGTGATTCTACCAGCGCACCCTGCGCGGCCCGGTGCGGCGTTCGGGCGGCGCAGACGCCGGCCCTATAATTTGCAGGTTTTGCGCGGGCCCTTTCGGGGCTTGGGGCTCGCCGGCCCGCTCGCGTCACCGACTTGCGCAGTTTGAGGATCTCATGAGCGACGCCCAGAACCAGCACGATCACGATGGCCCGCACGAAGGCCCCATCAAGACGCCGAAGCAACTGATCCTCGCGGTCCTGTATGCATTCGTCGTGCCGATCATCGTGATCGTGTTGCTCGTCGAGTACGTGACCAGCGACCCGCGGCCGGCCGCCGGAACGCAGGCGCTGACGGCCGAATCGGTTTCGCAGCGCATCCAGCCGGTCGGCGTGGTGCAGGTCAAGGACGCATCCGACCTGTCGACGCTGAAGACCGGCGAGCAGGTCTTCGCCGCGCAGTGCACGACCTGCCACACAGCGGGCCTCGTCGGCGCCCCCAAGTTCGGCGATGCCGATGCCTGGGCGCCGCGCGTCAAGACCGGCTACGACGCGCTGCTGCACTCGGCGTTGGCCGGCAAGGGCAACATGGGCGCACAAGGCGGCGGCGATTTCACCGATCTGGAGATCGGGCGCGCCGTGGTCTACATGGCGAACAAGGCCGGCGCGAAGTTCGACGAGCCGAAGGCGCCGGCGGCGGGCACCTCGGCTCCCGCCGCGACGACGACCGCGCAAGCCGCCGCGCCGGCCCCGACGCCGGCGGCCACGCCCGCTGCGACCGTCGCCGCGACCGAGCCTGCGAAGGCGGCCGATGCCAGTGCGGTGCCGGCGCTGTACGCGCAGACCTGCCAGACCTGTCACGCCACCGGCGTCGCGAATGCGCCGAAGCTTGGCGACAAGGCAGCCTGGGCACCGCGCCTCGCCGCCGCGAAGGATGTCGATGGCCTGACCGCGAGCGCGATCAAGGGCAAGGGCGCGATGCCGCCAAAGGGCGGCTCGGCCGCGTCGGATGCCGAGATCAAGGCGGTCGTGACCTACATGGTCAACAGCGTCAAGTGATCGTCTTGCGCCGATCGGCGCGATCGAAAAGCCGGCTCGCGAGCCGGCTTTTTTTGCGCCCGCTCAGACTCCCGGCGCCGGCTTGAGCCGATAGGCGAAACGCGGCGGCAGGCTGTCGAAGCGCGCCTCGGTCGGGGACCAGTGCGCGGCCTCGACGGCATCGGCCGCGAGTTCCATGTCGAGCGTGTGCACGACGCCGAAGCCGAGGTCGGTCGCCAGGAACAGCCGGCCGTGTTCATCGAGCCATGCACTGTCGACGCGTGCCGGCAGCCCCGTGTGACTCGTGACGGCCGGCGCGCCGCCGGCGCCCGCGCTCAGGCGCCAGACCCATGGCGCCGCCTCGAGCTCGACATACACGCGCTGCGGCCCGTTCTGGAAGAACCAGCAGCCCGCGTCGTCGTGCAGGTAGTTGCGCTCGATGAACTCGCGCAGCTTCTCGTGCTGGATGCGGCTGCCCTTGACGCGCGGGAACGGCCCGGCGTGCTGGATGCGCTCGTCGCGCATGTACCAGTCGCCGCGCGCGTCGAGCGCGAGCCAGTCGTAGCAGTGCGGCACGTTGGGCCACTTCTTCAGCGCCTGCTTGACGATCTCGTCCATGCGCGAATGTTGGCTCAGATCTGCCCGGTCATCCAGCCCATGACCCGCTCGGGCAAGGTGAGAAGGTGGCCCGGCCAGCGCCCGGCCGGAAAGCCGACGTGCCCGCCGTGCCGCGGCTGCCACAAGGTCACGAACGCGCCGACCTCGCGCCGCTGCGGCAGGCTGTGCGCCGGCAGGAACGGGTCGTTGAGCGCATTCAGCACCAGCGCGGGAATGCGGATGCGCGCCAGGTGCGGTTTCGCGGAGCCGCGCGACCAGTAGTCGTCGGTGTCGCGGAAGCCGTGCAGCGGCGCGGTGAACACGTTGTCGAATTCGTACAGCGTGCGAGCGGCCATCAGGCGCTCGCGGTCGAACAGCCCCGGATGCTGCGCGAGCTTGCGCAAGGCCTTCGGCTTCATCGTGCGCAGGAACATCGGCGTGTAGACCTGCCGGTTGAAGCCGGCGCCGATCGCGCGGCCGCCGGCCGCCAGGTCGAGCGGCGCGGAAATCGCGCAGATCGCACCGACGCTCTGCGCGGCCGTCTCGCCGGCCTCTTCGGCCCAGCGCAGCAACGCGTTGCCGCCGAGCGAGACGCCGACGGCGACGACGCGGCCGCGCTGCCGGCTGCGCACGCGCCGCAGGATCCAGTCGATCTCCTCGTGGTCGCCCGAGTGGTAGGCGCGCGGCGCGAGATTCAGCTCGCCCGAGCAGCCGCGAAAGTGCGGCACGACGAAGCGCCAGCCGTGTGCCCGCGCCCAGTGCGCGAAGGCCTGCGCATAGTGGCTCGCCGACGATCCTTCGAGGCCGTGGAACAGCACCAGCAGCGGTGCTTCGGCGTTGTCGCCCTGCCAGTCCACGTCGATGAAGTCGCCGTCCGGTGTGGCCCAGCGTTCGCGCGTGAAGCGCGGCATGGGTCCTTCGAAGCGCCGCGAGAAGAGCGCGGGCCAGATCGTCTGCGCATTGCCGCCGACCAGCCAGCGCGGCGCGAGGTAGCGTTCCATCGCGCCGTCAATGCAGCACCGATGCCGCCTCGACGATCTCCTGCACCGCGCGCGGCGTGCCCGGGCTCGCGTGGTGCGCGACCAGTCGCCAGCCCTGCGCCGTTTGCACATAGACGTTGGTCGCGACGACCCAGGCCGATTGCGGGCCCTCGGTACTCATGATCTGGATGTGTTCGAGCACGCTGTGCACCGCGCAGGCCAGCGTCTGCAGCCGCCGCACCTTCTCGGGCCGCGCGTTGATCGCGCCGTTCGCGAAGATCGCCTCGAAGGCCGAGCAGATCGCCGCGGCGCCGACGACGCGCGGCCCGCCGGGGTGCACGCAGCTGATCTCGTCGTCGTCGGACCAGACCGCCATCAGCCGGTCGATGTCGCCGCGCTGCAGCGCCTCGTAGAACTGCTGCTCGATCTCGTCGGGCGACGCGAGCGGCGCCGCAGCGGATTTGGAACGGGCCATGGTCGTTCAGGTAAAGACGACGGTCTTGCGGCCATTGAGCAGGACCCGGTGCTCGACATGCCAGCGCACCGCGCGTGCCAGCACGACGCTCTCCACGTCACGGCCGACCGCGGTGAAGTCTTCGGGGCTGCGCGAGTGGTCGACGCGTTCGACGTCCTGCTCGATGATCGGCCCCTCGTCGAGTTCGGCGGTCACGTAATGCGCGGTCGCGCCGATCAGCTTCACGCCGCGCTCGTGCGCCTGGTAGTACGGCTTCGCGCCCTTGAAGCTGGGCAGGAAGCTGTGGTGGATGTTGATCGCGCGGCCCTTCAGGAATTCGCAGAATTCGGGGCTCAGGATCTGCATGTAGCGCGCCAGCACGACCAGGTCGATCTGCTGCTCGCTGACGAGGCGCTCGACCCGCGCCTCCTGCGCGCGCTTTGCGCCAGCGTCCGCGCCGGTGGGCAACGGCCAGTGGTGGAACGGCACGCCGTGGCTCGCGCAGAGCTCGGCGAAATCGGGGTGGTTCGAGACGACGCCGGCAATATCGGCCGGCAGCTGGTCCGACTGGCAGCGAAACAGCAGGTCGTTCAGGCAGTGGCCGTGCCGGCTGACCATCAACAGCAGGCGAGGCCGGCGCCCGAGCGCGTGAACGCGCAGGTCCATCGCGAACTTCGCGCGCAGCGGCGCGACCAGTGTCTCGAGCGCGGCCGGATCGGCGAGCGCGTCGGGCGCCTCGAAGTGCACGCGCATGAAGAACAGCCCGGTCGCATCGGCGCTCAGCACGTCGCCGAACTGCTGCGAGTCGAGGATGTTGCAGCCGGCCTCGTACAAGAGGCCGGACACGGCGTAGACGATGCCTTTGGCATCGCGGCACGACAGGGTGAGGATGAACTCGCGGGAACTGGGCATGGGGGGAGCTTCGCTGCCCGCGGATTGTACGAACGCCCCGCGGCCCGCCGACGATCAGGGGCTGGACGACGCGTTCTCGAGCGCCGCCTCGACCCGCTCGGCGCTGACGCCGGTCAGGCAGCGCGTGTGGCCGAAGCGGCAGACGCGGTCGAAGCACGGTGCGCAGTCGAGCTGCAGCTCTTCCTTCAGCCACAGCACCCGCGCGCGCGGGTTCAGCGGCGGCGTGTGCTCGGGGCTGGTCGAGCCGAAAACCGCGGCCTGCGGCACGCCGAACGCAGCCGCCACGTGCATCAGGCCGGAATCGTTGCTGACAACGCCGCGCGCCGCGGCGATCAGCGCCATCGCATCCTGCAGCGATGTCTCGCCGGCCAGCACGCGGCAGGCCCCCGGGGCATGCGCGGCGATCTGCGCGCCGAGCGCCGCCTCTTTCGCGGAACCGAGCAGCAACACCGGCTGGCTGTGCCGCCGGTGCAGCGAACGCGCGAGCTCGGCGTAGTGCTCGGCGGGCCACAGCTTGGCCGGACCGTACTCGGCGCCGGGCGCGAAGACCCAGTAGGCGCCGGGGCTCACGCCCGCATCTTTCGTCGCCTGATCGAGAACCGGCTGATCGAATCTAAGCAGTGGGCGCTCACCTTCTGGCACAGGCGAGCCGGCCAGCGCGCTGTAGAACGCCACCATCGGCGGCCGGCCCGCCGGGTTCGGCAAGCGCCGGTTCAGCAGCAGGACGCGGCCTTCGCCGCGATAGCCGATCCGCACCGGGATGCGCGCGAGCCACGGGATCAGCGCCGACTTCAGCGAGTTCGGCAGCACGTACGCGGTGTCGAAGCGACCGCGAAGCTCGGCGGCGACGCGGCGACGCGCGGCCCAGTCGAGCCGGCCGTGAGCGAACGGCAGTTCGATCACCTCGGCGACCTGCGCCATCGCGCGGTAAACCGGCGCGACCCAGGGCAACGCGGCGACCGTCAGCCGCTCGCCGCGTGCGGCGAGGCGTGCCAGCAGCGGCTCGCTCATCACCGCATCGCCGATCCATTGCGGCGCGATGACCAGCGAGCGCGTCACGGCGTCAATGCGCGTGGACCTTCTCGCCGGCCTTCAGCTGGTAGACCGTGCCGCAGTACGGGCACTTGCCGATGCCGGTCGTCACGACATCGATGAAGACGCGCGGGTGCCCGCTCCACAGCGGCATCTTCGGGTTCGGGCAGAACACCACGCCCGGACCCTCCAGGTCTTTCGCGGTGACCTCCACGCTTGCGGTGGGGTTTGCCAGGGATTCGCGGCTCATCGTTGCTGCCCTCAGACCTTGCTCAGCCACTCGGCGTACTTGGGATTGCGCCCGTTCACGATGTCGAAGAACGCGCTCTGGATCTTCTCGGTGATCGGGCCGCGCGAGCCGGAGCCGAGCTCGATGCGGTCGAGCTCGCGGATCGGCGTGACCTCGGCGGCGGTGCCGGTGAAGAAGGCCTCGTCGGCGATGTAGACCTCGTCGCGCGTGATGCGCTTCTCGACCACCTTCAGCCCCAGGTCGGCGCAGATCGCGAACACGGTGTTGCGGGTGATGCCGTTCAGCGCGCCGGCCGACAGGTCGGGCGTGTAGATCACGCCGTTCTTGACGACGAACAGGTTCTCGCCGGCGCCTTCGCTGACGAAGCCGTTCGCGTCGAGCAGCATCGCCTCGTCGTAGCCGTCTTCGGTCGCTTCCATGTTGGCAAGGATCGAGTTGGTGTAGTTGCTGACCGCCTTGGCCTGCGTCATCGTGATGTTGACGTGGTGGCGGGTGTAGCTCGAGATCTTCACGCGGATGCCGCGCCGCATGCCCTCTTCGCCGAGGTAGGCGCCCCAGGGCCACGCCGCGACCATCAGGTGCACCGTGTTGCCCTTCGGCGAGACGCCGAGCTTCTCGGAGCCGATCCAGGTCAGCGGCCGCAGGTAGCACGACTCGAGCTTGTTCTCGCGGACCACGTCGAGCTGCGCCTGCATGACCTGCTCGAACGAGTACGGGATCTTCATGCGCAGGATCTTCGCGCTGTTGAAAAGCCGCTCGGTATGCTCGTGGAGCCGGAAGATCGCGGTGCCATTGACGGTGTTGTAAGCACGTACTCCCTCGAAAGCGCCGCAGCCGTAATGAAGCGTGTGGGTCAGGACGTGGATCTTGGCGTCGCGCCAGTCCACCATCTTCCCGTCCATCCAGATCTTGCCGTCGCGATCGTCCATTGACATCCCGTGCTCCCAGTTGCCTCCGAGTGAGCGCGATTCTACGGCCGCCACCCCTGGCGCCCGCCGCGCAGCGCCCCGCGTCGCCACGGCAAGAGATGAGCTCGAAATAGCACGAACCCCCTAGAAAAGCATCGCTTTCGGTCCGCCGCCCCCCGCAACCCGGGGGGCCAGAACGCTAGGCCCATAGCGAGCATCCAGTAACAATCCGCCCAAGCCGAATCGCTCCAGAGATGTTTTTGTGAGAAACGACCGGCGATTGTCCTCAAACGTCTGTCTTAGGAGTCTTCATGAAGCTTTCTCGTTCTGTTCTTGGCGCTGCCGCCGCCGTAGCGATCTCAGCCCTCGCCCTGCCCGCCTTCGCGGACAGCTATACGTTCAACGACGGCGGGAGCCAATTTCCGAGCCCTGGCAACTATGGCAGTGTCACGCTCGAGCAAGTCGGCGCTAACGTCACCTTCTCTGTCGCCGTCAATGACCCATTTGATTTCGTCAACACAGGCAACCCCCAGACCGCGCATGCGGCGTTCACGTTCAACGCGACAGGTGTCGCGCTGAGTGACATCACGGCCATCAGCATGACTGGCGGAGGCGCCACGCTGTATGCGGCGACGAACCCCGGCGGTAACTCTCCGTTCGGCAATTTCAACTTCGGCATTTTCGGCGACTGCAACGGCAACTGCCCGGCGTCCGGTCCTCTGACGTTCACCGTGCTGAACGCAAGCGTGGCCGATTTTCTTTCGAAGAGCACGGCAGGGAATCCCAACGCCTACTTCGCAGCCGACATCATCGGCAACGGCGCTACCGGCGCTGTCGGCGTGACCGACGTCACTCCGCCAGTTCCGGAACCCGAGACCTACGCGCTGATGCTCGCCGGCCTCGGCGTGGTCGGCTTCATGGCTCGCCGCCGCAAGCAGCAAGCCTGATCGTCGGCTCGGCGGCAAGCCGAGCCCGCAGAGCAAAGGCGCCCTTCGGGGCGCCTTTGTCGTTTCTGGACGCTCGAACCACGCGTGCGGACCGCGGTTACGCGTCAGGCGCCCAAGCAAATTCAAGCCTCAAGCTAGGGGCCGCAAGGCCTGTACCTTAGGGGCCGTGACATCTTGTGTCGATGGGAAGCAAAGCGGACAGTCTGCAAGGTGGAGGTTGGTCGAGAGCTTGCCTCATGGCTGCCGCCACGGTGCGTCACCAGCTCACTAGGAGATTGCTATGAATGCAATGTTGTTGAAGATCTCAGCCTTGGTTCCGCCCTGCGCGGCTCTCGCGCTGGCGGCGTTCGCCGGGCCCGTCGGCGCCCAGACCCCCCTGACACTGACGGACGTCACCCAGAAGAACACCACCCAGCCGCAGGATATCCAATGCATCATCACTGGCCAAAGCTGCCCAGGTGGCCAGCAGACCATGGATTATTTCAACTACAAGCAGGGCGGCGGCGGGGCGGATCACGACATCACCAGTGATCCGAACACGGCAGGTCAGAACGGCGTTCCGCTGGTGACCGACTACACCGTGGGCTACCTGGAGAGCTTCGCCGGCAAGACGTTCGATGTGGGGATCGACGTCAACACGACGAGCGCCGCGAGCGAGACGCTCACCCTCTTCGATGTGTCTGTCGGTGGCACCATCGTCTACGAATTCAGCGGCTCCCAGAACCTCGCGGCGACCGCCTTCAACGGCAACGGGTTCTACGACTGGCTTCTCAGTTCGATCGATCTGACGCCGTATGCCTCGACCGACATCGTGACCTTCCGTGCCGTGTGGACCGGCGATGTGGACGGGTACGAGTCCTTCTTCCTGATCCCCACGGCCGTCCCCGAGCCCGGAAGCTATGCCATGCTGATCGCAGGTCTCGGCGTGGTTGGATACATGGCGCGTCGTCGTCGGCAGCAAACCTGATCCACCGAGCGTTTGCGTCGACAGCAGCCCCGCCGCAGCACTGCGGCGGGGCTTGTTTCCTTGCCGAATCCGAACCTCGACGACCGCTCCGAAGATCAGGTCGCTCGGCAATTTCAAGGTCCAAGGTAGGGGACTTGGTATCAGGACTTTAGGGGGTGTAACAGCTTGTGTAGTTCGACCACAAGGCACAGAGTGCAAGTGCGCCACAGCCGGGGAGGAAGTTCCGGACGAAGGCGCTACTCGGCTTCTCACTGAGCAACACCTTCAGGAGTTCAACATGAGCCTTTCCATTTCACGGATGTCGATTCTTGCAGCTTCGATGGTCGCCATCGGTTTGTGGAGCACGCCCGCACGGGCCGTCGACTCAGAGGGCGTCACCTATACCTCTTCGTACCTCTCACTCGGGGGCGACGTCTATCAGCTCACACTCGGCATTGACGCCATTGGCAATACCTTTGGCGCGACCTTCTTGACGGCCGTGGCCATCAATCCAGGCGGGACCTTCAGTAACGTGTCGCTGATCTCCTCTCCGCCCGTGTACGCGGATTGGGCCTACCATGCTGGAGGCCTGCCGGCGGGCTCTTCGCCCACGTGCAACGGCAGTGGCACAGCGTACTTCTGTTACGACAATACAAATGGTGGCTCCTCGACCGGATCGGCGATGACCTTCGTATTTCAATTTACGGACGCCGGCGTCGACTTGTCTGGGCCCGTGGTCAAGGTCGCTTGGCTCGACACGGAGAACAATAACGCCTATGGCGGCGATGGTGGGCATCACTTCTCCGCACAGGTTCCTGTCACCCCCCCCGTCCCCGAGCCTGGAACCTACGCGCTCATGCTCGCCGGTCTCGGCGTGGTCGGTTTCATGGCGCGCCGCCGCCAGCAGCAAGCCTGAATTTCGCGAGGTCCCCGCGCAACAAGAGCCCCGCTTCGGCGGGGTGTTTCGCTGCCAGATCGCTCGCCCTCGCTCGTATCCCAGCGCGCGACAATCGGCGCCATGCCTGTTCTGCAGTCGCTGCCCCCCGCTGTTGCGCCCTCGTCGACCGCCGTCCCACGGCCCGGCCCGCAGAAATACGCGGTCGATGTTCGGCGCAGCCGCATCGACGGCCAGGGCGCGTTCGCGGCCGAGCCGGTTCCCGCGCGCCGCAAGATCGGTGAGATCCGCGGCGAGGCGATCAGCGTGCGCGAGGCGCGCCGCCGCGCGAAGGGCGTTGCGCGGATCATGATCGTCGAGCTCAGCGACAAGCGCGCGATCGACGCATCGCAGTCGACCGACCCGCTGCGCTTCACGAACCACTCGTGCCAGCCGAACGCGGTGCTGCGCATCCGTCAGGGGCGGGTCGAGTTCTATGCGATGCGCGACGTGAACGCCGGTGAGGAACTCACCGTGAACTACGGCGAGACGCACCACGAGGGCAAGCTGCGCTGCCGTTGCGGCGCGCCGGGGTGCGTCGGCCGGCTCTGAGCCCGACGCGGCTCACAAGCGATCGAGGTAGCCGAAGGTTCCGGTTTCCTTCACCTCGCGCGCGGCCGACTGCAGGCCCGCCATCGCCGCGCGGTACAGCGAGGTCGCCAGGCTGACGCGCCGCACGCCGGCCGCCTGCAGCTCGGCGACGCTGAAGGACTTGCCCTTGATGCTGTTCATGAAGCTGACCGGCTTCGTCAGCGACGCGCAGACCGTGCGCACCGCGTCGAGATCGGGCAGGCCGGGCGCGAAGAGCACGTCGGCGCCGGCCTTCTCGAAGGCCTGCAGGCGCTTGATCGTGTCGTCGAGATCGGGCTTGCCACGCAGATAGTTCTCGGTTCGCGCGGTCAGCGTGAACGGAAACGGCTGCGCGCGGGCCGCGTCGACCGCCGCCGCGACGCGCTCGACCGCGTGGTTGAAATCGTAGAGCGGCTTGGCGGGGTCGCCGCTCGCGTCCTCGATCGAACCGCCGCACAGGCCGACCTCGCCGGCGAGGCGGATCGTCAGCGCGGCATCGGCCGGCGCATGGCCGAAGCCGTTCTCCAGATCGGCGGCGACCGGCAGATCGGTCGCCAGCACGATCGCCCGGGCGTGCGCGATCGCCTCGTCGCGCGAGATCTCGCCGTCGCGCCGGCCGAGCGCCATCGCGCAGGCGGCGCTCGAGGTCGCGAGCGCCTCGAAGCCGAGTTTCGCGAGCAGCTGCGCGGTGCCGGCATCCCACGGGTTCGGCATCACGAAGATGCCGGAGCCGCGGTGCAGCTGCGCGAAGCGGGTGGCCTTGTCGGAGGGGCTCGGACGAGGGGTGTCGGTCATGTGGGTCTCCGTCGGTTCGCGCCATTCTGCCGCGCAACGCGTGCGCGCGTCGGCGGGCAGGTCGGCGGATCGGCTCAGCGCCGCAGCTGCCGCGGATCGTAGAAGAAGCGTTCGGCCGCGAGCTTGTCGCCGCGCCAGGTCTGCAAGGCCAGTTCCTCGAGCCGCAGCGCCGCGCCCGCAGTCGACGGGAAGACAAACTCCCAGTGCAGCACGACGCTGTCGCCGTCGATGATCGGCGGCGTCAGGCAGCGCGCCTGCGCGCGGCCGGCGGTCGCGAGCGTCTTGCGCTCGTGGGCGATCAGCGCCGGCAAGCCGACGCGCGGCGACTCGTTGTTCTCCTGCGCGGTCGCGTCGGCGGCGTAGTAGACCTCCATCGCCTCGACGTACTGGCCGGCTTCGACCATGCGGACGAAGGCGTCGATGTGTTCCCGGCTGGGCATCTCGATCTCCTCGATTGGATCAGTGCGCCGACGCGCGCACGCGCGCACTGGCCGCCGGCAAATCTTCCCACGCCGACTTGTCGGGCGCGAAGCGCCGGCGCATGTAGGCGGCGAGCTGGGCGACCTGCGCGTCGTCGAGGCTGTCGCGGAACGCGGGCATGAAGCCGATGTCTCGCGTCGCCGGCTCGCGGATGCCGTCGAGGATCACGCGCAGCAGGTTGTCGGGCCGCGCGCTGTGCAGGTTCGTGTTCAGCGCCAGCGCGATGTTCTGGCCGAGCAGCTGCGGGCCGCTGCCGTCGTGATGGCAGGCACCGCAGGCGGTCGTGAACAGGCGCTGGGCCGCGCCAGCCCCGATGGCTTCGCGGGTGTTGCTTTGCGCCACGAGTGCCGGCGCCCTCGGCGCAACGCCGGCCGCGCCGTCGTTGAACGACGCGAGGTAGCTCGCCATCGCGCGCAGGTCGCTGTCGGGCAAGGCGCCGAGCTGCTGCACGACCGGCGCCATCGGCCCGCTCGCGCTGCCGTGCGTGGTCGAGTGGCCGAAGCGCAGGTAGTCGAACAGCTCGGCCTCGGTCCACGGCAGCGGCGCATGGCTCAGCGATGTGAGCGGCGGTGCTTCCCAGCCTTCGACCATCGCGCCGCCCAGGTAGCCACGGCCGCCTTTCTCGGCGCCGAGCGCATCGCGCGCGGTGTGGCAGGCGCCGCAGTGGCCGAGGCCGTTGACGAGGTAGGCGCCGCGGTTCCATTCGGCCGATCGCGTCGCGACCGTGGGCGCCGGGCCGGGCGTCAGGTACAGCGCGTTCCACATGGCCATCAGCGGCCGCAGGCTGAACGGAAACGCGAGCTTCGTCTCGGGCACGGTCGAGGCCACCGGCGGCTGCGCCATCAGGTAGGCGTACAGGGCGGTCAGGTCGTCGTCGCTGGTCTGCGTGAACGCGGGGTACGGGAACGCCGGGTACAGGTGCTTGCCGTCGCGCGAGACCCCCTCGCGCATCGCGCGCTGGAACGCGCTGAACGACCAGGTGCCGATGCCGCTGACCGGATCCGGCGTCAGGTTCGTCGTGTAGACGGTGCCGAACGCGGTCTGCATCGCGCGGCCGCCGGCGTTCGGCACGCCGCCTGGCGCGGTGTGGCAGACGACGCAGTCGCCGGCCGCTGCGAGCACGCGGCCTTTCTCGATCGTCGCCGCGGTGTACACACTGGCGCTGCCAGCCGCGACCGGCGCGATCGCGGCTCGCCAGCCGAGCAGCGCGGCCGCGACGCCCAAGCCGCCCACCGCGAGCGCGCCCGCCTTCGCCCAGACGCTGCGCCGGCGCGGCCACGGCGCATCGCGCGGCGGCACCGGCGCCGCGCCGGYGATCAAGCCCGGCGGCGGCGCCGGCGCATCTGGCGCCGATGCGACGTTCAACGCCGCACGCACCACCTCCGGCGTGAACGGCGGTTCGCGAAAGCGCACGCCGGTCGCATCGAAGATCGCGTTCGCGATCGCCGCGGTGCCCGGCACCGAGGACGACTCGCCGACCCCGAGCGGCGGCTCGCCGGGCCGCGGCATCATCATGACCTCGACGACCGGCACCTCGCGGAAGCTCAGGATCGGGTAGCTGCCCCATTCGCGGCTCGCCGGCAGGTTCGTCTTCGGGTCGACCGGCAGCGACTCCCTCAGCGCGCGTGAGCTCGTCTGCAGCACGTTGCCGTGGATCTGGTGCTGCACGCCGGCCGGGTTGATCATCAAGCCGGCGTCGTGGCCGACGACGACACGGCTGACATGCACCTCGCCGGTTGCACGATTGACTTCGACATCGGCGACCCACGCAGCCCACGCGGCGCCGAAGCCTGGGAACTTGCTGTGCACGTAGCGCGCGTACGCGAAGCCCTGGCCCCTGAGCACGTCGCCGGCCGGTGTGCGGGCGGGCAGCTGCTGCTGCGGCTGCGTGTGCGCGAGCCAGCCGGCGCGCGCGGCCGTGGCCCGCACCAGTTCGCTCGCGCGGTCGTCGTTCAGATGGCGCAGCCGGAACTCGACCGGATCGGCGCCGGCCGCGGTCGCGAGCTCGTCGACATACGACTCGTGCGCGAACGAGTTCGGCAGCGCCGAGACGCCGCGCAGCCACGAGGCGCGCAGGATCGGCGCCATGTCGTTCGCGACGACGCGCAGGTTGCGGTACTCGTAGGGCGGCACCGCGCTGCGATCGCCCATCTCGTAGGCCGCGGACTCGGGCTCGATCGTGCGCGTCAGCAGCAGCGCCAGCGTCGGCGCGCCGTTCGACGGGTACGAGGTCTGGAAGTCGTAGGCCGCGGCACGGCCATCGGCGCCGAGCCCGCCGTTGATCTGCATCAGCTGGGCGGCGCCCTTCGGCTCCCAGAGATGCTCCTGCTCGCGCGTCAGCTGCACGCGCACCGGCGCGCCGACCGCGCGCGACAGCAGCGCCGCGTCTGCCCCCACGTCATCGGCGCAGTTGCGGCCGTAGCAGCCGGCGGCCTCCATGCGGACCACGTCGATCGCGGTGTCGGGCAGGCCGGTCAGCGTCGCGAGGTCGGCGCGCAGCACGTGCGGGTTCTGCGTGCCGGCCCAGACGGTCATCGTGTCTCCACGCCAGTCGGCCAACGCGCACGAGGGGCCGATCGACGCATGCAGCTGGTACGGCCACACGTAGTTGCGCTGCATCGCCGGCGCGGCGGCGGCGATCGCCGCGTCGACATCGCCTTGCTCGACCAGCACGCGGCGCGTGGCCGGGTTGTTGCGCAGCGCGTTCTCCAGCGCGTTTGGCACACCCGCGAGCGGCGCGCTGCCGGGCCAGGCTTTCCATGTCACCTTCAACTCGCGCATCGCCGCGTCGGCCTGCTCCTCCCGCTCGGCGACGATGCCGATGAAGTCGCGGATCACGACGACCTTGCGGATTCCCTCGATGTGCGCGATCGACGCCTCGTCGACCGCGGCCAGCGTGTTGCCGACGAACTCGCCCGCGTCGACACCGGCATACGGCGGCCGCACGACGCGACCGTGCAGCATCCCGCGCACGCGCTTGTCATGCACGAAGGTCTCGGCGCCGGTCGCCTTGGCCGGGATGTCGACGCGCGGCTGCGACTGGCCGACGATGCGGTGCGCGTCGGGCGGCTTCAGCGGCGTGTCCAGCGCCAGCGTCAGCTCGACATGCCGGCCCTGCAACAGCTCGCGCAGGTCGATCGGGCGATCCTGCGCCGCCTGCGCGACCAGCCACGCGCGCGCCTGCGCCGCGGCGCGCCGCAGCGGCTCGGCGTGGATCTGGATCGACGCGCTCGCGATCGTCGCGCCCTGGTTCGGCGCGAGCGCGGTGCTGCCGAGCACGACGTGCACGGCATCGAATTCGCACGCCAGCTCCTCGGCGACGATCTGCGCGAGCGCGGTGCGGATGCCGGTGCCGAGGTCGACATGGCCATGCAACGCGGTGACGCTGCCGTCGTCCCAGACCGCGAGCAGGATTTCGGGACCTTCGGCAGGATTCGACGGGACGGTCGCCGGCTGGCCGTTCGCCTGTGCCGGGGCCGGCGGCGGCGGGCGCGAGACGAGCAACACGCCATCGGCCGCACGCAGGTCCGCACGCGAGGTCGCTGTCTCGGCACGGCGGCTCGTCATGCCGGCGCCATCAGCAGCGCCGCGCGCTGCACCGCCTGCAGGATCTCGAGGTGCGTGCCGCAGCGGCACAGGTTGTGCGCGAGCGCGTCGCGCACCTGCGTGTCGGTCGGATGCGGGTGGCGCTTCAGCAGCGCGACCGTGCTGACGATCATGCCGTTCAGGCAGTAGCCGCACTGCGCGGCCTGGCAGTCGATGAAGGCCTGCTGCACCGGGTGCAGCGCACCCGCGTTCGCGAGCCCTTCGAGCGTCGTGATCGCGCGGCCCTCGACCCCGCCGACCGGGATCACGCAGGCGCGCGCCTCGATGCCGTCGACCAGCACCGTGCAGGCGCCGCACTCGCCCAGGCCGCAGCCGTACTTCGGGCCGTTCAGCCCGAGGTCGTTGCGCAGGATGTTCAGCAGCGGCGCGTCGCGCGGCACGGCCAGCGCGTGCGGCCGGCCGTTGACCGTCAGGGCGATCACCGCGGCGTCAGGCCAGATCCGTCGACTGGATGCGCTTCACGCCCTTCGCGGTCATCTGCTTCCAGGCCGCGGCGAGCGAGCCGTTCAGGTCGATGCCGCGCGTCGCGTCTTCGATCACGTAGACCGTGAAGCCGGCCTTGCGCGCGTCCATCGCGGTCCAGGCGACGCAGAAGTCGGTCGCCAGCCCGGTCACGTACAGCGTCTTGATGCCGCGCGCCTTCAGGTAGCCGGCCAGGCCGGTCGCGGTCTTGTGGTCGGCCTCGTCGAAGGCCGAGTAGCTGTCCATCTCCTTGTGGAAGCCCTTGCGGATGATGATCTGCGCGGTCGGCAGCTTCAGGTCCTTGTGCAGCGCGGCGTCTTCGGTGCCCTGCACGCAGTGGTCGGGCCAGAGCACCTGCGTGCCGTAGCTCAGCTTCGTGGTCTCGAACGGCTTCTTGCCCGCGTGCGTGCTCGCGAACGACGCGTGGCCCGGCGTGTGCCAGTCCTGGGTGACGACGATGTTGCCGAAGCTCGCGGCGAGCTTGTTGATCACCGGCACGACGGCCTCGCCCTCCTTCACCGGCAGCGTGCCGCCGGTGACGAAGCAGTTCTGCACGTCGACGACGATCAGCGCGCTCGCGGCGTCCGGCTTGATCTTCGCGGCCGCGAAGGCGCTGCCGCCGGTCACGGCCAGCAGGCCGGCGCCGGACAAGGCCTTCAACAGGGTTCTGCGCTGGGGGGTGTGCATGACGGGACCTCCGGTGGATTGAATGACGATGTTGCCGTGCCGCGCCGAGCACTACACGCTCAGGTACGCGCGCCGCACGTCCTCGTTGGCCGCGAGTTCGGCCATCGAAGCCTGGTAGCGGATCTGGCCCTTCTCGAGCACGTACGCCCGGTCGGA
Organism: Rhizobacter sp. P5_A1; assembly: GCF_056400745.1. NCBI lineage: Bacteria > Pseudomonadati > Pseudomonadota > Betaproteobacteria > Burkholderiales > Sphaerotilaceae > Rhizobacter > Rhizobacter sp. P5_A1. The sequence goes on from NZ_JBFUKR010000006.1 coordinate 281,819, forward strand.
GACGAGTTCCGCGAAATGCATGTTCTGCTCGGACAGCAGGATGCTGACCCCCTGCGCCTTCAGCTCGAGGATCATCAGCGCCATCTGCTCGACGATCACCGGCGCGACCCCTTCGCTGGGCTCGTCCAGCAGCACCAGGTAGGGGTTGCCCATCAGCGTGCGCGCGACCGTCAGCATCTGCTGCTCGCCGCCGCTCATGCGGCCGCCCGGCCGATCGGGCATCTCGCCGAGGTTCGGGAACAGCCTGAACAGCTTCTCGGTGGTCCACAGCGGCGCCGCGCTGCCGTCGGCCCAGGCGCGCGCCGGCTGCTTGCCGACCTCGAGGTTCTCGAGCACGCTCAGGTCGGCGAACACGCGGCGATCTTCCGGCACGTAGCCGAGGCCGAGGCGCGCGACCTCGTGCGGCTCGGCCTTCGAGACATCGTGGCCGAGAAACGAGATCCTGCCCTGGCGCTTCGCCAGCATCCCCATCAGCGCCTTCAGCGTCGTCGACTTGCCGGCGCCGTTGCGGCCCATCAGCGCGACGACCTCGCCGCGGCCGACGTGCAGGCCGACGTCGTAGAGGATCTGCGCGGCGCCGTACCAGGCGTTCAGGCCCGTGGCCTCGAGCAAGGGCGTGCTCGTCGTCATGCGGTCGCCGCCTTCCTGGCCTCGAAGGTCTTGCCGGTGCCGAAGTAGACCTCCTGTACCTTCGGGTGATCGCGGATCTCGGCCGGCGCTCCGGAGGCGATCAGGCGGCCGCGCGCGAGCACGATGATGCGGTCGGCGTGCGCGAAGACGACGTCCATGCTGTGCTCGGTGAACAGCACCGCGATGCCGCGCTCGACGACGAGGCGCTTCGTCAGCGCCATCAGCTCGTTGCGCTCCTTCGGCGCCATGCCGGCGGTGGGCTCGTCCATCAGCAGCAGCTTCGGCGCGTTCGCCATCGCGATCGCGAGCTCGACGCGCTTCACGTCGCCGTAGGCGAGCACGCTGCACGGCCGATCGGCCTGCGCCTGCATGCCGACTTGGGCGAGCAGCGCGAGCGCCTCGTCGCGCCTGTGGTCGGCCGCGCGCCGCCACATCGAATAGAGCTTCGCGTCGAGCGAGATCAGCGCCATCTGCACGTTCTCGACCACCGTCAGCGACGCGAAGGTCTCGGCGATCTGGAACGTGCGGCCGACACCGCGGTGCCAGATGTCGCGCGGCCTGCGGCCGATCAGCTCGACGCCGTCGAGCACGACCGAGCCCGTGTCGGCGCGCAGCTGGCCATTGACCATGTTGAAGGTCGTCGTCTTGCCGGCGCCGTTCGGCCCGATCAGCGCGAGCAGCTCGCCGGCCGCGACCTCGAAGCCGATGCCGTCGACCGCGCGGTTGCCGCCGAACGACTTGCCGAGGTTGTTGACTTTCAGAAGGCTCATGCCTCGACCTTCTTCCAGCGTGCAAACACCCCGCCGACGAAGCCGGCGATGCCCTGCGGGAACGCGAGCACGAGCAGCAGGATGACCCCGCCGAGCAGCGCGCGCCAGTAGTCGGTGTTGCGCGCGACCGCGTCCTGCAGCCAGGTGAAGGTGACCGCGCCGACGATCGGCCCGGCGAGCGTCTGCAGGCCGCCGAGCAGCACCATCACGAGGCCGTCGACCGAGCGGCCGACGGCCACCGCGTCGGGCGAGATGCTGCCTTTCGAGAACGCGTACAGCGCACCGGCCAGCCCGGCGAAGACCGCGGCGATCACGAACGCGACCCACTGGATGCGCTTGACGTCGATGCCGATCGCGTCGGCGCGCAGCGGCGAGTCGCGGCCGGCGCGCATCGCGTAGCCGAACGGCGCGAACAGCGCGCGCCGGATCAGCAGCACGCCACCGACCACCAGCGCCAGCGTCAGGTAGTAGTACGTGCGCTTGTCGGCGAGCCACTCGGCCGGCCAGACGCCGGTCAGGCCGTTGCTGCCGCCGGTGAAGTCGTCCCACTGGAACACGACCGACCAGACGATCTGCGAGAACGCCAGGGTCAGCATCGCGAGGTAGACGCCCGACAGCCGCACGCAGAACCAGCCGAAGACCAGCGCGCCGGCCGCGGCGACGAACGGCGACAGCAGCAGCGTCGCCTCCATCGGCAGCCCGAACGCGCGCACGCCGAGCGCCGCGCCATACGCACCGAGCCCGAAGTACGCGGCATGGCCGAACGAGTGCATGCCCGCCGGGCCCATGATGAAGTGCAGGCTGGTCGCGAACAGCGCCGCGGTCAGCAGATCGATCGCGAGCACCGTGAGGTACGGCGAGCTCGCGGTCGCGACCGGCCACGCGAGCAGCGCGAGCAGCAGCACGCCGCCGGCGATCTTCGTCAGCCGGTCGGCACGGCGCAGCGGTGCCTCCGGCGGCGCGGCGCTGCGGCTCGCCGCCTGCGCCTTGCCCATCAGGCCCCAGGGCCGCACGACGAGCACGATCGCCATCACCAGGAACTCGACCACCAGCGTCAGCTTCGAGAACGAGAACGCGACGCCGAAGACATCGACCGTGCCGATGCCGATGCAGATCGCCTTGACCTCGGCGATCAGCAGCGCCGCGACATACGCGCCGGGGATCGACCCCATGCCGCCGACGACGACGACGACGAAGGCATCGCCGATCGTCTGCAGATCGAGCCCGAGGTTGGCCGGCTCGCGCGGCAGCTGCAGCGCGCCGCCCAGGCCCGCGAGCATCGTGCCGAGCGCGAACACGGCCGTGAACAGCCAGGCCTGGTTGACGCCGAGCGCGCCGACCATCTCGCGGTCTTGCGTCGCGGCACGCACCAGCGTGCCCCAGCGCGTGCGCGTCAGCAGCAGCCACAGCAGGCCGAGCACGGCCGGGCCGACGACGATCAGGAACAGGTCGTAGGTCGGGAAGCGCCGGCCCAGGATCGAGACGGCGCCGGTGAACCCCGGCGCGCGCGGCCCGAGCAGGTCTTCGGGGCCCCAGAGCCACAGCGCCGCATCCTTGATCACCAGCATCAGCGCGAAGGTCGCCAGCAGCTGGAACAGCTCGGGCGCGCGGTAGACGCGGCGCAGCAGCGCGACCTCGACCAGCGCGCCGAGCGCGCCGACCGCGAGCGCCGCGAGCAGCAGCGCGGGCCAGAACCACGCGCCGCCGCCGAACTTCTCGACCAGCGCATACGCGCCGTACACGCCCAGCATGTAGAACGAGCCGTGCGCGAAGTTGACGATGCGGGTGACGCCGAAGATCAGCGACAGCCCGGCACCGACGAGGAACAGCGAGGAGGCACCGGCCAGGCCGTTGAGGAGCTGGACGACGAGGCCGGAGAGGTCCATGAAATCAGGCGCGGCTCGGCATTCAGAGCTCGGCCGGGCGCAGCTTCCTGACCTGTTCGTTCGACGGCAGGAACTTCGCGCCGTCGAGGTACTTGTAGTCGACCATCACGCCCTTGCCGCCTTCGTTCTTCGTCTTGCCGACGAACGCGCCCATCGTCGACTGGTGGTCTTCGGCGCGGAACATGAACTTGCCGAACGGCGAATCCATCTGCAGCCCGGCGAACGCGGCAGCGAGCTTGTCGGCCTCGGTGCCCTTGGCCTTCTTCACGCCGGCCGCGATCGACTTGATCATCGTGTAGCCGACGACCGAACCGAGGCGCGGATAGTCCTTGTACTTCGCGTGGTACGCGAGGAAGAAGGCCTTGTGCTCGGGCGTCTGGATGCCGTACCACGGGTAGCCGGTGACGATCCAGCCGTTCGGCGTTTCGTCCTTCAGCGGATCGAGGTACTCGGGCTCGCCGGTCAGCACGCTGACGACCTCGCGGCCCTGGAACAGCCCGCGCGTGTTGCCCTCGCGGACGAACTTCGACAGGTCGGCGCCGAACAGCACGTTGAAGATCGCATCCGGCTTCGCATCGGCGAGCGCCTGCACGACACTGCCGGCGTCGAGCTTGCCGAGCGGCGACGCCTGCTCGACGACGAACTCGACATCGGGCTGCGCGGCCTTCAGCAATTCCTTGAACGCCGCGATCGCCGACTGCCCGTACTCGTAGTTCGGGTAGACCAGTGCCCAGCGCTTCTTCTTCAGCTTGACCGCCTCGGGCACCAGCATCGCGGCCTGCATGTAGGTGCCGGGGCGCAGGCGGTAGGTGTACTTGTTGCCGCTGGCCCAGATGATCTTGTCGGTGAGCGGCTCGCCGGCGAGGTAGAAGAACTTCTTCTGCTTCGCGAAGTCGGTCAGCGCGAGACCGGTGTTCGACAGGAACGCGCCGGCCAGCACGTCGATCTTCTCGCGCGAGACCAGCTCCTCGGCGGCGCGCACCGCGTCGCCGGGGCTCGCGTTGTCGTCGCGCGTGATCAGCTCGATCTTCTTGCCGTTGACGCCGCCGGCCGCGTTGATCTCTTCGACCGCCAGCTCCATGCCCTTCTTGTAGGGCTCGAGGAAGGCGGGCTGCGCCTTGTAGCTGTTGACCTCGCCGATCTTGATCGTGCCCTGCGCATGGGCGGCGAGTCCGCTGGCGGCAAGGACGGCGGCGAGCGCAAGGTGCCCGAAGTGGCGACGTTGGATCATGGCGGAGCTCCTGAGAGTCGTGACGGTGATTGTGTCGGGTGGTGACGCTGGCGGTCGGCTATCGCAGCCCGTCCTCGCCCTTGATCTCGTGGGCCTGCAGGCCACCGATGCGCGGCAGCGGCCGGCCGCTGTCGGTGACGACGACCGCGACGACGATCTCGTTCGCGCGCGGCGCGTCGGCGACGCGCGCCTCCATCGCGTCGAAGTGGCTGCGCACGAACGCGGCGTCCTTGTGGCCGAGCGGCACGTCGATCGCGGTGCCGAGGCCGCCGCGCTTCTTCGCCGACGGCACCAGCGCGGCGCCCTTCTCGACCGCGCGGCGCAGCGGCGCGCCGAGTTTCGGGTGCAGGATCGCCGCCGCATGCTCGAGCTCGCCGGCCTCGCCGACGATCGCCGCCTTGCCATAGCTCTGCGCCGCGCCGGGTGCGATGCCGAGCGCCGCGACGCACTTGTCGCCGAGCAGGCCGCCGAGCTCTTCGCCGATCGCGATCAGCGCGTCGAGGTTCTCCTCGAAGCGGCCGGCGCACGGGTTCTCGATCACGGCCATCGCGAGCGCGCGGCGCGTCGGCGGGGTGATCGGCCGGCCCATCTCGATGCGGGTTTCGTCGACCTGGACGACGAGCTTTCGGATCTTCGCAAGCATGTCTCTTTCCTTCTCGTCAGCGCAGGCCGTTCCACTGCGCAATGTCCTGCGCCTTCAGCCCGCCGACGCGCGCGTGGACGCGCGGCCCGGTGCTCATCGCGAGGATGAACACGATCTCGTCGGCCAGCGGCGCGCCGGGCACGCGGACCTCGATCGCGTCGAAGTGGCTGCGCACATAGGCGGCGTTGATGTGGGTCATCGGCACGTCGAGCGCGGCACCGGGGCCGCCGACCTTCTTCGTCGACGGCACGATCGCCAGCGCGTTGGCGGTCTGCGCGGCCACCGGCCCGCTCGGCGGCGCCGAAGCCTTGCCGGCCGCGTAGGCTTGGGCGTCGCCCTTCCAGCCGAGCAGCTCGCGCATCGCATAGCCGCCCGGCACATGCCACAGAGCACCATGCTCGAGCTCGCCGGCGCTGCCGACGATCGCGCCCTTGCCGTAGCCCTCGATGCGCTCGACCGGGACGTCCATCGCGGCGAGCAGCTGCCGCGCGATCGCGAGGCCGACCGGCTGCAGCGCATCCATCATCGGCAGGATGTCTTCGACGTAGCGGCTCGCGAACGGGTTCGTCAGCACCGCGCCGATCGCGCCGCGCCGCAGCGGCAGCGCAGCGACCGGGCCGAACTCGTGGTGGATGTCTTCGACGTGCGTGAAGACGCGGCGGATCGCGATCACTGGAGGGCTTCCGTCAGCAGGTTGGAAAAGTCTCGCATCTCGATTTTCATTAAGCAAATACTGAACCAAGTTCGCCGGGCGCGGTGGCCAGAAGCTGCACCGACGGCGGCGGTGCATCGACGCTGCTGGCGCGATGTTGGCACACCAGCAGCGCTGCATGGATCAGCCCGTCGCGCTGCAGCGCACGGGCGCGCCGCACCCCGGACAGAAGCGCGGCCTGCACCTGCTCGCCGGCCAGCGGCGGCACGTTGACGGTGACCGGAAGCTCGCCGAGATCGCTGTCGTCCTTCAGTTCGTTCGCGGGCCGGCGTTCGATGCGCGCGTCGTCGACATTCACCGCGTTCGCGATCACCGTCGCGGCCGCATCGGCCATCGCGGCGCTGCGCGCGAGCACGGTGACGCTGTCGGCGATGCCGAGCGAGAAGCTGCGGCCGCGCCAGCCGCTGGTCGCGACGCCGCGCACCGGCAGCGCCGCGCCGATCTCGAAATCGCCGTCGATCCGCGGCGCGCCGTCGGCCGGGTCGAAGCGCGCGAGATCGGCGAACAGGCCGACCTTGACCGATGCGCCCGGGCTCAGGTGCAGCGCGATGTCGCCGCCGTTGTTGACCCACGCACGCCGCACGCCGTCGCGCTCGTAGCACGCGATCAGCTCCTGCGCGACCGCGCCGGCGACCGCCGCCATCGGCGTGATGAACTGCGCGTGGTAGGGCCGGCACGCGATCCACATGCGGCGCGCGATCACGCCTTGCAGCGGGCACGGGCCGCGCACCGGCAGGCGCAGCGCACGCAGCTCGGCGACGAGCTCCGGCAGCACGGTCTGGAAGCGCGCCCACGCCGCATCGTGCGCGATCTCGAGCGCGCGCGTCTCGCCGTCGGCGCCGATCACGAGGTCGATCGGGCCGTGCTGGAAATGCCAGCGGCCGCCGGGCAGGGGGGCGCGTTGCGGCTGCATCATCAGTCTTCAGCCGAGCAGCGGCGGCTGCCCGAGCGGCCATGGGTTCGCGGCTGGCAGCGCCTCGAAGCGGCGCGCGGTCGGTGCGCCGTCGTCGTGCCAGGCGCCGCGCGCGAGCGCATCGGCGAGCGATCGCACCTGCGCGAGGTGCCCGCCGAGCGCGCGGTAGTCGGCCAGCTTCATGCTGAACTCGATCGGCGCGACGATCGCCGGCGTCGGCACGGTGCCGAAGCTGTTGTCGGGCATGCGCGCGACATCGACCATCACGGTGATCCCGCCGCCGGGCCACACATAGGCCGGCGCGCCGCCGCAGGTCACGTTGACGACGGCCTGCTTGATCGAGCGCGTCAGGCGCACCGGGTTGTCGGTGACGCCGGCGCGCAGGCTGCCGCCGGCGCCCGCCAGGAACAGCACGGTCGCGAGCGACGGTTCGCAGTTCTCGCCGATGCGCTCGACCACGGCCCGAACCGGCGCCGGCAGCGCGCGCGGCTGCGGTGTCAGCGTCGCGTCGAGTTCGTACCACGCGGCGTGCTCGCCGGTCGTCGAGACCATCAGCAAGGTCAGCCCCGGCCACGCGAGCGATTCGTCCCAGCCTTCGACGATCGCGAGCGGATCGGCGAGGTCGGTGCCGCCCCAGCCGGTGCCCGGGTTCGCGACCTGGAAGTAGCGGCCCGGCGTCGACTTGCGGCCGCGGATCCTGATGCCCGAGGGCCGCATGTCGAGGCAGCGGCCGGCCTGGTGCTGGGTCAGCACGCCGGTGATGTGGTCGTCGACGACGACGACCTCGTCGGCGCAGCCGAAGAACTGCTTCGCGAAGATGCCGACCGTCGCCGAGCCGCAGCCGACGCGCATGCGCTGCTCCTCATTGCCGTTGACGATCGGCGCCTTGCCGGCCTGGATCACGATCTGCGAGCCGCCGTCGATCGCCAGCTCGACCGCCTGCTTGTTGCCGAGCGCCAGCATCATCTCGCAGGTCACGCGGCCTTCCTTCTTGCTGCCGCCGGTCAGGTGGTGAACGCCGCCGAGCGACAGCATCTGCGAGCCGTATTCGGCCGTCGAGACGTGGCCGACGACCTCGCCCTTGCAGCGCACGTTCGCCTGCTCGGGGCCGAGCCAGCGGTCGGTGTCGATCTTCGCCTTGAAGCTGCAGTAGCTGAAGATGCCCTCGGTGACGACGGTGACCATGTCGACCCCGTCGACCGTCGAGGCGACGATGAACGGCGCCGGCTTGTAGTCGGGATAGGTCGTGCCCGAACCGATTCCGGTGACGAAGACCTCGTCCTGCGTGGCGAGCGGGTTCGCGGCGATTTCAGCCTCGGTCTCGGCGCCGCGCGCCGCGAACGGCACCAGCGCCGCGTCGGCGCTCTCGAGCGTGCGCCGCAGCAGCACGACCGGGTCGACCCGCACCAGCACGCCCTGCGCGTTCGCATACCGATCGCAGGCGCCGGTCTTGCCGGGCGAGATCTGGCACAGCACCGGGCAGGCGTTGCACTCGATCTTGTCGCTCGCCATGCGCTCGTTGCGCGGGCGCGAGCGGTCGAGCACCGGCGGCACCGACGCCTCGGGCATCGTCTCGGGCAGGCCGTCGGTCTTTGTGTGCTCGGCCATGTCGGTTTCGGTCCTCGCGGTACGATTGGGGTAGACCCTGATCAGTTGACCGTGATCAATCGCGGCGCCATCGTTTCATGTAGTATTTACTGAACGACGGTGTTGCGGATACTACATGGCCGCCCTTGCCAATGCAACGGCCGACGCAACCGAGCAACTCCCACCCGCTGGACCCCGACCATGAGCGCCTTCAACGAAGAACGTGTGCTGAGCGTGCACCACTGGACCGACAAGCTGTTCACCTTCACGACCACGCGCGATCCGGCGCTGCGGTTCTCGAACGGCCACTTCACGATGATCGGGCTGCGCGTCAACAACAAGCCGCTGCTGCGCGCGTACAGCATCGTCAGCGCCAACTACGAAGAGCACCTCGAGTTCCTCAGCATCAAGGTGCCCGACGGCCCGCTGACCTCGAAGCTGCAGCACATCCAGGTCGGCGACACGGTCATCGTCGGCAAGAAGCCGACCGGCACGCTGGTGATCGACTACCTGACGCCGGGCAAGCACCTCTACCTGCTCTCCACCGGCACCGGCCTGGCACCGTTCATGAGCATCATCCGCGACCCGGACACCTACGAGCGCTTCGAGCAGGTGATCCTGGTGCACGGCGTGCGCACCAAGGACGAGCTCGCGTACCACGACCTCGTCACCGAGCACCTGCCGGCGCACGAGTTCCTCGGCGACATGATCAGCAGCAAGCTGCGCTACTACCCGACCGTGACCCGCGAGGCCTACAAGAACATGGGCCGGGTCACGAACCTGATGGAAAGCGGCAAGCTGTTCGCCGACCTCGGCCTGCCGGCGCTCGACCCCGAACACGACCGCGTGATGATCTGCGGCAGCCCCGGCATGCTGCGCGACCTGAAGCACATGCTCGAACACCGCGGCTTCAAGGAGGGCAACACCTCGACGCCCGGCGCGTTCGTGATCGAGCGCGCGTTCGCCGAGCAATGAGCGCTCCGGGATGAAGCCAGCACTGCTCGCGGGCGTTGGAGCGGCGAAGGCGAGAGCGGGCAGGCCGGCGAGGGCTGAAGCCGCGCCCCCGACTGCGTCGGGGGTGCCCTGCGCTGCTCGGCGCTGGCTTCCTGATGCCCTCGCCGGCCTGCCCGCTCTCGCCTTTGCACCACCGCTGAGGACTGCGGCGCCGAAGCGCTCGACGGTGCCCGAGCCGGTGCGGGGTGGCCGGCCGGTGGGCTGTGTGCGACGCCGAGAAGCGCAGGGCTCCTGGCCGCGCGCGCAGCGCGCTTCGTCAACTGACTCGTCGCGGCTGTCTGAGTGCAGTGAGCGCAGCGAACGGAGCGAGTTCGGCGACGGGCCAGGAGACCGAGCATCGCAGGGTACCCCTCGCGC